>DATNEK010000303.1:0-6919 GCA_035553055.1 Streptosporangiaceae bacterium | reverse complement strand
TGAAGTGCATGACGACGCCGAGGTCAGCGCAGCGCTGCTGCAGGATCTGCAGCAGGCGCTTGCGGCTGAGCGCGGCGAAGCCGTGACCGCCGCTGGTGATCACCCGATCCCGGTAGTGCACGTCGATGTCGTCCCAGCGGGCGAACTCGCGCTCCATCGCGGTGTAGATCAGCGGGTCGGCGTGCTCGATACCGCCGAGCGTCTCGTCGGAGAACACGACGCCGAACCCGAACGTATCGTCCGCGGCATTCCGCTCCCAGACGGTGATCTCGTGGGTAGCAGTACTGAGCTGCTTGACCAGCGCGGAGAAGTACAACCCGCCAGGTCCGCCCCCGACAACCGCTATTCGCACGCAGCCCTCCTCTCAGGCACATCCATACTCCGGCCTGATGAGGGGCGCCGGCAACACGAGGCGGATGTGCTTGGGGAAGAGCCGCTGGCTTGGTTACCGTGTGCATCATGGCGACTCGTGCGCCCAAAGGTGCTTCACGTCCCCAGGCGAGTTCGGCTGGGGGCGGGTCCCGTGGCGCACCAAGCCGCCCTCGCGCCAGCGCGGGGGGGTCAGGGAAGTCGTCCCCCCGGACCGGCACAGCCAGGACATCGACGAGCCGGGGCTCGGCGGCGCGGCGGGGTAGCACACCGTACTACCGCAGCCGCAGCGGCTACGCGTCGCGACCGGGTCCAGCGAATGCGTTGCGCGCGTCGCACAATCCGTTCCTGATCCTCATCGGCTGGATCGTCGTTGCCGTCGCCGCGATCTGGATGGAGCTGGCCAGCGGTGTCGGGTTCGTCGCGCGGCTGTTCGGCGACAGCGCACGTGATCTTGACCCGGCGCACCGCAGGGACGGTCTCGGGCTTGCCGTCCTAGCCGGGGCGATCGTTGCCGCCGGAGCCGCGTGGTGGCGTCTTGGCTCGCCGTTCGGGCGGGCGATCACCGCGCTCGTCCGCGGCTCGTTCGGTGCCCTCGCGTGGACTATTCCGCTGCTGCTTGGGCTGCTGGCCTGGCGGCTCCTCCGGCACCCCGACAAGAACGCGCATCCCGGCCGGATGGTAATCGGCTGGACCGCGCTGATGTTTGGCGCGCTCGGCATCATGCACATCGCGCTCGGCAGCCCGGCGCCGTCAGCTGGCCGCCGCGCGATGCAGGACTCGGGCGGTCTGATCGGATACCTGGCGTCCGCGCCGCTGCGCGCGCTGCTTACCGCTTGGGCGGCTGTGCCAGTGCTCGCGCTGGTCGCCGCCTTCGGCGTGCTGGTAATCACCGGCACGCCGCTGCACCGGGTGCGGGAAAGGTTCACCGAGTTCGGGTTCCTTGTCCGCCAGCTCCGTGGCATCGAGACCGAACAGGTCACCGACCGCGGTGATGGTGAACAGCAGGCTCTGCCGCGCCTGTCCAAGCGCAAGAACGCCGGGGCGATCGAAGCAGGCGAGCACGACAAGCCCTATGACACGCCGCTGCTCGGCGGGCTCGTGCCGCGCGGGTCCGGAGCTGGAAAGCCGCAGGGTAAGCCTGCGGTCGGTGCCGACAAGCCAGCGGGGGATGCTGGGGGAGCGTCCCCCCGAGTCGGTACAGGCGCCGGTCGGCGCGCCACCGATGATGAGGTACTCGCCGAAGCGCTGATGTTCGGGTCAGACGGGCCGCAGGATGTCCGGGGGCCGCGCGACCCAGGTTCCGGTGGCGGCGCGGGCACGAGCTACGGCGCCGGGACGCGCGCTGGCACGGCGTCTGGCGCCGAGGCGACGTGGCATAAGTCGTGGTTCGGCGGCGGTGATGACTCGGCTGGGGTGAGCGCCGACCAGGCGGCTCCCGCTGCGCCTGCGGGGAAACAGGGGCGAGTCGGCGAGCAGCTCATGCTGGCCGGAGGAGCGTCGTCGAGCTACACGCTGCCGCCAGCCGCGCTGCTGAAACCGGGCACCGCGCCGAGGGCCAGGACCAGGGCGAACGATGCGATGGTCGAGGCGCTGACCATGGTGCTCGACCAGTTCGAGGTCGACGCGCACGTGACCGGGTTTTCCCGAGGGCCGACGGTGACCAGGTACGCGATCGAGCTCGGGCCGGCCGTCAAGGTCGAGCGGGTGACCGCGCTGTCGAAGAACATCGCCTACGCGGTGAAGAGCGCTGACGTGCGGATCCTTTCTCCCATCCCTGGCAAGTCGGCGATCGGCATCGAGATACCCAACACGGACAGGGAGATCGTCAGCCTGGGAGACGTGCTGCGATCGCCGATCGCGGAGTCCGACCATCACCCGATGGTGGTCGGGCTCGGCAAGGACGTCGAAGGCCGCACAGTGGTGGCCAACCTGGCGAAGATGACGCACATCCTGATCGCCGGCGCGACCGGCGCGGGCAAATCCACCTGCATCAACGGGCTGATCACGTCGATCTTGATCCGCGCCACGCCCGACGAGGTGCGGTTGATCCTGATCGATCCCAAGCGGGTCGAGTTGACCGCCTACTCAGGGATCCCGCACCTGATCACCCAGATCATCACCAACCCCAAGAAAGCGGCCGACGCGCTGCAGTGGGTGGTCGGCGAGATGGACCGCAGGTACGACGACCTGGCGGCATCCGGGTTCCGGCACATGGATGACTTCAACAAGGCGGTCAGAGCCGGGAAGATTACCGCGCCGCCAGGCAGCGAGCGCGAGTATGTGCCCTACCCTTACCTGTTGGTGATCGTCGACGAGCTTGCCGACCTGATGATGATCGCGCCTCGCGACGTAGAGGATGCGATTGTCAGGATTACGCAGCTGGCCAGGGCGGCCGGCATCCACTTGGTGCTGGCGACCCAGCGTCCGAGCGTGGACGTGGTGACCGGGCTGATCAAGGCCAACGTCCCGTCCAGGCTGGCGTTCGCAACGTCAAGCCTTACCGACAGCCGGGTCATCCTGGACCAGCCTGGGGCCGAGAAGCTCGTCGGGCAGGGTGACGCGTTGTTCCTGCCGATGGGCGCGAGCAAGCCGATCAGGCTGCAGAACGCCTACGTGACGGAAAAAGAAATCCGCGAGATCGTCACCCATTGCAAGAAGCAAGCCGAGCCCGACTACCGCGAGGACGTGACGACCGCCGAGAGCAAGCAGCGTGAGGTCGACGCGGACATCGGCGACGACCTCGATTTGTTGCTGCAGGCGGCTGAGCTGATCGTCAGCACGCAATTCGGCTCGACGTCAATGCTGCAGCGCAAGCTGAGGGTCGGTTTCGCCAAGGCTGGCCGGCTGATGGACCTGCTCGAAAGCCGCGGCGTGGTCGGGCCAAGCGAAGGATCGAAAGCGAGAGACGTTTTGATCAGGCCGGACGACCTAGCCGAACTGCTCGACTCCCTGCGCGGAAGCTAAGCGCGCGGGAGGGTCGGGCCGCTGCTGCCTGCCTGCCTGCCTGCCTCTGGACATTCCGGGCAATTATGCCGATATCGGGTTCATGATCTGGGAGGCTTTTCGTGTGTGGGAGAGGTTTCCGCCCATAGCGTGGGAAATTTTCCCAGATCATGAAACTCCGGGCTCCGGATGCGGCTGACTCTTCCCGGTCTTGCCCGGCCTGCCCGCGACGGCACTTCCTTAAGAAGAGGATGCGCGGCTGCGCCGGCGATGCTGTGCACTTGCGAAGGCCATACCGTCGCTTGGGCTTGGCTGCCCTTACGGCGGGCATGAGGGGATGGGGATTTGAGCGGGCAAAATGCTCGGCCACTGGTAGCTAAGAGACACCGGGCTTGACGTGCCCGGAGCTAGCTAGGCTTGCGTCCATTGATGAGAAACGTGGAGGCGTGGCGTGACTATTGGTGACACGCTGGCAGCGGGGCGCCGACAGGCCGGTATGACCGTTACTCAAGTTGGCCAGCGCACCTGCATCAGGGAGACGATCATCCGCAGCATCGAGCGTGATGATTTTTCTGGTTGCGGCGGTGATTTCTACGCGCGCGGACACATCCGCAGCATCGCCCAAGCCGTCAGCGTCGACTCCGAGCCGCTCATCGCGGAGTACGACGCGACCATCGGAGCGCCGAGGGCGATTAGCGCCGCCGATGTATTCCAGCCAGTCACGCCGGTACGGCTGAAAGAACGGCGGAAGCCGAACTGGACGGCCGCGATGGCGCTCGCGCTGCTCGCGATAGCAGGGGTGCTCACCTACGTGCATTTCAGCACCCATGCCGCGCATCCGGTAGCGGACACCAGGCCGCACGTCCCGACCACCAATGCCAAGGCCGACGCCAAGGCCAAGGCTGACGCGAAGGCCAAGCAGAAGGTGAAGACGACGCCGCCGGTTGTCGTGCGGCACCGGCCCCGCAGCCTGGATATCAAGATCACCGCGAGGCAGAACTGCTGGGTGGTGATCACCTCGCGGAAGAACGGGCGGACCATCTTCGCTGGAATGGTGTATGCCGGTCAGACGCGGCGGTGGTACGAAAAGCGCAGCGTGAGGCTGGAGGTCGCCAACCCGGCCGGGGTGGTCGTGAGCGTGAATGGTTCGAAGAACAAGATCCACCGGGGCGTTACCCAGCCGGTCAACCTGAACCTGGCGCTTGGCCAGGCGTAGGGGACTGGCACGTACGCCAGGTCTTAGCCGGTCGGCTTCCGGTCTTAGCCGGTCGGCGGCTGCCGCAGCCGGAGGCTTACCGTAGTCTGCCGGTGTGCCATCGAGCGGTAACTTGCCATCCGACAGACGATCGGTCCGCCTGGTCACGCTCGGCTGCGCGCGCAATGAGGTCGACTCAGAAGAACTCGCCGCGCGGCTGGAAGCTGGCGGCTGGGACCTGACCGACACCGATCAGGCCGATGTCGTGCTCGTCAATACCTGCGGCTTCATCCAGGCTGCGAAGCAGGACTCGATAGATGAGCTGCTCACAGCCGGCGACTCGGGCGCGGCGGTTGTGGCGGCTGGTTGCCTGGCCGAGCGATACGGCAACGGACTGGCCGAGGCGCTGCCAGAGGCACAGGTACTCAGCTTCGACGACTACACCGACATCTCGGCCAAGCTCGAAGCTGTTCATGCGGGCAAGCGCTGGTCGGCGCACGAACCGAGGGATCGCAGAAAGCTCCTGCCGATCGCGCCTTCGGGTCGGCCTGCGGGCGGCACAGCCTATGTGCCTGGCCACGGCGGCGGTTCTGGCTCGGCCGTCGGCTCGTTTATTGCCGACCTGCCTGATGGTATCGCGCCGCCGTCGGGGCCTCGCGTGCTTCGCCGCCGGCTTGGCGGTGGCGTGGTGGCACCGCTCAAGATCGCGTCCGGCTGCGATCGCAGGTGCAGCTTCTGCGCGATACCCGCGTTCCGCGGTGCCTTTATCTCCAGGCCTCCGGCCGACCTGATCGCCGAGGCCGGCTGGCTGGCTGACCACGGCGCCAGGGAGCTGCTGCTGGTCAGCGAGAACTCGACATCATATGGCAAGGATCTCGGCGACCTGAGATTGCTGGAAACGCTGCTGCCTGAGCTGACCGCGATACCCGGCGTCCACCGGGTGCGCGTCAGCTATCTGCAGCCCGCCGAAGTCAGGCCCGGGCTGATCGATGTGATGACGTCGACCCCTGGGGTCGCGCAGTACTTCGACCTATCGTTCCAGCACGCGAGCGGGCCTGTGCTGCGGCGGATGCGCCGGTTCGGCGACGCCGAACGGTTCTGCGCGCTGATCGACCAGATCAGGCAGCGTGCTCCCGAAGCGGGTATCAGGTCGAACTTCATCGTCGGCTTCCCCGGCGAAACCGAGGCCGACGTCGCCGAGCTTGAGCGATTCCTCTCCGAGGCTCGCCTGGACGCGATCGGGATCTTCGGCTACTCCGACGAGGATGGGACGGAGGCCGCTGGCCTGACCGGGCAGCTCGATGAGCAGGAGATCGCCAGCAGGGTTGAGGTGCTTGCCGCCCTCGCTGATGAGCTGATGGACCAGCGCGCCGCCGATCGGATCGGCGAGGTGCACGAGGTCCTGATCGAGGAACCGGCTGACGGAGCGGCCGATGAGCCGGAAGGACGCGGCACCTGGCGGTACCTAGGGCACGCGGCTCACCAGGCTCCAGAGGTCGACGGGGCCACCGAGGTACGGGCCGGCCAACCGCTCGCGATTGGTGATTTTGTGCGGGTGCGGGTATCAGGCTCGGAGGGGGTGGATCTGATGGCGGAGTTCATCGACACGCCGCGCCAGCCGCGTCGCCCATCGCCGGAGAACCTTGACTAGAGCCGAGCCGGGCGGTTCATCGACGAAGCCAGGCCTGGTCAACATCCCGAACGGGCTGACGTTGCTCAGGCTGGCCCTCGTGCCCGTGTTCGTGGTCCTGCTTGTCGCCGGAGGTACCGCCTCACGCGCTGCCGCGTTTGTGGTGTTCGGTGTCGCGTCGGTAACCGACGTGCTGGACGGCGAACTGGCCAGGCGTGGCGGCAAGATCACCGACTTCGGCAAGATCGCCGATCCGATCGCCGACAAGGCGCTCACTGGTTCGGCCCTGATCACGCTGTCCGCGCTTGGCTCGCTGACCTGGTGGGTGACGGGCGTCATCATGGTGCGCGAGGTCGGCGTGACGCTGCTGCGATTCTGGGTGATAAGGCACGGGGTCATCCCGGCAAGCAGGGGCGGCAAGATCAAGACTGTGCTTCAGGTCGTCGCCATCGGCCTCTACATCCTGCCGGTCAACCTCGGCCTGGCGCGCGCCGTGGTGATGGCTGCCGCGGTCGTGGTCACGCTAGCCACCGGAGTTGACTACGTGGCACGCGCGATCCGGCTCCGCCGTGCGGTTCCTGGACGCGACCGAGGGATTCCGGGGGGTCGTTCCCCCGAGTCGGCGCAGCGGGGGGTTCCGGGGGGTCGTTCCCCCGAGCCGGCGCAGCGGGGGGTTCCGGGGGGTCGTCCCCCCGAGCTGGCACAGCGGGGGGTTCCGGGGGGTCGTCCCCCCGAGCCGGCGCAGCGGGAATCTCCGGCGCAGTCGGCCGAGAGGCCAC
>DATNEK010000302.1:0-25619 GCA_035553055.1 Streptosporangiaceae bacterium | reverse complement strand
GCGTTGGACCGTCGCTGCTGTTCGGGCCGCTTTCGGACGACAGCGTCGGACCGTTTCTGTTGTTCCCACGACGGCGTTGGACCGTTGCTGTCGTTCGGCCCGGCTCGCCAACCGCGGCGTTGGACCGTTGCTGTCGTTCGGCCTGGCTCGCCAACCGCGGCGTTGGACCGTTGCTGTCGTTCGGCCTGGCTCGCCAACCGCGGCGTTGGACCGCTGAGGTTCGGCGGGCTGTGCTTCTTGTGGGAGGGCTGGACTTTGTGGCAGTTTGGGTGGTTTAGAGGACGTCGTGGCCTGGGTGGGGCTGGTCGGGGATCTCGGTGCGCTCGGCCGGGATGGTGCCGAGTCGGCCGGCCTGGTAGTCCTCGAATGCCTTGACTAGCTCGGCTCTGGTGTTCATGACGAACGGGCCGTAGGCGGCGACCGGTTCCCTGATCGGCTGGCCACCGAGCACCAGCAACTCCATGCCCTCGCTCGGGCCGCTAGCCCGGGTACCGGCGGCGAACGTCAGCGCGTCGCCTGGGCCGAAAACCGCGAGCTGGCCGGTACGGACTGGCCTGTGACCGGTGCCTACGGTGCCCGATCCAGCCATCACGTAGCCGAGCGCGTTGAAGTCGGCGCGCCACGGGAGTCTGAGCTGCGCGCCAGGCTGCAGGCTCGCGTGCAGGAGCGTGATCGGCGTGTGGGTGATGCCGGGACCCGAGTGGCCGTCGACCTCGCCCGCGATCACGCGGACAAGCGTCCCGCCATCCGGCGAGCTCAGCAGCGCCACCTGGCCGGCCCGGATGTCCTGGTACCTGGGCGGGGTCATCTTCATCGCTGACGGCAGGTTGACCCAGAGCTGGAAACCGTGGAACAGCCCGCCGCTCATCACTAGGTCCTCGGGCGGTTCCTCGATGTGCAGGATGCCGCCGCCGGCCGTCATCCACTGGGTGTCGCCGTTGGTGATCAGTCCGCCGCCGCCATTGGAGTCCTGGTGCCGGAAAGTCCCGTCGATGATGTAGGTGACGGTCTCGAAACCGCGGTGCGGATGCCACGCCGTGCCCTTGGGTTCGCCGGGCGCGTAGTCGACCTCTCCCATCTGGTCCATGTGAATGAACGGGTCGAGCGCGCGGAGGTCGACTCCAGCGAACGCTCGCCGGACAGGGAAGCCTTCGCCCTCGAGCGCCGAAGGCGCCGTGGTCACGGCAAGCACCTGACGGTCTTGCGCGGCAGCCTGATCGGGCTCTGAGATGCGGGGCAGTAGCAAGATGTCGTCAACAGTTACGGTTGGCATTGGAAAATCCTCCCACCTGGCGAGGGACGACAACCCCGTCGTACCCTGCCTGCTCGCGCTCTACGACGCTGAACATTAATTGAACGTACAACATTCCCGGTCGAGCAAGCAGGCCGGACGTGGGCAAGGCGCGCGGGTGCGGGTGCGGACTGGGCGAGCCGCGGGGCTAGAGGGGGAGGCCGGCCTCGAGGTGGGCGAGCGCGGCGTCGATTCGGTCGAACATGTGCGTCGGCTGGGATTTTTCGACCCAGTCGGTCCATGGCATGGTCGCCGCCATGATGACGCCGACGATGGCGCCAGCGACATTTCGAACAGCGAAGTCGTTCGGATCGCGGCCCGATCGTCTCGCAGCGGCTTCTGCGATGACGTTGATTGTGCGCGAGTACTCGTCCATCGCGCGTGCCCGCAGCTCGGGGACGGTGAAGATGAGCGAGGAGGTCTCCTGAAACGTCGCCAGGTCCGCGTCGCTCAGCGAGGTGAACGCGTCCTTGGCCGCTGCTCTGAACGCCGCGACGATCGACAGTTCGGCCGGCTGGCTGTGGAACGATCCGATCGCCAGCACGTCGACGTCGTCCTGCAGTACCACGTCCTCCTTGGTGGGGTAGTACCGGAAAAATGTGCTCGGTGACACGTCGGCGGCCTCGGCGATCTGGTCGACCGTCGTCGCGTCATAGCCCTGCTCGCGGAAGAGCCGGAGCGCGTGCTCCCTGATGGAAGCGCGCGTCCTGGCCTTCTTGCGCTCGCGCAGTCCTGGCTGCTGGTCCGCTTCGGACTTCATCTGGCTCGTCCGTCCATCTGGCTATTGTGCTCTCGGGCGAACGCTGCCGGCGACGGTGTCGGTGATCGTGTCGACGGCCGTGTCGTCGGTGGTGGGGTCGCCGCTGGTCGGCGGCGACGCAGTCCAGCGCGGCAGGAATGCGAGCGCGAGCAGAGCCGAAGCGATCGCGATGCCGGCGCATACCCACAGCATCACGTCGAGTCCATGAACATAGGCCGCGCGCACCGCGTCGAGCAGCGCGGTTGATCCCGTCGCTCGAGCTGTCGCCACGCCGCTGGCTACGCTGCTCCTCAGCGTCGCGGTGGTCGTGGCGCTCAGCCCGGCTGTGGGGTGCAGCCTGCCTTGGTATACCGATGCGAGCACGGTGCCGAGCACGGCAACCCCGATCGTGCCGCCGACCTGGCGCATGGCGGTGATCAACGCCGAGCCTGCGCCGCTGCGCGCCGCCGAGAGCGCGCCGAGCGCCACGTTCAGCGCGGTTGGCATCGCGAGGCCAAGCCCGAATCCGGTCACGGCGAACCAGGTCGCGGCGAAGCCAGTGCTGCTGGCGATGGTGGTGCCGGCGCCGATTACCAGAGCGGCCGCCATGACCGTGAAGCCGGCCGCGACGAGTGCCTTCGGGCTGACCGGCGGCTTGGAACCCGCCGTCGCAGTGGCCACTTCACCGGCATCCGATGGGCGATTCTTCGGCTTGCGAGGTGTCTGCAAGCGCTGGCCGATGAGCAGGCCGACGGCAAGACCGGCGATCATCGGCAACATGCGGACCCCGGCTCCGAGCGAGTCGAGCCCGCGCACGTCAAGGAAGTACTGCGGCATCGCGAACACAAGCCCGAACAGCGCGAACGAGACGAGCGTCGCCAGCGCCGTGCCCCAGGTGAATCCGGCCGAGCTGAAGAGCTTCAGGTCAACGAGCGGCAGCAGCCGGCCGCGAGCATGGTCGCTGATCCGGCGCTCCCAGGCGGCGAAGGCTACGAGCGCGACAGCGCCGACGGCCATCGTAGCGACGGCCGCGCCATCGCCCCAGCCGTTGTTGCCGGCCTTGATCAGTCCATAGGTCAGGAGCGCGAGCCCGGCGCTGGAGATCGCGATCCCGGCGACGTCAACTCCGACTTCGCCCTCACCGCGCGATTCTGGCATCAGAGTGCTCACGGCGACGATCGCGACAACGACGACGGGGACGTTGATCAGGAAGACCGAGCCCCACCAGAAGTGGTCGAGCAGCCAGCCGCCGAGTATCGGTCCGATCGGGTAGCCGAGGAACGTGGCGCCACCGACGGCGGCGATGGCACGCGGCCTTTCCTGGGCGGTGAACAGCACGGGCAGCACCGCGAGCGACATCGGCAAGATCACCGCCGCGGCCAGCCCGAGTACCGCGCGCGCTGCGATGAGCTCGCCCGCCGACGTCGAGTATGCGCAGGCGAGCGACGCCAGCCCGAACAGGGCAAGTGCGACGAGCAAGATGCGCTTGCGTCCGACCCGGTCACCGAGCAGCCCAGCCGGAAGCAGCACGGCCGCTAGCACCAGGCTGTAAGCGTCGACGAACCACTGCAGATCGCTTGACGAAGCGTGCAGGTCCGCCGACAGCGTAGGGAGCGCGAGGCTCAGCACGAACAGGTCGAGCGCTACTACGAGCACGCTGAGCGACAGGGCGGTCAGTGCCCACCACCTGCGAACTTGGGTTTTAGGCATGACAGCGACATCCTTCCGGCAGAGAAGTTCTTCCGATAGCTCAAATCAAAGAGAAGTTAACACCGATTGAGAGTAACTGTCAATTAGTGGTTGACTTCAGATCTTGACTGCGCCCGGCCGCTGGGCCCGCGCTGCCTGGAGTTGCTGCGACACTGGACACGTAGAAGGATCGGCAGCCCGATAGGTCCGATCGTCGCGGAGCCAGGAGGCAGTCATGCCACAGCCAGAGGGCAAAGAACTCGAACAGATCCGTGCTCGCAGGGAGGCACTGCGCGAGAAGTACCTGCGGCCAGCAGCCGACCGGCCGCATTCGACTGTGCAAGGCGTTCATCATCTCGCCTTGATCTGCCGCGACACCGAGGAGACGATCAAGTTCTACCAGGAGTTCCTGGGCTTCCCGCTGGTCGAGCTGGTGGAGAATCGCGACTACAACGGCTCCAACCACTTCTTCTTCGACATCGGCAACAACAACCTGCTCGGCTTCTTCGACTTCCCAGGTCATGAGCATCCGGCCTGGATGGAGACGGTCGGCGGGGTACAGCACCTGGCGATCTCCATCTCGCAAGAGCAGTTCGATGCGGCGAAGAAGAAGCTGGACGAGGCCGGAGTCGAATACCTCGGTCCCGACCGGGGCGTCTACGACAGCATGTACTTCCGAGACCCCAACGGCGTCGGGCTAGAGCTGTACCGCGAGGAGCTCGGCATCTTCAACGGCCATCAGATCCTCTTCTAGGGGAGTTGGTGAAAGGAAGCGGTGGTTCGGGTAATCCCGTTTCCCCATGACCCAACCGCCCGGCGCGATGAATCCGGGAATCCATCGCGCCCTGCTCCGCGCGGTCCGGTGCGATGGATCCGGGAATCCATCGCGCCCTGAGCGCCCAGCTCCGCGCGGTCCGGTGCGATGGATCCGGGCTTTCATCTGGGAAATAGGGTGTGACTTCGGCATTCCATCGCGGCATTCGACCGGCCCGGCGCGATGAAACCGGGAATCCATCGCACCTCCCGGCGCGGACCGCCAGGTCACCCGGCCAGCACCCCTTCCAGTGAGTCCCGGTCAGCGGAGTTCGCGGCGGATGACTAGGCGCAGGCCTGACCACGTCTCGTCGATAGCGCACACCTTGTTATCGACGAGACCGGTCGGCAGCGCGATCTCCCTGATGACGTTCTCGGTCATGTCGGTCGGCATTTTGGAGGCCCGCTTTGGCCAGGCGATCCACAGGCCGCAGGCAGGCGCCATGTGCGCGCGGAGCCGGTCGAGTTCTGTTTCCAGCTCGGCTCGCCGCGTCACGAACGCCACTATGACATCGAAAAATTGCGCTTCGTTGATGTCGGTATGGATGACCGCCTCGCCGTTCAGCTGCGCGGTCAGGCGATCGACAAAGCCGTCGGCCGCGCCGATGACGACAACCTCGTCGCCTTCGCCGATGCCAAGCTTGCGCACCAGAGGGGTGGCAGAATAGCCAGCCTGTGCTGGTATTGGGGAGCGGCCCTCGGTGGCCTCCCGATTAGCCAAAGTGGAAGCCGCCGGGACGACCGTTGCGGTCGGCGATCAGTCCGGCCAGGGTGGAGATGGCGATCTCCGACGGCGTGCGTGATCCGATGTTGAGGCCAATCGGGCGGTGCACACGGGCCACATCGTCGGGCGGAACGCCGAGCAGCGCCAGCGCCTGAACGTGAGGGGGTTCGTGATGAGGGCTTCCCATGATCCCAACCCACCTGGCGGGCGTACCGAGCGCGTCGCGCAGCATAACGCCGAGCTCGTCCCTGTGGTGATCGGTCACTACCACGTCGGTCTTGACGTCGGGAATCGAGCCAATGCCCGAATGCACCTCGACGCCGTTCGCGCCGCCGGCGGCCTTGGCCGCCAGATCGTCCTCTGGCTCGACAAGCACGGTGCGGTAACCGGCGTCGGCGGCGTAACGCAGCAGGTACTCAGCGACCGGCGTGGCGAAGACGGCGACGAGCGTCCGTCCGTCCGATGGGGCGGGGGCCGTGCCGTGCGCCAGGTCGCAGGCAACGCCGTCGTGGAAGTGAGTCATGGTAAAGAGCTTGCCATGACGGCCCACCTGGCGCGACTGCCAGGGGTCGGGCGCGCCTAGCTTTCTAGCAGGGCGCGAATAGCCTCGCGCAGCGGGTCCATCCGGGCTCTGGCAGCGCGGCGGGCCTCAGCCAGTCGTCCGGCGATGACCGGCTCCACGACTTCGAGGTACGCCTTGATCTTCGGTTCGGTACCGCTTGGCCGGATGACCACCCGAGCCCCGCGCAGCTTGTACCTCAGCACGTCGGCAGACGGCAGGTCGGCGGTGCCCCCGGTCAGGTCGGACATCGAGATGATCGGCTGCCCAGCCAGCTCGCTCGGGGCGGCGACCCTGAGCCTGGACATCACATGCACAGGCGTTGTCGTCTGAACGGTCAGCTGCTCGGTCAGGTGCACGCCGTGCGCGATCTCGAGCGCGTCGTAGGCTTCGAGCAGCGACTCGCCGCCCGACCTGGCCCGAGCGGCCAGGCTGAGCACTGCGAGCGCCGCTCCGATCCCATCCTTGTCCCTTACTGTCGTGCCGACCGTGTACCCGAGCGCTTCTTCATAGCCAAAGATGAAACGGCTATCCTGGCGCAGATCGCCTGCCCTGACAATCCACTTGAAACCGGTCAGCGTCTCGGCGTAGTCGGCGCCCGCCGCTGACGCGATCTTGGCCAGCATCGTGGCGGAAACAATGGTCGTGACGACAAGCGGCTGCTGATGGTCAGGCGTTGCCGTAACCCCAGATGTCAATGACTCACTGAACGCGACCGGCGCGGCGTGAGCACCCACAGGCTGCGCTGCCTGAAGGCTGAGCAGGTAGGCGCCGAGCAGCGCACCCACCTGATCGCCAGTCAGCATGCGCCATCCGCCGGCTGTGCTGTCGTCTGGAACGGCCACCGCCAGCCGGTCGCCGTCCGGGTCGTTGGCCAGCACCAGGTCCGCTCCAGAGCGCCGGGCCTGGGCGAGCGCCAGGTCGAGAGTTCCTGGCTCCTCCGGGTTGGGGTATGCGACGGTGCGGAAATCGGGGTCGGGCTGCGCCTGGGCTTCCACCAGGTCGGGTGGCGGAAACCCGGCCTGGTCGAAGGCGCGCAGCGCCAGATCGCCGGCAACCCCGTGCAACGGGGTGTAGATAAACCGCAACCAAGCCGCGCCTTTGGGCGCGGGTGACCTGGCGCAGATCGCGTTCAGGTACGCGGTGGCGATCTCGTCGCCGTGCGCGGTGATCAGCGGGTCCCGCGGCGACGCCACCGGGACGGCCGACAGCGGCCCGAGCGATCTGATGGCTGCTTCGATCTCCAGGTCGGCAGGCGGGACGATCTGGGCGCCATCGCGCAGGTAGAGCTTGTAGCCGTTGTCCGCCGGCGGATTATGGCTAGCCGTGATCATGATCCCGGCCGCCGCGCCCAGGTGGGTGACGGCGTATGCGAGGAGCGGGGTTGGCTGTCGCTGAGGCAGCAAGTGCACGGCGATGCCGGCACCTGCCAGCACAGCCGCTGCCTCGGCGGCGAACTCGTCCGACCGGTGCCGGGCGTCGCAGCCGATGACGACTCCTGCCTCCGCCGCCCGGGGGTCGACGTAAAGCAGCCAGCCGGCCAGCGCGGCGGTAGTGCCGCGCACCACAGCCCTGTTCATCCGGTTGGGCCCGGCGCCGACCTTACCGCGCAGCCCCGCGGTGCCGAATTCGAGCCTGCCAGCGAACCGGTCGGCAACCTCGGCCGCTGCCTGGCCGGTGGTCTCGTAGGCGTCTGGCCCTGACGCTTCGCGCAGCAGCGCGGCGAGGTCCGCCCGGTCATGTTCGTCGGGATCGTCGGCCATCCAGGCCACCACCTGGGAATGCAGGTCATCGCTGATCATCGACGCGTCCCTGTCACGAATCTCGGGCAGTCAGCACACCGGGCAGGATCTGGGCGAGCAGCGCGCCGACACGACCAGCGGCGGCGCGGCCAGCAGCGATCACCTCGGCGTGGTCAAGGTCGCCGCCGGAGAGGCCAGCCGCAGCATTGGTGACCAGCGAGATCCCGAGCACCTCGACACCGAGATGCCTGGCGGCGATCGCCTCGAGCGCGGTCGACATGCCTACCATGTCGGCGCCAGCGGATCGCAGCATCCTGATCTCGGCTGGTGTCTCGTAGTGCGGTCCAGGCAGCGCCGCGTAGACGCCCTCGGCCAAGCTAGGATCGGCCTGCCTGGCCAGCGCCCGCAGCCTCGGCGAATACACCGCGGTGAGATCGACGAACCTTGAGCCGTAAGGCGGCGGAGGCTCGGGACCGCTAAGCGGCGATCTGCCAGTCAGGTTGATGTGGTCGCTGAGCAGCACCGGCTGCCCGACGCCGTAACTCGGGTTGATCCCGCCCGATGCGTTGGTCAGCACGATGACCTCGCAGCCAGCCGCGGCCGCCGTGCGCACGCCGTGCACGACGGCGTCAACCGGGTGACCCTCGTACAAGTGCGTGCGGCCGAGGTAGACGAGCACGCGCAGCGAGTCGCCGCCGTGTTCGTCATGTATCCCCCCGAGAACTACGGACCTAGCCATGGCCAGGTGACCTGGGACGCTCGGTTGCGCGAAGCCGCCGAGTTCATCGAGCGCGAACTCGGTGGCTGGTGCGCCGATCGCGTCGGCCGCTGGCGCCCAGCCGGAGCCGAGCACGACAGCCACCTTGTGCTGTGGCGCCCCGGTCAGCAGGGCCAAATTGGCGGCGCTTGCCTGCGCCGCCGCGTAAGCGTCGGTCATCGGGCGACTAGGCCTTCACATAGGGCTTCCCGTCGGCGGCGGGTGCTCGCACCTTGCCGACTAGGCCAGCCACGGCGACGATAGTCGCCAGGTACGGCGCCATCGACAGGATATTCGAAGAAACAGGCACGCTCAGCAGGCCGAGCACGTCGCCTAGCTGCCTTGAGAAGCCGAAAAGCAGCGCCGCGGCGACCGCGCCGAGCGGCTTCCACCGCCCGAAGATCATGGCTGCCAGCCCGATGTAGCCAAAGCCGCTGCTCATACCGGTACTGAAGAAGCCAACATTGCCGACCGCCAGGTACGCACCGCCGATCCCTGCGACCATCCCGCCGAGTATGACGTTGCGGTAGCGGGTCCACAGCACCTGAATCCCGACCGTGTCGGCGGCGGTCGGATGCTCGCCGACCGCGCGGACCCGCAGGCCCCAGCGAGTTCGGAACAGGCCAACCTGAATCACGATGATCAAGATGTAGGTGATGTACAGGAAGACATTGGAATCGAAAAATATCGGCCCGATAATCGGGATGTCAGCCAGCAACGGGATCTTGATGTCGGTGAAGAAGTTCCCCGTGTTCCAAGTATTCGAGTACGGGGCCATCACGCGGTCGTACAGGTAGTCGGTCATACCCATGGCGAGCAGGTTGATAACGACGCCGAGGATGATCTGGTCGACCCGGTACTTGATCGCGAAGACGGCGAGCAGCAGTCCGACCAGCCCGCCGACGGCGGCGCCGGCGATCACGCCGGACCAGAGCCCAACCGTCGCGCCGACCAGGCTGGCTACGGCCGCCGACGCGAACGCGCCGCTGATCAGCTGACCCTCGATCGCGATGTTGATCACGCCAGAGCGTTCGCACAACAGGCCAGAGAGCGCGCCGAGCACCAGCGGGATGGCGGCTGTGACCGTGCCCTGGAGAAGGTCGACCACGTTGACGGCGCCAGCGGAGTTCGCGGCGTCGGCCCAGCAAAGCAGCGCGACGAGGGAAGCGAGTAGAGCGATCGCGATAGCGAGTCGCTTGCCGAGCCTGGAGAGGTCGACGGCCGCCCTGGCTATTCCGACCGCGATGGTGATCGCGCCGAGTAGGTAGCAGGCAGGCGCGGCGGCCACGTGAATGCTCGGCACGCTGACGCGCGCCGTCGGCAGCGCCAGCGCGAATACGGCATCGCCACTGTGCGCGAAGAACCCGAATATCAAGATGTCGACGAGCCCGAGCAGTATGAACGTGCCCGCGGCCAGGTACCGGCGGGTACCGGCCTCTGGCAGCCGCGCGGTGACAGCGACTGGACTGGTCAGCACGCTCATCCGTTCCACCCCTTGGCGACGGCCTCCATGTCGGTCCTCGCTGTCTTGCGCAACCGGTAAATAGCGCGGATCAGAGGCGGTGCCGCGACGAACAAGACGATGAGGCCCTCGATGACCTCCACGATGTCGGACGGAACAGGCGTGGCGACGGCCATGTTCGTGCCACCAGCGTTCAGCGCTCCGAAGAGCAGTCCGGCAAGCAGGATGCCGCCTGGTTTGGCCCGCCCGAGCAGGGCGACCGTGATGCCGTCGAAGCCGTAAGTGCCGTACGTGCTCTCCGTGAGCGGCGGCGGCGGATTCCCGCCCGACAAGATCACGCTGCTGGCTGCGAGCCCGGCCAGCGCCCCCGCGATCAGCATGACAAGCACCCAGTTTCGTTCCACATTCATGCCAGCGCTTCGTGCGGCGCTTGGATTGGCGCCTACGGTGCGGAACTGGAAGCCGATCGTGCTGCGCGACAGCAGCCAGGCAACAGCGGCCGCGGCCGCGATAGCGATCAGGATGCCCGCGCTGGCTTGCGGCGGCGGGCCGCCGACATGCGGTAGCTGGGCGCTTGACGCGATCGGCGGGGCGATCTGGTTGGACTGATTTGGCGCCTGAAGTTCCTTCGGCGACGAAAGCAGATAATAGAGCAGGTAGATCATCACGTAGTTGAGCATGATCGTGACGATGACCTCGTGCGCGCCCGTGCGCGCTTTGAGTTCGCCGACGAGACCGCCTACCACGGCTCCGCCGATGCCGCCGCCGATCACGCACACGATCACGTGGATGACTGGCGGCATGCTGACGCCGAAACCCAGC
This sequence comes from Streptosporangiaceae bacterium, assembly GCA_035553055.1. Taxonomy (GTDB): domain Bacteria; phylum Actinomycetota; class Actinomycetes; order Streptosporangiales; family Streptosporangiaceae; genus Chersky-822. The sequence continues at coordinate 15,021 of DATNEK010000302.1, read as the reverse complement.
CACGCCGCCACGATGGCCCCGCCGATGAACTGGCTGGTGCCGCCGATATTGAACAGGCCGGCCCGGAAGGCGATGCCCACCGAGAGGCCGGTCAATATCAACGGCGTCGCTTCGAACAGCGTCTCTGACAGCGGGTAGAAAATGGCGGCGATCGATCCGCCGTGGAAGGCGGCACCGATCGTCGCCGGGCTGAAGATCGCCCCTTCGAACATCGCCGAGTACGCGGCGGCCAGTGACTGCCAGGTCGACGAGAACGCCGCGCCTGGTGCGTAGCCGAGCGAATCCCAGGCGCGCAGCACGACCGGGTCGGTGAACGCGATCAGCACGGCGCCGATCACCAGCGCAGAGAAGATCGCCAGGATCGTAAGAACAGGCGAGCTGCCCTGGGTGATCGCCTGGATGATGTCGCGCCCGGTGAGCCGAGGACGACGGACGTCAGGCGCTGGCGCCGTGGTGGCGGTCTGCTGGTCAGTCATCGTGAGGCTCCGTATTTGCCTCGGGGGACGACCCCCCTGGGTGCCCCGCTTCCGCGGCTTGCGTGCTTGCACCTGCCATCATCAGGCCGAGCTCGGCCTCGGGTGTGTCGGGCGGGCAGAAGCCGACGATCTTGCCTTCGTACATGACGGCGATCCGATCGGAGAGCGCGTAAATCTCATCAAGCTCGGACGACACGATGACCACCGCGGCACCGCGGTCACGCAGCGCGATGACCTGCTTGTGCACGAATTCGATCGACCCGACATCCAGGCCCCTGGTTGGCTGGCTGGCCAGCAGCAGCTTGACATCCCTGCCCATCTCGCGGGCGACGATTACCTTCTGCTGGTTACCGCCCGACAGAGTGCCCACGCTGGTCATGGTCGAGGTCGTCCGCACGTCGTAGTCGTCGACTAGCCGCTTGGCCGAGGCGCGTACCGCGTCCAGGTCGAGCGCGATGCCCGAGGCGAAAGGCGGGCGGTCATAGACGTCGAGTATCAGGTTCTCTTCCACAGAGAAATCGCCGACCAGCCCGTCCTCCTGGCGGTCCTCTGGCACATAGCCGATGCCCGCGCGCAGCCTGTCCCTGGTGCTCGCATGGCTCAGATCGGTGCCGTTGAGCCTGACCGATCCGGTCGATGGCCGCAATCCCATGAGGGCTTCGCACAGCTCGGTCTGGCCGTTCCCCTGGACTCCGGCGACACCGAGAATCTCGCCGGCCCGGACCTGGAAGGTCAGGTCGCGTACCGCTTGCTCGCCGCGCTCGCCAAGCACGTTCAGGTTGTCGACGTCGAGCACCACATCTTCCGGGTGCGCCGGCGTCTTGTCGACGCGCAGCTGGACCGCCCGGCCGACCATCAGGGCGGCGAGTTCGCCATCTGTCGTGGATGGCGGGCGCTCGCCGACTACCTTGCCCCTGCGAATGATCGTGACGTTGTCGGCGATCTGCTGTACTTCCTTGAGCTTGTGCGAGATGAACACGATCGACCTGCCGCCATCGCGCAGCTCGCGCATGATGCGGAACAGGTCATGGGTCTCGCCGGGGGTAAGCACGGCGGTTGGCTCGTCGAGCACGAGCACGCTGGCGTCGCGCAGCAGCGCCTTGATGATCTCCACTCGCTGCTGGACGCCGACCGGCAGGTCCTCGACGTAGGCGTCAGGATCGACCCGCAGCCCGAACCGCTCAGAAAGCTCGATCACGTCCCGGCGGGTACGGCGCCGGTCAAGCAGGCCGAATCCCTTGACGCGCTCGGAACCGAGCGTCACGTTCTCAGCGACCGTAAAGACCGGAACCAGCATGAAGTGCTGGTGCACCATGCCGACCTTGGCATTGATCGCATCCCTCGGCGACTTGATGCTGATCGGGACGTTATCGATAAGTATCTCGCCTTCATCGGGCTGCACGAGCCCGTACAAGACGTTCATCAGCGTTGTCTTGCCTGCCCCGTTCTCGCCGAGCAGGGCGCGGATCTCACCTGGTTGGACTACGAGGTCGATGTGATCGTTGGCGACCAGATCGCCAAAGCGCTTAGTGATGCCGCGCAACTCAAGCTTCAAAAGGCAGCCTTCCCCTTCACCGACTCCGGTCAGTGGTCCAGCCGCAGCTGGACCACTGACCGGAGAAAGTGTCTTCTTATGTCACCCGTTACACCGGGCTCTTCGTAGCCGGGACGATTGCACCGCTCTCAATCTGCTGCGCGAGCGTCTTCAGCTCAGCCTGGAGCGCTGCCGGGACCTTGGTGGTCCACGGCGCGTGGAACGGCGCGAGGATCGCGCCGCCGTTGGCCAGCGTGCCGACGAACGTGCCGCCGTGGAAGGTGCCGTTCGCCGCGTCCTGCACGGCTGTCTGGACGGCCGAAGCCAGGCCCTTCTCAACGCTCGTGATGAAGTACGAGCAGTAGCTAGCGGCGCTCACGCAGCCGTCGGTGTCGACCCAGTACATGTACACGTGCTTGCCGTTCGCGTCGGCGGACTTGATGGCCGCCGCCGAGCCCAGGCCGTCACCGCCGGCCACCGGGAAGATTATGTCCGCACCTGAGCTGATGAAGGTGTTGGTGATCCTGGCGCCGGCCGCCTGGTCGCCGAACGGGTTCGAGCCGCCGACAAAGACGCCCTTCTGGGTCTTCTCATTCCAGCCGAGCACCTTCACGTTCGCGTGGTGGTGCTGGTTGTAGTACTGGACGCCGTCCCAGAAGCCGTCTTCGTAGATCGTGACCGTGCCGAACTGGGCGCCACCGTAGGTCGCGACCACATGGGTCTTGGACATGCCCGCAGCCAGGTAGCCGCTGAGGAAGGCGTCCTGGACGGTGTTGAACACCAGTTGATCGATGTTCTTGGCGACCGGCGGGTGTGGCTTCGTCGACAGGCAGAACGATGCGTAGGAACAGTCCACGATCGCGAAATCCTGCTTCGGGTCCGCGAGCGCCGCCGACTGGGTCGCTGGACCCATGAGGAAGCCGACGGTCACGATAATTCCGCACTTCTCGTTCTCGAACGCCGTGATGTTCTTGGCGTAGTCAGCCGATGAGTTGGACGGCAGGTAAATAGAGTGGATCTTGTTCGACTCCGCCGACTGAGCGGCTTCCATGCCCGCCCACGAGGACTGGTTGAACGACTTGTCGTTGATGCCACCGATATCGGTGACCATGCACGCCTTGAACTTGGCCGTCGCCGCGGTCGGCGTCTTGCCAGAAGACGCCGGTTTGGCGCATCCTGCGGCCAGCAGCGCCACGACGCCGAGCGCCGCGACAGTCTTGACTGTCCCTCTCAACGGTTCCTCCTCTGCGGGGGGCGGCATGCCGCCGCTGTAATGCACCGACCTGATGAACCCGGGCCCGGCCGGCTGGAGGCCCTTATGGGGGCATGGTTTACTCGAGAACCCGGAGTCCCCCCCGGGATGACGAGAATCTATTACCGTCACGAGTGTTGCGGAAGCCGGATATCACGTCAGCATGTGGGCTGTTGTGAAATCGAGACGCTTACATTAGGTTACAAATCGGAAAATACTAGCATAAACACCAGGCGGTCATACTACCGCGCAGACGTCCATGCGTCGGTCCGCCAGGTGAGCACAGAAGGAGCAGCGCTCATGACCATCGACTGGCCGGCCCTGCGTGCTGCCGCGATCAAGGCGGCAGGCAACGCCTACGCGCCGTACTCCCGGCTGCGGGTTGGCGCCGCGGGACTAGCAGCGGGCGGTACGGTCGTGACGAGCTGCAACGTGGAGAACGCCTCGTTCGGACTCACCCTGTGCGCGGAATGCGGACTGGTCAGCGCGCTGCACGCGGCCGGCGCCGCGAGGCTCGTCGCGGTCAGCGTGGTAGCGGGCGACGGGGCTCCGCTTGTCCCTTGCGGGCGATGCAGGCAGCTTCTGCTCGAAGCCGGCGGGGCCGGGTTGCTGATCGACGCCGACGGCGGGCCGCGTCACCTTGGCGAGCTGCTGCCCGACGCGTTCACCGGTACCGACCTGGCCGAACGCCGTGACACCCGTGCCTGACCCGCAGGGGGTTGCGGGGGGTCGTCCCCCCGGGGCAGCGGAGTCGCGGGGGGTTGCGGGGGGTCGCTCTCCCGGGCCAGCAGACCCGCGGGGGGTTGCGGGGGCTCGTCCCCCCGGGGCAACAGAGCCTCTGGCGGCCGTCGATCTGATCAGGGCCAAGCGGGACGGGCGCGATCTCTCGGCGGCTGACATCGGCTGGCTGATCGATGCCTATACCAGGGGAGTCGTCGCCGACGAGCAGATGTCGGCGATGGCGATGGCGATCTTCTTCCGCGGCCTGGCTCCGGCCGAGCTGCGCGCCTGGACCGACGCGATGATCGGTACAGGCCAGCGGCTCGACCTCAGCTCGGTGCCTGCGCCGACCGTCGACAAGCACTCGACCGGTGGGGTCGGCGACAAGGTGTCGCTGATACTCGCGCCGCTCGTGGCGAGTTGCGGCGCGGCGGTGCCGCAGCTATCCGGCCGGGGACTTGGTCACACCGGTGGCACGCTCGACAAGCTAGAGACCGTGCCAGGCTGGAGGGCCGGGATCTCCGGAGAAGAATTCGTTCACCTTCTTTCTACCGTCGGATGCGTCATCAGCGCCGCGGGTGCCGACCTAGCGCCCGCCGACCGGAAGCTTTATGCCCTTCGGGACGTCACGGGGACGGTTGAGTCGATACCGCTGATCGCCAGCTCGATCATGTCGAAGAAAATCGCGGAGGGAACGCAATCCCTCGTGCTTGATGTCAAGGTCGGCAGCGGCGCGTTCATGCGCGACATCGAGGCGGCGCGTGAGCTGGCGGTGACCATGGTGCGGCTAGGCAGCGAGTCGGGTGTACGCACCACCGCGCTGCTGACGTCGATGGATGTCCCGCTAGGCCGGGCGGTCGGCAACGCGGTCGAGGTGGCCGAGTCGATCGAGACTCTGCGCGGCGGCGGGCCGGCCGACCTGGTCGAAGTCACGCTCGCGCTGGCGCGGGAGATGCTCGCGCTCGCCGGGATCGCGACCGATCCGGCGGCTGCGCTGGCCGACGGCCGGGCGCTGGCCAAGTACCGGGAGATGATCGCTGGCCAGGGCGGCGACCCCGACGCGCCGCTGCCGGTGGCGCCGCACTCGCAGGTGGTGACGGCTTCTTCGGCTGGCTGGGTGACACGGCTCGACGCGCTGGCTGTCGGAACGGCGGCGTGGCGGCTCGGAGCGGGTCGTGCGCGCAAGGAGGACCAAGTGAGCGCGGGTGCCGGGGTGATCTGCCTGGCGAAGCCTGGCGATGAGGTGCGGGCGGGTCAGCCGCTCCTCGAGCTGCGCGCCGACGATCCGGCGAAGTTCGCCGGGGCGCTCGAAGCCCTTGACGGCGGGATCGAGGTCGCATCCGATCGGGCAGTTAGTGGCCCGGTTGTCATCGAGCGCATTGGCGCTGAGTGACAATGGACGGCATGCCCGTCACCGTTGATCAGATCCGCCACGTGCCCAAGGTGCTGCTGCACGACCATCTCGACGGCGGGCTGCGCCCGGCGACGATCGTGGATCTCGCGCGGCAGATCGGCTATAAAGGCCTGCCGACGGGCGATCCTGAAGAACTTGGCCGATGGATGACCAGCGCCGCCGAGCGCGGCAACCTCGAGTTGTACCTTGAGGCGTTCCAGCACACGGTCGGGGTGATGCAGACCCGTGACTCGCTGGTGCGGGTGGCGGCCGAGTGCGCCGAGGATCTTGCCGCCGACGGGGTGGCGTACGCCGAGGTTCGTTTCGCTCCTGAGCTGCACGTGACCGCCGGACTCACGCTCGACCAGGTAGTCGAGGCGGTGCTCGAAGGGTTCGCCCAGGGGAGTGCCGGGCGGGGCATCCGGGTCTACGCGCTGCTGACCGCGATGCGGACGGCCGCCAGGTCGCTTGAGATCGCCGAGCTTGCCGTGCGGCACAGGGACTCAGGTGTGGTGGGCTTCGACATCGCAGGAGCCGAGGCGGGCAGCCCGCCCAGTCGGCACCTGGACGCGTTCCAGTACGTGGCTCGGGAGAACTTCCACATCACGATTCACGCGGGCGAGGGATTCGGGCTGCCGTCGATCTGGGAGGCCGTGCAGTGGTGCGGGGCCGAGCGGCTCGGGCACGGGGTGCGGATCATCGACGACATCACCGTGCTGCCTAACGGGACGGCGCAACTTGGCCGGCTGGCCAGCTTCGTGCGGGACCGGCGGATTGCGCTCGAGATGTGCCCGACCTCGAACGTGCACACCGGCGCGGCGCGGTCGATCAAGGACCACCCGATCGGGCTGCTGCGGCGGCTGTCGTTCCGGGTGACCGTCAAAACGGACAACCGGTTGATGAGCGACGTGAGCTTGTCATCTGAGTTCGCCGCGCTCGTAGAGGCGTTCGGGTACGGCTGGTCCGACATCCAGTGGCTCACGATCAACGCGATGAAGAGCGCGTTCGCTCCCTTCGACGAGCGCCTGGAGCTGATCAACACGGTGATCAAGCCAGGTTTCGCCGCCGCGATGGCACCCCAGGTAGCCCAGCGCCGCTAACCGGCTCAAGCTGAGCCACGCCCGCGATGGATGCGGCAACCCATCGCGGAAACCGGGTGTGAAACCCCGAACCCATCGCGCACCTGGACGCCAGCGCCAGGTCGATCGGCGGATCCACCTTGCTGGGGGCGACGTGGACCAGGTTGGGTGGGTCTGGTTGCGGAGGCGCCGGGGCGGGTTCGTTGGATAGCATCGCTGGCATGGTGGCGGTGCAGGCTGGGCGGTCCGAGGTAGCCCTCTCTCAGGCAAAAGACTGGATTTCCGGCGGTGCTACGTCGGATGCGGCGCTTCGTCAGGTGCTGCACGGGCTTCCTGGCGTCGATCAGGTCGGCGTGGCGGGGCGGGTCGCTGGGCTGGCCACCAGGTCGATCAAGAAGGACGCCAAGATGGCGGCGATCGAGCTCGCGGTCGCGATGGTTGACCTGACCACGCTTGAAGGAGCCGACACCCCTGGCAAGGTGCGCGGGCTGTGCGCGAAGGCGATCAGGCCCGACCCGGCCGATCCTGGCGTGCCGCCGGTCGCCGCGGTGTGCGTGTACCCCGACCTGGTCGGCGTGGCCAAGAGCGAGCTTTCCGGCAGCGGGGTCGCGGTGGCTTCGGTGGCCACGGCATTTCCTTCCGGCCGTGCCTCGCTCGAGGTCAAGCTTGCCGACACAGCCGAGGCGGTGCGGGCCGGCGCTGACGAGATTGACATGGTGATCGACAGGGGCGCGTTCCTGGCCGGCCGGTATGCCCAGGTCTACGACGAGATCAGGGCGGTCAAGGAGGCAAGCGGACCGGCGCACCTCAAGGTGATACTCGAGACCGGTGAGTTGGCCACCCTCGACAATGTGTCCCGCGCGTCCTGGCTGGCGATGCTAGCGGGCGCCGACTTCATCAAGACTTCGACAGGCAAGGTGAGCCCGGCGTCGACGCCGCCAGTCGCGCTTGTCATGCTCGCGGCCGTGCGCGACTTCGAGCAGGCTTGCGGGCGCCGGGTCGGCGTCAAGGTGGCAGGCGGCATCCGCACGGCCAAGGACGCGATCAGGTACCTGGTGCTGGTAAACGAGACCGTTGGCCGGGACTGGCTCACGCCTGACCTGTTCAGGATCGGCGCTTCCAGCTTGCTCAACGACCTGCTGATGCAGCGTCGCAAGCAGCTCACGGGTATGTACTCGGGCCCGGACTACTTCACCGTCGACTGAGCCGCAGCGGGTGGCGGTCTAGCCTTTGGTGAAAGACTTGAGCACCTCGGTGCTAACGGTTTCGCTGACGCCGCCTGACTTGGTCGACGCGACGGACTTCACCGGGCCGACGCCGTTGGCCAGCCAGGTCCTGACCTCGATGGTCACACTGACGCCGGAGAAGTGCTCGGAGATCGTCTCCACGACCACGGTCGCCTGGTACGTCCCGGCCGGGACTGTCACCGACGCGGTGCCGCCGCCTTTGACGGTGACGTGCGCCTGGACATTGGTGGTGCGTCCGGCGACCTTGATCTGCAGCGAGAGTGTCGACGTGTGCGGTTGACCTGACTCGAGCTGCGCCCTTGGCGGCCAGACGATGCCGCCCGACTTGATCGTGACGGTGTTGTTGCCTACCTGCGCGTACGGGACCTCGATCGAGCCGTCCGAGTTGAACTGGTACGTCAAGGTGGTAGGTGTCGCTGGCAAGCCGGTGATGTCGCTGTGCGTCTTGATCGTCACCTTCTGGCCGCCGCTGTCGGGGGTCACCGAGGTCATCATGTTGGTGGTGGTGCCGCCTGGATGGTCGGCGATCGTGTCGTTGTAGACCCAGGTGTTGCCGACCGCGACCGGGAACAAGGTCGTGGTGATGCCGCCGCCACCGCCGCCGCCTGACGAACTGCTGCTGCTGCTGGATGAGCCTGACCCGCCGCCCGGGGTTAGGGTCGTCGAGTTTGTGCTGGTGGCGCCGCAGCCGACGAGCAAGAGCCCGGTGGCCACCAGGACAGCGCTGATGCGACTCATGTAAACACCTGCCAACGGCGCGATTTGGGCTGATTCGTCAGTGTCACAGTAAACACCAGGCTGGCAACGGCAGGTGGCCTATTGCTGGCAAGGCCGGTTTAGCGCGCGCACCGGCCCGGCCGAAGCAGGCCACCCCACGTGCGAGAATGACTGCCGGGAGGCGGGCATGGCAGACAAAACAGGTTCAGGCGGTACCAGCTCGGGCGGCGAGTCCCCACGGGCCGACACCGCTCGGGTGGCGAAGGTAGCCGCGGGGCTTGACTGGCAGTACGCGCCCGCTCCCGAGTCGCGTGACATCGTGTCAATCGCACCGCAGTACGGCCTGTTCATCGCCGGGGAGTTCGCGCCAGCCGCGACTGGCCGGACGTTCGCTACCGTAAACCCCGCGACCGAAGAGCCGCTGGCCAGGATCGCCGAGGCCGGAAGCGAGGACGTCGACCGGGCGGTCGCCGCGGCCAGGGTCGCCCACGAGCAGGTCTGGGGTCCGATGCCGGGTGCCGAGCGGGCCAAGTACCTGTACCGGATCGCGCGGATTCTGCAGGAGCGCTCGCGCGAGTTCGCCGTGCTCGAGTCGATCGACAACGGCAAGCCGATCAAGGAGACCAGGGACGTCGACATCCCCCTCGCCGCCGCTCACTTCTTTTACTACGCGGGCTGGGCGGACAAGCTCGACTACGCGGGCTTCGGCCAGGCACCCCGGCCGATAGGCGTAGCTGGCCAGGTCATCCCGTGGAACTTTCCGCTGCTGATGGCCGCCTGGAAGCTGGCGCCCGCACTCGCCGCCGGGAACACGTGCGTGCTCAAGCCGGCCGAGACCACGCCGCTGAGCGCGCTGCTGCTCGCCGAGGTTTGCCAGCAAGCGGAGCTTCCCGCTGGCGTAGTCAACGTGGTGACCGGGGCAGGGGACGTCGGTGCCGCCGTCGTCGCGCACCCAGATGTCAACAAGGTCGCGTTCACCGGCTCGACCGAAGTCGGCATCGCGATCAGCCGGGCGATCGCCGGGACCGGCAAGAAGCTGACGCTGGAACTGGGCGGCAAGGCCGCCAACGTCGTGTTCGACGACGCGCCGCTCGATCAGGCGATCGAGGGCATCGTCAACGGGATCTTCTTCAACCAGGGACATGTCTGCTGCGCGGGCTCGCGGCTGCTGGTGCAGGAATCCGTAGCCGACCAGGTAGTCGACCGGCTGCGGCAGCGGCTGATGACCCTGCGGCTCGGCGATCCGCTTGACAAGAACACCGACATCGGCGCGATCAACTCGCGGCAGCAACTCGACAAGATCACCGAACTCTCCGCGGCCGGGGAAGCCGAGGGTGCGCACCGCTGGTCGCCGCCATGCGAACTGCCCGAGCGTGGCTACTGGTTCGCCCCGACGGTGTTCACCGGGGTGAGCCAGTCGCATCGGATCGCACGTGAGGAGATCTTCGGTCCTGTCCTGTCGGTGCTGACATTCCGTACCCCGGAAGAGGCGGTCACCAAGGCGAACAACACGCCGTACGGGCTGTCCGCCGGGGTCTGGACCGAGAAAGGCAGCCGGATCTTGTGGATGGCGCAGCGCATGCGAGCGGGCGTGGTGTGGGCTAATACCTACAACCGGTTCGATCCGGCTAGTCCGTTCGGCGGGTATCGGGAATCTGGGTTCGGGCGTGAAGGTGGTCGGCATGGGCTCGGGGCGTACCTCGATGTCTGAGAAGAGCGGCCCGGTGGGTGGTGGCCCGGTGGTTGGTGGCCCGGTGGTTGGTGGCCCGGTGGCCAGTCGGCGGCTCGGGGTCAGGAAGACTTACAAGCTGTATGTGGGCGGGGCGTTTCCCCGGTCCGAGTCGGGACGGTCATACCCAGTTCATGCCGCTAAAACTGGTGACCTGCTGGCGTTCGCGGCGCAGGCTTCGCGTAAGGACGTGCGGGACGCGGTCGTCGCCGCTCGGGGCGCTCAGGCAGGATGGGCTGGAGCTACGGCGTATAACCGGGGTCAGGTTCTTTACCGGGTTGCCGAGATGATCGAGGGTCGGGGCGGGCAGTTCGCTGAGGAAATTTCCGCCTCTGAAGGTGTGCCTGCGACAGCGGCCAGGCGGACAGTCGCCGCGGTCATCGACCGGTGGGTGTGGTACGCGGGCTGGCCCGACAAGGTCGCGCAGGTCGCGGGCGGGGCCAACTCGGTGGCCGGGCCTTACTTCAACTTCAGCGTGCCCGAGCCGACCGGTGTGGTCGCCGTGCTGGCGCCGCCGCAGTCCAGCCTGCTCGGGCTCGTCAGCGTGGTCGCGCCGGTGATCGCCACGGGCAACACCGCCGTGGTGGTCGCCAGCGAGGATCGCCCGCTTCCCGCGATCACGCTCGGCGAGGTGCTGGCGACCTCGGACGTGCCCGGTGGCGTCGTGAACGTGCTCACCGGCCGGATGGATGAACTCGCGCCCGTGCTCGCCGGTCACTTTGACGTGAACGCGATCGACCTCACCGGCGCCGGCGCTGACTCGCGGGCAGAGCTCGAGCGGCTGGCGGCGGGCAATGTCAAGCGAGTGTTCTGGGCCGATGACGACTGGGCTGGGGAGCCGACGCCGCGCCGGATGCTCGCGTTCATCGAAACGAAAACCGTCTGGCATCCGGTCGGCATCTAGAGCCAGTCGATCGGCGAGTCGCGCTCGCTTAGATCTGGCCGAAGAGGCGGTCGCCGGCGTCGCCTAGGCCGGGGACGATGTAGCCGCGCTCGTTCAGGCGCTCGTCCAGGCCAGCTGTGACGACCTTGACCGGGATCGGGAAGTCGTCGGGGAAAGCCTCGTGCACCTTGGCGATCCCCTCGGGCGCGGCCAGCAGGCAGATCGCGGTCATCGACGCCGCGCCGCGTGAGGCAAGCATCCCGAACGTGGTCTCCAGCGTGCCGCCGGTCGCGAGCATCGGGTCAAGCACGAAGGTGTCGCGGCCCGTCAGGTCGGCAGGCAGCCTGGTCGCGTACGTGGATGCGACCAGCGTCTCTTCGTCCCTGGCCAGCCCGACGAAGCCGACGTCAGCCTTGGGCAGGAGCCTTGCCATGCCGTCGAGCATCCCGATGCCCGCCCTGAGCACGGGCACTACGAGCGGGATCGGCCGTGCCAGCTTGACGCCTTCGGCGCTGGCCACCGGCGTGTGCACGGTGACTCGCTCGACCCTGACGTCCCTGGTGGCTTCGTAGGCGAGCAGCGTGACGAGTTCGTCGGTCAGGCTGCGGAACACCGGCGTCTCGGTATGAACGTCACGGAGCGCGGTGAGCTTGTGCGCGATGAGCGGATGATCAGCGACCAGCGTCTGCATGATCGGTATTTTGACAGCAGGGACTCTTACTCGCGGCATTCGGGCTGTACTGACTCAGGCGGTGCTGACTCAGGCGGTGCTGGTTCTGGTTGGGGCCAGCCGTGCCTCGGCGTGTACCAGGTGGCCGTGCATCCCCTGGTGCCGCAGCGCACGCACTGGTGGCCGCGACCAGGGTTCGTGAGCGCTCCCGGGCAGTCGCACGGTGCCCAGCTTACGATCACCCGACCTGGCCCCCACTGATGACCCGCAGGGCACTGCCCAGGAAACGGCCACCAGTCCGGACGGGTTACTTCACTCATGCTTCTAGTAGAACATACATTCGAAGCATCGTGACCTAACAGGCCTGGTCAGCCCCGTTTTTATCGCCGCCTAGTCGAGCGGCCGAGTGCGCGCGGTCTTGGGTAAGCCTGCGTTCCCTCGCGTTGCCGGTCAGCTCGCTGGCCCGCTCGAACTCCGCCTGCGCTTCCGTCAGCCGGCCGAGCTTCATCAGCAGGTCACCGCGCACGCTCGGCAGCAGGTGATAATCGCGCAGCGACGGCTCGGCGGCTAGCTGATCAACAAGCGCCAGTCCAGCCTCGGGCCCGAACGCCATCGACACGGCCACCGCCCTGTTCAGCTCGACGATCGGCGACGGCATGACCTCGGCGAGTACCCCGTACAGCTCGGTGATCCGCGTCCAGTCGGTCTGCTCGGGCCGATAGGCGCGGGCGTGGCAGGCGGCGATGGAGGCTTGGAGCACGTAAGGACCGCGTTCGCCGCCCAGTTCGATGGCCCGGTTAAGGGCGGCGAACCCGCGGCCGATCAGCAGCTGATCCCAGCGAGTCCTGTCCTGGTCGAGCAGCAGCACCGGTTCGCCGTCCGGCCCAGTGCGGGCGGGCATGCGCGATGACTGGATCTCCATCAGCGACGCCAGCCCGTGCACCTCGGGCTCGGTCGGCGTGAGCTGGGCAAGCAGCCGCCCGAGCCTGCGGGCCTCATGACAGAGCGCGGGCCGCATCCAGTCGTCGCCGGCAGTTGCCGAGTAGCCTTCGTTGAAGATGAGATAGATGACTTCGAGTACCGAGGCGAGCCTGGCCGGACGCTGGTTGCTGTCCGGAGTCTCGAACGGCACGTGGGCGCTAGCCAGCGTTTTCTTGGCGCGGACGATGCGCTGGGCGATCGTAGGCTCGCCCGCGAGGTAGGCGCGGGCTATCTCGGCCGTGGTCAGGCCGCCGAGCAGGCGCAGCGTGAGCGCGACCCTGGCTTGGACTGAGAGCACCGGGTGGCAGGCGGTGAAGATCAGCCGCAGCAGGTCGTCGTCGATCTCATCGGCTATCGCCTCGGCGAATCCGGCCGTGCCGTCGTCTCCGCTGGCCTCGAGCGACCGCCCGATCTCGGCATACTTGCGTTCAAGCTCACAGTTGCGGCGAAACTGATCGATCGCCCGGCGTTTGGCGACGGTCATCAGCCAGGCGCCTGGATTCAGCGGCACTCCATCGCGCGGCCACTTCTCAAGCGCGGCGACGACGGCGTCCTGCGCGAGCTCCTCAGCCAGGCCGATGTCGCCGCTGGCGAATCTGGCCAGCCCCGCGATCAGCCTGGCCGACTCCAGCCGGATGACGGTCTCGATCGCCGTCTTGACGTCGCTGGCCTGGCAGTCCGTGCTGGCCTGGGAGTCCGTCACAAGGTCCGAGCGTAGCGGCCGATACGGACGTCGGCGGGCCTGCCAGCTTCGTCCGAGCTGCCAGGCCCGCCGCGGGGCCGCCCGTCACCCGCCATAGACCTGCCGGAGGGTTGTCTCGCCTTCGCCGGCGATCGCGAGGAACCGCTTGGTCCACTCGATCGCCTCGGCCTTGTCCCTGACCTCCATCAGCGCCCAGCCGCCGACGAGTTCCTTCGCCTCGGCGAACGGGCCGTCGAGCACGGTGAACTCGCCACCGGTGTACCTGACCTTGATGGCCTCCTCGACCGGGCCGACGCCGCCAGTGGCGAGCAGCACGCCGGCCTTGGTTGCCTCGGCCACGAACTCGTCCATCTTGGCGTACAGCGCTGGGTCGGGTTCGGGGATCGGGATTGTCGGGTCTGCCAGCGTGTATCCGAGAAATCGCATTGTGTGCTCCTGATCCTTGGGCGGCGGTCGAACACCGCAACTTTTCGTTCTTCGCCCACGCGTCGAACGTCAGGGTTCCAGATCGACACCGGCATGAAATATTTTTTGCTGAATCAACGTGCCAGCCGGGGCTGGCGCTGCTGGTCGGCTCGGCTCCAGACGCTAGCGGTTTGCGGCCTGCCCCTTGTATGAAGCAAGATCGCCTGAGTGAACCTAGCGGTGGCCGCGACGACGTTCGGGCTCGTGTTCCCCGCGGAGCTGCCGGACAAAACCGCGCTCGCCAGCCTCATGCTTGGCAGCCGGTTCAGGCCGATCTACGTCTACGTCGGGGTCGCCGCCGCGTTCGCAGTGCACGTGCTGCTTGCGATCGTCGCTGGCAGCCTGCTGACGCTGCTGCCCCACCGGGTTCTGACGGTGATCGTCGCCGTGCTGTTCGGCTTGGGCGCGGTGCTGCTGGTACGGGGCCGGCATGAAGCTGACAAGGTCGCCAAAGCGGAGCAAGATACGCCACCGACGTTCGTGCGCGTCGCAACGACCAGCTTCGTGGTCATCCTGTTGGCCGAGTTCGGTGATCTGACTCAGATCCTGATCCTGAACCTGGCTGCCAGGTACCACGCTCCGATCGCGGTCGGTGCGGGCGCGTTGCTCGGGCTGCTCGCGGTGGCCGCCCTGGCAATCGTCGGAGGTCGCGGTTTGCTCCGATTTGTGCCGGCAAGGACGATCACGCTGATCGGCGCCGCCGCGATGGCGGTGCTTGCCGTGCTCAACCTGGTGAGCGCCATCCGCGGCTAGCGAGGCTTCCCCGCGGCGGTGGTGCTGGCGGCCTGCCCCTGGCGGCCTGCCCCTGGCGGCCTGCAATTGGCGGCCTGCCGCAACTGCGATGGATCCCCGGTTTCATCGCGTCGGCCCGGCCGGGCGCCGCGATGGATGCCGAACTCACACCGCGGGTTCAGGGGGTGATCGCAACATTGCCGGTAGATGACTCTTTCCGTGGTCACGATATCTGGTGGCTTGCCGACGACCAGGCGGCGCGGCGGACTGGCGGATGGCCCCGGCTTGGGAGACTTGAGGCAGCTAGGCGGCTGGTTCCTCGCGTGACGCGGCGACGTCCGGCAAGATCAACGGCGGCCGGCGCGGCAATTGCGGCAGGACCTAACGTTGTGACGTAGAGTTTTCCGTCGACGTAGAGTTTGCCGCTCTATTCGCGGAAA
>DATNEK010000301.1:0-5338 GCA_035553055.1 Streptosporangiaceae bacterium | reverse complement strand
CGCCGCGGTCAGGACGGTCGGGCGACGCTGGTGTGACCTGATCGAAGCGGGCGTCGGCTGCTCCCAGGACGTCGCCGACGAGCTGGTCAGGGACCAGATCGTCGAGCGCGAGGACCGGACGCTGGCAAGCGCGCGCAACTCGACGGCACTGCTCGAAGAGATGATCAAGGTACTCGAAGGCCTGGCCGACGCGCTCATCCGGATGCCGCGGATACCACCGGATGAGCTGGCGGACCTTCTCAGGCAGCACTCACGCCTGGTTCGCGTGGTCACCGGCGAGCCGGAAGACGACGAGGACGCGGTCGACACCGAAGCTTCTGCCTCAAGCTAAAGAGCCTGGCGTCTCGCCGCCCGGCTGGGCCACGATGGACCGCATGAGACTTCTGGTACTTGGCGGGACGCATCACGTCGGACGCGCGGTTGTGGAGTCCGCGCTCGCTCGCGGCGACGACGTGACCACGCTAACTCGCGGCGTCAGCGGTCCGCCCGCCCCAGGCGCGAACGCCCGCTACGCCGACCGCACCGACTCGCAAGCACTGCGTTCCGCGCTCGGCGACGACACCTGGGACGCCGTGATCGACACCTGGAGCCAGGCGCCGTGCGTGGTCAGCGACTCAGCGACGCTGCTGTCCGGGCGGGTCGGGCACTACGGTTATGTGTCGAGCAGGTCCGTCTACAGCTGGCCGATCCCGCCCCGCGCCGACGAGAGCGCGCCGGTCGTGGACGCCGACTCCGGCAGCGATGACGGGTCCGACTACGCGGTCGCCAAACGCGGCGGCGAACTCGCCGTTCTCGGGCACTTCGACGGTCCGTGCGTGCTCGCCAGAGCCGGCCTGATACTTGGGCCGTACGAGGGCGTCGGCCGGATGCCGTGGTGGCTGCGCCGGATCGAGCGCGGCGGCGACGTGCTCGCTCCCGGCCCCCGGGACCAGCCGCTGCAGTACATCGACTGTCGTGACCTGGCGATCTGGATGTTGCACGCCGCCGATGAAGGTATTGGCGGCGTGTTCAACTCGGTGAGCAAGCCTGGCCAGGCGACGATGGAGAGCCTGCTGAACGCTTGCGTCGCGGCGACGGGCTCTGACGCGAACTTGGTGTGGGTCGACCCTGAGGTGATCGAGACCGCTGGGATCGAAGCGTGGACCGAGCTTCCCGTGTGGGTGCCACCGAACGGAGAGGGCGCGAGCCTGCACGACGGCGACGTGTCCGCGATCTACGCGGCCGGCCTGGTGTGCAGGCCGGTTGAGGAAACGGTGAGCGACACGTGGGCGTGGTTGCGAGCCGAGGGCGATCCGCCGGCTGGCCGCATCAAGCACGGCCTTGACCCGGACCGCGAGCGCGAGGTCCTCGCCAGCCTGGCTTAGCCACTGGCCGGGCGGGTCGGCTGGCTGTTTCGTCGGCGACAGCTCGCCAAGCTTTGGCCTGGCGACAGGCTCGGCCGGTCGCGCGGCTAATGTAGCGCGACCGGCCGTCGGAGTTTATTTCTGAAAAATGGTTTGATGCTGGTCCGCGTCCGATACCGACCGTCAGTGACCGTAAACCGGGACGATCAACGCGCGGGCAATGGTGTGGAACCGCAGGTTGAAGCCGGCGACGGCGGGGGAGACGTCTGAATCGATCCCGAGCTTGTCGGTGTCGAGCGCGTGCACGGCGAACACATACCGGTGCGGCTCGTCGCCCTGCGGCGGAGCGGCGCCGCCGAAGTCCTTGCTGCCATAGTCGTTGCGCACCGAAAACGCGCCAGCGGGAAGTCCGCCGCCGTCAGCCGAGCCAGCGCCGGCGGCGAGCTCGGTCACCGAGGCGGGGATGTCGAGCACGAGCCAGTGCCAGAAGCCCGAGCCGGTCGGCGCGTCCGGGTCGAAGCAGGTCACGGCGAAACCTTCGGTTGCCTCGGGGAATCCGTGCCAGCTTAGCTGCGGGGAAATGTTCTGGCCGGACATGCCGAAGCCGTTGTAGACCTGGCTGTCGCCCATTTGCTCGCCGTCGCTTACATCGGAGCTGGTAACGGTGAATGACGGGATCTCGGGCATGAAATCATAGGGCAGCGGAGCCCGGTCGGACATGGGTCCTCCAAGGGGTCAGTGCGGTGGAGTCGGTCTGAGTCTGGGTGCCAACGCTACTCCCTGTGCTCGTCGGCGGCTCGGCGAGACAGCCTCCCGGATAGGTCTAGCCTGGGCGGTGTGAAGCTCAGCCGCTTGATCTCAGCGCCTATGCGCCGGAGCGCGCTCGGGTTCATACTTGTCGCCGTTGTGCTATTTCCTGGTAGCAGGGCGAGCCATGGGGGCGAACTCTGCCGCCGCGCGTGTTCGGCCACGGGCGCGGTGAGCTGGACCCGGCTCCTGACCGGCGCGTGGGTTGCCGACAGCGGTGCGCGGGGAACCGTGTTCGCTCACGGCCAGGCCTACGCGGCCATCGGCGGCGGCGTCGCCGCGGTGGGCTTCGGCCTGACAGTCGACGCGTTCGACGCCGCGACCGGCTTTCCCAGGTGGTCAGCGGTACTCAGCGGCGTGCCCGCTGGCTCGGCGATCATCTCGGTCAGGACCTGGCGAGGTGTCGTCACCGTGGGGGTCGATGAGAATGCCGCCCGGCCCCCGGTCGGGCAGGTCCAGCGCGAGGAGTTCGTGCTCGATGCCGTGACCGGCAAGCAGATTCGGGTGTACCAGGCGGCGTTGTTCGGCGGCGCGGTGAAGGCGAGCAGGAAGCAGACCGTCATCGTCGGCCGGAACTCGGTGACCAGCTACGCCAACGCGACCGGCAAGGTGATATGGCGCGACCTGACCGGCGCGGCCGGCCAGGCGTGGCGGGTCGACGGTCACGAGTTGTACGTGACCGTGTCGGCGACCGGCGAGGTTGGCACGGCACCGGTGACGGCGGTGCTGCAGATCAACCTGCGTACCGGTGAGGAGCGCCTGATCCAGCCAGCGGGCCGCTCGTTCGACGGAATGCTGAGCGGTGCGATCGGCAACGTGCTGCTGTTCTCCGGTGCCGATGGGTTGCGCATCTACAGCGACGCCACCGGGCTGCTCATCGGCTCCCGCCCTGGTGCGGTGCCTGAGGTCTTCGACTCGGCGCTGCAGGTTCTCTACGTGGACATCGGGGGAGCGCTGATCGGTATCGACCCGGTGACTGGCAAGAACGAGCGCGGCACCTCGTATCCGGGACCGCCGGGTACCTACGGCGTCCGCGATGGCGTGGCGCTTGGCCTCGACCCTGGCGCGCACGGTGCCGCGTGGGGCTACAACATCGCGAAGAAGCACGTCATCTGGACGACCAAGTCGCTGCCCTGGCCGCACTTCTTCGTGGACCTGTCAGGTATCGGCGGCAGCGTCGATCCGTACAGCAACCGGGTCCTGCTGGTGACGTGCACGAAGACAGGCCAGGCGGTTCCGAGCGCGGCGGTGGGTGGCGGGAGCGCCCAGAGGTGCCTGAAGCCGACATTGGTAGCGATTGACCGATAAGGCTAGAGTCGTGGGTGGGGCAGCCTGTGGGTTGGGTTGATCGTTGGTGCCAGGTACGAGGCGGCGCGTAGCCTAGGTCGGGCAGAATGTGCTGCGTGCGCCTGTAGCTCAGCGGACAGAGCGGCTGCCTTCTAAGCAGCGGGTCGCAGGTTCGATCCCTGCCAGGCGCGCAGGTCAGACAGAGCCTTGGACTTGAGGCTCGCGGCAGGCTCGGGGAGCCAAACGGGGAGCCAGTTTGGTGTTAGAAAACGCGCCGCTTCGCGGCGCGCCCGTGGGGACGAAACTGGGCCCTGCGGCTCCGCTGGCCAGCTGGGGACCGTAGGCGGCGGCGTGGTTGCGTGGCCGGATTGGCTGACGCCGGTCGCGCGGGCAGGCAGGCTTGGGCTGGCGTGCCGCCTGCTGTCACCGATGGCCCGTGGTCCGTTTGAGGCCGGCTCGGCGGCCCGAAGAACCCGGCCGCGGTGAAGAAGGCAATCCTCGCGATCAACCGCACCCTGCTGAAGATCGCTTACGAGGTGCTCAGGAGCGGCAAGCCGTACGAGGACCTCGGCGCTGACTTCTGCACCAGGCGGGAGTCTCCCGAGCAGCGCCGAGCCTACCTCCTGCGGCAATTGGAAAGGCTCAGCCCCGGCTGCACCATCACCATCACCCCCGCGGAGGCTGCCTGACGACCCGGCATGGCGTGCCTGGCGATTCCGGCTGACCGCGGAGTCGCTCTCGCGCGCACTGCCCGCCCGAGCCATCCTTTAGCGCCGCACAAATAACGTCTCACGATCCCTCGCCGACATCACGGGCCAGGGTTCGCTGCCGCGCGCCGGGCAGGACCCAGTTTCGTGTCAGCGAGCTGGGTGACCAGCCGCGGCAACGCGCGGGCAGCCAAGATCCAGGCCGAGTCATCCGCGCTAGCCGACCACCAGAACCGGGTCCGGGAGAGCCGCCGAACGGCCTACCTGACGTTCATCGAGCAAGCTCACATCACCGGCGAGCTCTACTTCCGCCTCGGAGACGTGTACGCACAGGTGACCGATCCCGATGAGCAGCTTGCCCGAATCCAGAAGCTGCGGATCGATCTTCGCGACGCGTTCGACCCTCTCATGCGCGCTGGCAGAGTCGTGCTCCTGGAAGGACCTCCGCCGGCCGCAGAGACAGCCAAGGCAGTCAGTCAGGCAGCCTCGGACGTTAACACAGCGCTGTGGAAGATCTCGCTAGGGCAAGACGGGGCACGCGACCGCTTCGACGCGGCTCACCAGGCCTTCCGCATGGAAGTCGACAAGTTTATCGAGTCCGCGCAAACCGCGATGACAGGCTGGAGATAACCCACCGATATCCGCCAGTCCAGCCACTCACAGTGATCTCGTTCTCAGCGATGGCCGCGCACGGTCGGCTCTAATCTGCGTGGCCGACCGCAAGTCAACGCCATCGCGTGGCTGCGGACAGAATGGTCATTCTGTCGCTAGCTCGCCAGGCCGGGGTCGATCGGCTCAATGCCTGTTCCCTGATAGCGCGCGGTCTGCACTGAAAGAACAACCCTGCCGTCCGGATGGACCGCGCTGGGCAGCGCTGCAGCGACGGCCTGGGCGATCCGCCAGTCGACCCCACCGCCGATCAGCCGGCCCGCAGACATGGCCGCCGAAAGTTCCAGCGGCTCGATATCCACAGGGAGCATGCCCAGATGCTCGGCGATCCCTGGCCGCTCTGCCTCAGCGGCGCACAGGCACAGCGCGGGCACCGACAGCACCGCCCGCCCGGCAGCAGCGTCCACCACGAACCCTGACAACGCCGGGTACCCCTTGCCCAGCGCCAGCACCGAACTGTCATCCAGCAGGCAAGCGATCACGCGGCTGTCTCCCGCTGCGCGATCATTGCCCGGAGCCGCGCCG
>DATNEK010000300.1:0-10341 GCA_035553055.1 Streptosporangiaceae bacterium | reverse complement strand
GACGACAGCTATCGCCGGCCTGTCGGCCCCGACCAACGGCGACCGAGCGGAAATCGTCGCTAGTCAGCTTGAGGTCGCTGTACTCGACCGGACCAGGGAGCATCGGACATTCCGTCGGCTTACCGGCGGCCGCCTTGAGAGCCTGCTCGCCGAGGCGGCCAAGGCCACAGCGCCTGCTCCGGCGAGCCCGGACGAGCCTACGGCTGGGCAGGCGGGCTCCGGCGAGCCTGACGCGAAGGCGAAGCCGAAACGCGCTAGCAACGGCCAGAAGCCGGCCGAACCCGAGACTGGCGCAGGCGAGTCGAATGGCGGCAGCAAGGGCTAGCCTGCCAAGCGGCGATAAGCGGCCCGCTCGTGATCCGATGGCTGGGCTTCACGCCAGGTATCGTGCTCATCGTTTCAGGTCGCTCGACCCGGCGGCATCGTGGCTGCTCTCGCTGCTTGCCGTGCTCGACGGAGCCGCGCTGCACCGGTCGCTGAACCCGTCGTCGGCGCCGCATGAGGCCTGGCCGCTGCTCCGGGTCGGCTACAAGGCGGGGTTGAGCCAGGAGAACTGAGCCTGACCCACTTTGGGCATGATGTCAGGCCTCGCCAATCCCCGTCCAAAAAAACGCGGCGCGCCACACTTTGACGGCCCGTCGGCGCAGGCGTCAGGATATGCAATACACGTCTCGATTACGTGGCAATCCGAAGGTCTCGGCGGGTGTCAGGGGGGAGGAGCCGACGAGCGTGAACGGCGTAGGCATTCACAGCATGCAGACAAAGTCGGTCATGCCAGGCGGAGGAGTCGCGCGCAGGCCGCTGCATGTCATCATGCTGGCCGACTGCTCTGGATCGATGGCCGGGCCCAGAATTCAGGCGCTGAACTTCGCAATTGGCGATATGATACAGCATTTCGCCTCATGGGAACGAGAGCAGGAGAAAAGGATCCTGATCCGGGCTGTCGCATTCGCCGACGAGCCCCGCTGGCATATCTACGATCCGATGCCGGCCGCCACGATGACCTGGAAGGCGCTGTCCGTGACACCCAAAGGCAGGACAAATATGGCGCCAGCGTTTCGCATGGTCGCCGAGGCTCTAGCCGCTGACCAGGCAAGCAGGGGCCTTCGCCCGGTCCTCGTGCTGATCACTGATGGGCTTCCCACCGACTTGCCTGCCGATTTTGACGCCGGGCTGCGGACGCTGCTCGACGTCCCCGCCGGCCGGGACGCCATGCGGATAGCGGTCGCGATCGGCAACTCAGCGCGCTCTGACGCGCTGACCAAATTCATCGGTAACTCAAGCCTGCCGGTGCTTGTGGCCAGCGACGTCGAGCAGATAGCCGACCAATTGCACCGCGCCTCGCTGTGGGTCACCAATCCGAATATCAGATCAGCCGGTTTCTACCACGATCAGGCAGAGCCGCAGGCACCCGCGTTCCGCGACATCTCTGACGTGGTGCTGTGACCTATGGCCGGCCATGACCGCGATGACGACGCGACCCTGCTGATCGACCGCCCCGCATCCTGGGAGACCTATCTGGCCAGCGCCATCGGTGCTGACCATGTGCGGGCAGGCACGCCAAACCAGGATGCGATCGCGGCGACGAAATTCGAGTTCCCAGACGAGCCAGGCCTGCTGGCCTTCGCCGTTGCCGACGGCCACGGTCACGCGCGCCATTTCCGTAGCGATCGCGGATCAAAGCTCGGCGTCAAGGCGGGGGTGTCGACGGCCAGGTCCTGGGCCAAGCAGCTGCCCGCCGGCGAGCCGGTCACCCAGGCGGCAGCCAGCCGGCTGGTAACCGACGTGGTCGCCACCTGGCGTGAACTGGTCGCCGCCGACCTGGCGCACGACCCGCTCAGCGAAGCTCAGCTCGCCACCTTGCCGCCGAATGACCCAGCCGAGATCCCGTACGGAGCGACCTTGCTGCTCGGCGTGCTCAGGCCGGACGTCGCCGTGCTGGCCCAGATCGGCGACGGCGAGATCCTCCTTGTGCTGCCTGACGGCCGCCACCTGGCGCCGATACCGACCGACAGCAGGCTGGACGGGACCGCGACGACGAGCCTGTGTCAACCCGATGCGGTGTCATCATTCAGGGTCGCGCTGGTCAGCCTGGTGAAGACCCCCGTGTTCGCGATCTTCGCCGCGACCGATGGCTACGGGAACGCCCAGGCCGAGGTTGACTGGCGGGAAGGTGTCGCCGCCGATCTGGTCAGGATGGGAAGCGACTACGGCCTGGAGTGGATCGGCGGCCAGCTCAGCGGCTGGGCAGCGCTGTGCGCCTCGTCAAGCGGAAGCGGCGACGACTCGACGGTCGCGCTTGCGCTCAATTCCACGGTGGTTCTGACTCCGCCAGCCAAGCGGCAGCGACGACCGGTCATCGACATGACCCATGACACCCAGACGCTGCCTCACCTCAGATCGGCCGCCGATGACCGGACGCTGACGTGGCACGACGGGTCAGCGGAAGGCGAACAGACCAGACCGGTCCCGGCGCTGCGCCTGCCGGACTACGCATCGCCGCCTGCGTACTCCGCGTCGCCGTCGGCGGCGAGGCCCGCGGTCGCGCAACGGCCCGCGCTGTGGCTAGGTGCCGCGATCGTCGTGGTGCTCGCCGTCGCGGCGGTCATCTTGCTGTCTTCGCACAGCCACACGGCGCGGTCGCCGGCGTACCGGCCGAGCCCCGCACCGACGCGCACCTCGTTGAGACCCACGACCAAGCCAACGACCAAGCCGACGACGAGCCCGACAACCAAGCCAGCGACGAGCCGGACGTCAGGTTCTCAAACATGACTGAACTGAAAAAAGGCGACATGGTCTATATGCGCTCGGGCAGCGGACCGCTCCTCCTGCATGAGCGTCTCGGCCGCGGCGGGCAAGGCACGGTTTTCCGGACCGAGCTTAACGGGCGTCAGCTCGCAGTCAAATGGTACCGGCCTTCAGCGAGCCGGTCATTCGACGACAAGATCCAGGCCGGCCTGCTCAAGCTCGTGGAGAGCGGCCGACCGAGGAATCACGCGTTCATCTGGCCGATCGACATGGTATCGAGCCCTGGCAGGACGGGATTCGGCTATGTCATGCCGATGATGGAACGCCGTTTCGTTACGTGCTTCCAGATGCTCGCCAACGAACGGCCACCGGATTTTCACATCAAGATAAAAATAGGCCTAAACCTTGTCGATGCCTTCGCCTCACTGCACAGCGACGGGCTTTGTTACCGCGACATAAGCTTCGGCAACCTGTACGTTGATCCCACCACCGGCGACGTCGCGATCATAGACAACGACAACGTCGGTACAACCGGGGAAGAGGCGCTGATCAAGGGGACGCTCCAGTTCATGGCGCCAGAGGTGATGCTCGACCAGGCACCTCCGCGCACCGAGAGCGATCTGTACTCGCTGGCTCTCTTCCTTTTCTACCTGTTTTGCCATGGTCATCCGCTAGAGGGTACGGCGGTCGACGAATCTTACAATTCGAACGCTTCCGACCGGCCATCCGATCAGGAGGTCCTGCTCAAGCATTTCGGTCGCATGCCGATATTTGTCTACGACCCGAAAGATCACTCCAACCGTCCAGCCGTAGGGCACCCGGTCAACAACTGGTGGCCCGTTTACCCAAAATTCTTTCAGCAAATGTTCGTGCAGTCGTTTACCACCGGCATCAAAGACCCTACGCTGACCGGACGCATTATAGAAAGCCTATGGCGCAGGGCACTCTACCGGTTGTCCGACAGTGTGTGGCAGTGCAATACTTGTGACGCCGCACTGCTTTTTGACTCAACTGACACACGCCGACCATGCTGGAATTGCCGCACTATTCCGGCGAGCCCGTTGCTGCTCAAGACCACCGCTCACGCGCTGGTGATCTCGGCAGGCGCCGCGCTGACCAGCCGTCACCTGATGCTGCCCGGTCAGCCAGACGAGCCGATCGCGGTAGCCGAACTCGACGACCGCCTTCCCGGCGCTGTGCTGCTCCGGAATGTCAGCGAGCACACCTGGGATATCGAGACTGCAGGCGAAAGCAGCCAGCGGGTCAGTCCCGGCCACAAAGTTGTCGCGAGGCCGAGACGGATCAGGATCGCAGGCAAGGTGGCGACGATCGTCAGCGGGACCGAGGTTTAAGGAGTTCACATGAGCCAGATATGGGACGCCGGAGGTGAGGCAGGTGCCGCGCTCACGCACGTGGTCGAAGGCTTCGGCGTACCCGTGCTCGGGCGGCCCGACATGCTTGAGGGCCTGCTCAAGGACGACGTGCCACAGCTGCCACGGGAGGTCGCGATGCTGACTGAAGCCGCTCGCTTCGGCGTCGCCGACCAGCTCGCTGACCGGGTGCAGCAAGGTGTAGCGGCGCAGTCCGCCGTGGCCATGGTGGCGAACGAGATGACATCGCGCACCGCGGTGGACGCCACGGGAGCGCTCTGGGCGGCCGGGGCTTTCGCGCGGGTCATCGGCTACCAGGTGGCTGGCCCGCCGATCGCTCAGGCGCCTGATCTGCAGTCGCAAGACACCATGGTGCCCACTCCGGTACCGGTGCAGCTGACGGCGGTTGAACCGCAGGCCGGGCCGCCTGATCCAGTTCCGACCCGCGTGGCCGACGATGTCGCGCCAGCTACCAGGCGGCTGGATGCCGCCCTGGGATCCGACGGCCAGACGATCAGGGCTGAAGGCGTCACGATCCCGCCACGCGGCGACTACGTGCAGACCGGTCCGCCGCCCTATCTGGTCAGGCCCGGCAGCCAGAATCTCGGCATCCCGGCCGCGCTCGCCACTGGCCTGATGCTGGCTATGCTCATGTTCTGGGCGCTGTCGTCGATCACCCATGCTGACACGGTCAAGGCCTGGACGACTCTGCTCCCGCTCGCCGCGGGCGGCGCCGCGATCGCGATCGCGGCAGCACGAGGCCGCAGCGGTGGCGCCGGCTTCGCCGCCGTGCTCGGTCTGGTCGTACCAGCGGTCTCGTTCGCGATATACGACACCGTCATCGCCGCCGAACTGACCTTCCTGTCAAGCGCTAAGCGCCACGTCATCGAGGCGACGTCGATCGTCGCTCTGCTCGCGGCTATCACGGCCGCGGCCGTCGCGATCGCGGGGCTGCAGCGCTGGCGTCAGCTCGGCAGGCAGCAGCCGGACGCTCTGTCGGTCGTGGTCAGCATCGTCGCCGTGTGCTTCCCGTTCGCGAGCATATTCGGCCAGTTGAAGACGTCGGACGGAGTGTTCGGCAACGTGCTCGGGTCAGGAGTACACGGCTGGTTCATCCTGTGGGGCCTTATCTTCCTCGTGGCTTTCGCTTTGCCGCCGGTGGTGGCCGCCTTCCTGCCGCCTGGTTCGAACGCTCAGCTCGCCATCTGGGCAGGCTGGCTGCTGATCGTGCTCGCGTGGCAGATCTCCGACAGCCCGACGGATGGCGTCAGCGCGGCCTACGGCCTGTACCTGACCTGGATCGTGTGGCTGCTCGTAGCGCTCGGCACTGTGGCGCTGGCGCTGCGCGGACCGATCGGGCCGCGGCTTGACCCGTCACCGGGTCCCGGCCAGGCACCGCTACGCTGACCTTGAAGGTGGGCAGTCCGCCTGGGCGGGTATGACAGGTGCCGTTGGTAGTGTCGGGCATGCGCGATGCACGCCGGCATCCGCGAGGACTTGGAGGAAGCGTGGCTGCCGACCTGGCGAGCATTACCGGAATGACGCCGCCGACCGAGTTGCTGATCGGCGGCCGGTGGTCGCCTGGCCGGGGTGGTGTGCTTCCCGTGATCGACCCGGCTACCGAGGATCCGATCGCTGAAGTGGCAAACGCCACACCCGACGACGCACTCGACGCCGTCGCCGCCGCGCACGGAGCGCTGGCCGGCTGGGCCGCGACGCCGCCACGAGTCAGGGGCGAGTGCCTGCGGCGCGCTTACGAGCTGATGATCGCTGACGCCGAGGCGCTGGCCAGGCTCATGGTGATGGAGAACGGCAAGGCGCTGCGCGACGCGAGGGCCGAGGTCACCTACGCCGCCGAGTTCTTTCGCTGGTTCTCAGAAGAGGCCGTGCGGCTCGCTGGCATGGTCACCACCGCGCCGTCCGGCGCGAACCGGATACTCGTGCAGCACCAGCCGGTTGGCGTCGCCGTCCTTGTCACCCCGTGGAACTTCCCGTCCGCGATGGCCACGCGCAAGATCGGGCCGGCGCTGGCGGCCGGCTGCACAGTCGTGCTCAAGCCGGCCAAAGAGACACCGCTTTCCGCACTCGCCGTCGCGGGAATCCTGGCGCGGGCCGGCGTTCCTGACGGCGTGGTCAACGTGCTTCCCACGCAGTCACCCGGGCCGGTCGTCGGCGCCATGCTCGCCGACCCAAGGGTCAGGAAGCTGTCGTTCACCGGGTCGACTGAGGTCGGCAGGTTGCTGCTGCGCGGTGCGGCCGACACGGTCACGAACTGCTCGATGGAACTTGGCGGCAACGCACCGTTCCTGGTGTTCGGCGATGCCGATATTGACGCGGCAGTGGACGGCGCGATGATCGCCAAGATGCGCAACGGCGGTGAGGCCTGCACCGCGGCCAACAGGTTCTACGTGCACGACTCGGTCGCCGCCGAGTTCTCGGCCAAGCTGGCCGCCAGGCTGAGCGCACTCGAGGTAGGGCCGGGCCTGGATGATGGCACCGACCTCGGCCCACTGGTCAACGCCGATACCAGGGACAAGGTCGCCGGCCTGGTGCGGGCCGCAGCCAGCGAGGGCAGCAAAGTGGTGACCGGCGGCAGCGCGCCCGACCGGCGCGGCTACTACTACATTCCGACCGTGCTCGACGACGTTCCTGTTACCGCGGGGATACTCAACGAGGAGATATTCGGGCCGGTCGCGCCGATTGTCAGGTTCACCGACACCGACCAGGCGATCAAGATGGCCAATAACACCGAGTACGGACTGGTTTCCTACCTCTACAGCGCCGATCTGCGGCGAGCGTTGCAAGTCGCCGATTCCCTGGAGGCCGGCATGGTCGGCATCAACCGCGGCGTCGTCAGTGATCCGGCCGCGCCGTTCGGCGGTGTCAAGCAGTCTGGGCTGGGCCGCGAGGGCGGCCACGAAGGCCTGCTTGAGTTCACCGAGACCAAGTACATCGCGGTTGACTGGTAGCCGAGTAGATAGGTACTGAGAACCGCGTGGACAGGCGAATATTCGGGCTTGAGAACGAGTACGGCGTTACCTGCACGTTCCGTGGTCAGCGCAGGCTGTCTCCTGACGAGGTGGCCAGGTACCTGTTCAGGCGGGTGGTGTCCTGGGGCCGGAGCAGCAATGTGTTCCTGCGCAACGGCGCCAGGCTCTACCTGGACGTCGGCAGTCACCCCGAGTACGCGACTCCGGAGTGCGACAGCCTGGTCGACCTGGTCACTCACGACAAGGCGGGGGAGCGGATACTCGAAGGCCTGCTCGTCGACGCGGACCGGCGGCTGCGGGAGGAGGGCATCGCCGGCGATATCTACCTGTTCAAGAACAACACAGACTCAGCGGGCAACTCCTACGGTTGCCACGAGAACTACCTCGTCGCCAGGCACGGCGAGTTCGGCAGGCTGGCCGACATCCTGATCCCGTTCCTGGTCACCAGGCAGATCATCTGCGGGGCCGGCAAGGTGCTGCAAACTCCGCGCGGCGCCGTCTACTGCGTCAGCCAGCGCGCCGAGCACATCTGGGAGGGCGTCTCGTCGGCGACCACCAGGTCACGGCCCATCATCAACACCCGCGACGAACCGCACGCCGACGCCGAGCGGTTCAGGCGGCTGCACGTCATAGTGGGCGACTCGAACATGAGCGAGACCACGATGCTGCTCAAGGTGGGCACCACCGACCTCGTGCTGCGCATGGTCGAGGCGGGTACCGTCATGCGCGACCTGACGCTAGAGAACCCGATCAGGGCCATCAGGGACGTCAGCCACGACATGACAGGCCGGCGCAAGATCAGGCTCGCCAGCGGTCGCGAGATGAGCGCTCTTGAGATTCAGCACGAATACCTGGCCAAGGCGCGCAGCTTCGCTGAGGCGAGGGGTACCGACAAGATCGCCAGCCAGGTACTCGAACTCTGGGAGCGCGCCGTGCGCGCTGTGGAGACCGAGAATCTCGACTTGGTGGCCCGCGATATCGACTGGGTGACCAAGTATCAGCTGATCGAGCGTTACCGGTCCAAGCACGATCTTCCGCTCTCTTCGCCCAGGGTCGCCCAGCTCGACCTGGCCTACCACGACGTCCATCGTGGTCGCGGGCTTTACTACCTGCTGCAGCGGCGCGGCGCGGTCGAGCGGGTGTGCTCGGATCTGGCCATCTTCGAAGCCAAGTCGGTGCCGCCGCAGACCACGAGGGCACGCCTGCGCGGCGACTTCATCAGGCGCGCCCAGGAGCGGCGCAGGGACTTCACGGTCGATTGGGTGCATCTCAAGCTGAATGACCAGGCACAGCGCACCGTGCTCTGCAAGGACCCGTTCAGGTCCGTCGACGAGCGGGTCGAAAAGCTCATCGCGGGGATGTAGCGCCGACCATCGCGCTCACTGACCCGTGACCGACATCGGCGACTCGGCCTGCCGGTAGGCTGGTCCAACCGACCTACCCAACTATTCAAGGACTCCCATGCGACGTGTGGCCATGGCGCTCCTGCTCCCGACGGCAGCGGCTGTAGCGCTGGCCGGATGCAGCAGTTCCGCGCCCACCCAGACGAACTCCAACGCCGCCGTGAAGATCTCGGGCGCCGCCGGCAAAGCTCCGACCGTCACGATCCCGGCGACCAAGCCGGGCACCGGCCTGGTTACCAAGACTCTGGCGGCCGGCAGCGGCCCGGTGGTCGCGCCGGCCGATTCGATACTCGCGAACTTCGAGGTCTACCTCTGGCGCGGCAAGACGCACAAGCTGCTCTTCTCCAGCTACACAGCGACGCCAGAGGTGCTGCCGGTCAAGATCGGCCTGTCCGGGCTGCAGACCGCCCTGTCCAG
Organism: Streptosporangiaceae bacterium; assembly: GCA_035553055.1. Classification (GTDB taxonomy): domain Bacteria; phylum Actinomycetota; class Actinomycetes; order Streptosporangiales; family Streptosporangiaceae; genus Chersky-822. The sequence continues at coordinate 1,413 of DATNEK010000300.1, read as the reverse complement.
CGCCAAGGTCGGCAGCAGAGTGATGGCCGTGCTGCCGCCCAAGTACGGCTACGGCCCGACCGGTAATTCTCAGATCGGTGTCAAGCCAACGGACACGCTGGTATGGGTCGTTGACGTGCTCAAGGCGTTCACGCCCACGCAAAGCGCCGTCGGGCAGCACGTCACTGACGGCGGCGGCCCGCTGCCGAAGGTGAGCGCCCAAGTCGGTGCGTCGCCGCAGATCGCCATCCCCAAGTCGGCGCCGCCAAGCAAGCTGGTCGTGAAGACGCTGATCAAGGGCACCGGCACGCCAGTGAAGGCCGGCGAGGCCATCGTGGTCAGGTACGTCGGGTCGATCTGGCGCACCGGCAAGGTGTTCAACGACAACTGGCCGTCGGTCGCGCAGCCGACCACGCCACCGAATGTGTTCCAGCTCGGCCAGCTGATCCCGGCGTGGAACACCGGCCTGGTGGGCGTTCCTGTCGGCAGCCGGGTCATGCTCGTCGTGCCCCCTGCCCAGGGCTACGGCAAGTCCGGGCAGGCGTCAGCAGGCATCAAGCCGACCGACACGCTGGTCTTCGTCGTGGACATACTCGCCACCGCGACCTAACCCATCCCGCCAGCCGAAGCCGGCCTGGCAACAACAGCAAACAGCCCGTCGCTGCTGTTGCCAGGCCGGTAATGTAACCCTACGTCACGATTTTACGTCCTGCCACAATCGCCACACCAGTCACAGCTAATCGTGCCGGACGTCGGCCCGCGGATGGTTTTCCGTGCGATAACGCGGACAACTATCCGTAACCAGACAATCGTTCATGATTCACCCGGGAACCTTCCGTGACCGGCACGGGAAGTTTCCGGAACACGCCAGTCATCCGCCGCGCACCCGGCGATCCTCCGTGATCACCTCGGCCAGCACTCCGCAGCCCCGCCACCATCCGCCGCGCACGCCGCAGATCCACTGCCAACAGCAGCCACGGCCGCCACGCACCCAGTCAAACCAGCGTGTTAATAATCCGCGCGCACTATCGTCGTCGCCGGCCGACGATGCTGCTGGCACCGGGGGTCTTACGACGTCGCGAGCACGAACCAGCGAGCCGAGCAGCGGCCGAAAGTGATCGATCGGCGGCGTCGGCGCACCGGGCTGCTTGGCTGCGTCGTCCCAGCGGCGCAACTGGCAGGAGGCTTGGCCGTAGGGGCTCGCTGCGAACTCCCTGGCCTCGGCCTCCCGCATAGGCCCGCCCTGGACCCCAAGCGTGTAGACCGAGGCCTGGCGAGAGCGTCGCGGCTACGGCACCGGTGAAGTGGCCAACGTCGTGCAGCAGCGCGGCCGCCACAAGTTCTGGTGCCGCTCCGTCTCGCCGCGCCAGCGTCGCGGCCTGCCGCATGTGCGCCGCCTGCGTCACCGGCTCGCCGAGGTAATCGGCCGCCCCT
>DATNEK010000299.1:0-9937 GCA_035553055.1 Streptosporangiaceae bacterium | reverse complement strand
AGAGCAGTCGTCCGTCGCGCAGGATCCCGACCTGATCGGCGACTCGCTGCACGTCGGCGAGTATGTGACTGGAAAAGATCACGGTCTTGCTGCCGCGCATCGCGGCGACGAGGCCCAGTACTTCGGCCCTTCCGGCCGGGTCGAGCGCGGACGTTGGCTCATCGAGGATCAGCAACTCAGGCTCGGTGACGAGCGCGCACGCCAGCCCGAGCCGCTGCACCATCCCACGGGAGAACCCGGCCACCCGCCGGTCGGCCACGTCGCCGATACCCGCCGTGCGCAGCGCGGCGACAATAGCCTCAGCCTCGCTGCCGTCCTGGCGGCCCGCTGGTCCGGCGACCAGCGCCCTGGCTAGGTCGACAACCTCGTAGGCGGTCAGCCAGCCGTCGAACTCTGGCACGTCCGGGCAGACGGCTATCTTGTGACGCGGCACGTCGAGGCAGACCGCGCCGCGATCTGACCGCCTGACTCCGGACACGATGGACAACAGCGTGGTCTTGCCAGCGCCGTTCGGCCCGACCAGCCCGTAGATCGAGCCGCGCGGCACGACAAGATCGATGTCGAACAGGCCGGTGCCGCCGTAGTCCCTGGTCAGCCCCGACGTGGTCACGATCGGCTCCCGCTTGGCCCGCGGTTCGCTGACGACGTCAGGCGCCGTAGCGGGCGCCGGGACCTGATCGCCAGGTTGCCCGGTCGGCACAGGCGGGCGGCCCGGCTTGCCGCGGTCCTTGCCGAAGAACAGGTAGAGCAGCGCCCCGAGCGGAGCGCTGACGGCCAGGATAACGATGACCCAGGCGATCTTCGGCGCGTTGCGCACCGACTTGGCCCTGGCCACGTCGATCAGGCAGTAGACGTCGAGCGCGAGCACCACGACGAGCAGCGGCACCAGCGCGGCGAGCGGGTGCGGCGACAGCTTGACCGCTGCGCCGAACCCGGCCGCCATCAGCCCGCCTGCCATCGCCGCCGCCTCCGCCCTCGCCGATCGACCCTGCCTGAACAGTAGTGGCTGCGAGCGACATGACTGTGGCTGGTTTGCGTTCAAAATGAAAATGGTTTGACGTTCGATGCGCCGTTCCTCCTAACCTTGCGGCGTGATCAACGCTGAGCGAGCGGAGCTTGAAGCTCATTACGCTCGAGGGCTTGAAGCCGACCGCTTGGCGGCCGATGGTCCTGGGATGCTCGAGTTCGTCCGCACGACGGAGATCATCGACCGGAGGCTTCCGGCGGCTCCGGCGGTGGTCGCGGACATCGGCGGCGGGCCTGGGCGGTACACGGCGTGGCTAGCCGGGCGCGGGTATCGAGTTGAGCATAGGGACCTGATCCCGATGCACGTGAGGCAGGCTCGGGCCGCCGCGAATGGCAGCCCACTGGTCCGTGCCGAGGTCGGGGACGCACTCGCTCTTGACCTGACCGACGCCTGCGCGGACGCGGTCCTGCTGCTCGGGCCGATCTATCACCTGCGGCGCAGGGCGGACCGGATCCGAGCGCTACGGGAGGCGCTGCGGATCGTTCGGCCGGGCGGGCCGGTGTTCATCGCCGCGATATCGCGCTGGGCGCTGAGGCTGGACGGCGTGCTTCGCCAGCGTCTTTACACCGACCACCAGGCGATTACCGACGCGGTTCGCGCGGTCGAGCGGGTCGGGTGGGCGCCGCCCTCGCAGCCCGGCTCGTTCTCGGCGTACTGCCACCGGCCAGGACAATTCCGGGCCGAAGTCAAGGCGGCTGGCCTGCATGTGGCTGACCTGGTCAGCGTCCAAGGCGCGGCGTTCATGCTTGCCGACCTAGCCGAGCGGCTGGCCGATCCGGTTGACAGGGAAGTGCTGCTTGAGAGTTTGCGTGCCACCGAGCGGGTGCCCGAGTTGCTCGGCGTCGGGCCGCACCTGCTAGTGACTGCTGTCCGCCGGGAATGATGGCCTCGTGGCGGCCGGCTCGGGGTGGTCGCCGGGGGCGCCGACTGGGCGGAGCGGGGGCTTTTGTGGAGCGGATGAGCACGCTGGACGCCGGGTTTTACTTCGTTGAACATTCGAATGTTCCGATGCACATTGGCTCGCTCGCCGTGTTCGAAGGCCCAGCGCCGTCCTACGCCGAGCTATCCGCGCTGTTCGGGGCGAAGCTGCCCAAGGTGCGCAGGTACCGCCAGGTTGTGCGGACGGTACCACTGCAGGTGTTCCGCCCGTACTGGGCCGATGACGAGCAGTTCGAGCTGAGCTACCACCTGCGGCACGCCGCGGTGCCGCCGCCCGGCGGGCCGGCTCAGCTTCGGGAACTGGCTGGGCGGGTGTTCGCGCAGCGCCTTGACCGGGATCGTCCGCTGTGGGAGGCGTGGTTCATCGAAGGGATCGAGCGCGGGCGCTGGGCGATGATCTCGAAGGTGCACCACAGCATGGTGGACGGCGTCGGCGGCTCCGACCTGATGGCTGAGCTGTTCGACCTCACGCCAGAATCGGCGCCGCCTGCCCCGCCCGAGCCGTGGGAGCCCGCGCCAGGGCCATCAGCCGTCGAGCTTGTCTTGGGTGGGGCGCTCGATACCATCACCTGGCCAGCCAGGCAGCTTGCCGACCTGCCCGGCGTTCTCGGCCGTCGGCTGACCAGCTTCGGCGACCTGGCCAGATTCGGTCGCGGCCTGACCGGGAGCGCCCGTCGGCTGACCGAGCCGTCGGCGTCATGGCTCAACGGCCCGATCAGCCCGCACCGCCGGTGGACGTGGGCCGATGCCAAGCTCGCTGACGTCAGGCGGATCAGGCACGCCAGGCCGCAGGCCGCGCCCGTGACGGTCAACGATGTCCTGCTCGCGGCGATTACCTCGGGATTCCGCGATCTGCTCAGCGCGCGCGGCGAGCTGACCGAGGACTTGGTCGTGCGCTCGCTCGTGCCGGTGTCGCTGCGCGGCACAGATGAGCACCAGCCGGTCAGCAATCAGGTCTCGGCGATCCTGGTCAACCTGCCGGTAAGCGAGCCTGACCCGATGCGGCGTCTTGATGCGTTGCGGGTGTCGATGGATGACCTCAAGCGGACCAGGCAGGCGGCGGGCGCTGAGTTCATCACCGGACTGCTCGGCTTTGCCGCGCCGTCGCTGCTGGCGCTTGGTTCTCGCGCGGCGTTCCGCATACCGCAGCCGCTTGTGCAGACGGTGACCACGAACGTCCCTGGTCCGCGGTTTCCGCTCTACCTGCTCGGGCGCGAGCTGATCGAGCTGTACCCCTACGTCCCGATCGGCGACAACCTCAGGATCGGCGTGGCGATCTTCTCCTACCTCGACCGGTTCACCTTCGGTATCACCGCTGACTACCGCGCCGTTCCGCAGGCCGACCTTGACTTGCTGGCCCGTGGGATCAAACTAGGGATCGCTGAGCTCAAGGCGAGCGTGAGTGCGGATTAAGGGAGACAATCGTGCTAGTCGGCATCCTCATCGGCGTGGCGGCGTTGGCGCTGGTCATCGGGCGGCAGCTGAGCGAGAGGCCAGTGAACAGCACCGGGCCGCGGATCGTAGCCGTTCTTGGGATCATCGGACTGGCCGAAGCGGCGCAGTACCTGCGGACCAACCATTCCGGCGCGGTGACCTACGCGGCACTCGTCGGCAGCCTGGTGCTCGCCGCCGCCTTCGGCGCGGTGCGAGCAGCCACGGTGCGGGTCTGGATCAAAGACGGCATCGCCTGGTCCAAGGGCAACTGGCTGACCGCCGCACTGTGGATCATCGCGCTGGCCGCGCACCTGGGATACGACTACCTCGTCGCGCCAGGCCACGGAGGCAGGAGCGTGGGTGCCTCAACCGCGCTGCTCTACGTCGCCGTCAGCCTCGGCATCCAGCGTGCCGTCGTCCAGTTCAGGGTCCGCCGCCTCCAGCCCGGGCTCTCATCCGGCGGCCTAGGCCCAGTCAGCGGTACTAGCTAGCCCTCAGCCGCGAGTTAGTCGACTTCCAGGGTGACGTCGATGTTGCCGCGGGTGGCGTTCGAGTACGGGCAGACCTGGTCGGCGGCTTCCGTCAGGGACTTGACGGTGTCGTGGTCGACTCCAGGGATCGCGACCTTGAGCACGACGGCCAGGCCGTAGGCGCCGCCGGGGATCGTGCCGATGCTGACGTCGGCCTCGACAAGCGAGCCGCTGGTGTCGACCCCGGCCCGGCGGCCGACCACGCCGAGCGCGCTCTGGAAACACCCGGCATAGCCAGCGGCGAACAACTGCTCAGGGTTCGTCCCGCCTCCTTGGCCGCCCATCTCTGTCGGCGGCCGCAAGTCCACGTCCAAGCTGCCGTCGCTTGAGACGGCGTGCCCGGACCGGCCGCCGTGCGCGGTGGCCCGAGCTGTGTAGAGGGTCTTGGTCAGTGCTGTAGTCACCACGTCCTCCTGAAATCGCTGTGGCAGAGGCCACCACTTAAACGGGCCAACCGCCGCACCGGACGCCAGCATTCCCTAGCTTGACTGGCGGGTGCGCACCTAGCGCAATTGAGCCGGTGGTTTACTCCGATGATGGCGCGACCTCGGGTCATCGACGACGAGCGGCTGCTCGCTGCCGCCCAGGGCCTGCTGTACGAGATCGGCCCTGCGGCGTTCACCTTGCAGCGGGTAGCCGAACGTGCCGGAGTGTCGGCGGCCACCCTGATCAAACGCTTCGGCTCGAAGCAGCAACTGTTCCTCGCCCTGAACCGCCGCTGGGTCGACTCGATCACCCCCGGCATCGAGGCGGCGCAGGCCGGCTGCCGCACCCCGCTCGCTAGGTTGCGCGCCGCCGCGCTGTGGGGCTTCGACGACCTCGACTCGCCGGCCAATACCGCCAACCAGCTCGCCACCCTAGCGCTTGACCTGCAGGACGACAGGATGCGTGAGCTGCTCGCCGAGGGTTGGCTGACCTTCGAGCACCACCTCACCGAGTTGGCCGCTGCCGCCATCGAGGCTGGCGAACTCGGCCACGACCGGCCGGCCGCTCAGATCGCCAGAATCTTGCTGGCCACCTGCGAGGGCACCAGGATCACCTGGTGCGTCCGGCCGGTCGGCTCGCTGGTCGCACGGGCGCGGGCGGACGTCGACGTGGTGCTGACAGCGCTAGCCGCCGAGCTCGAGCGCGATGGCCCGGCCCGCACCCCTGGTAGCGCCTGCGACAAGCGCCACCTTGCCTGACAATTGGTTGCTTGCTGGTGTCGGCTCGGACATCGCGTCTCCTTGTCTGCGATCCTTCTCTGTGGAAGAAAGACTTGTGGCCCCTGGTCAGCCTGTTAGTAAACCAACGTTTACTAACAAAGTCTACCGACCCCTGCCGACAGCACCTGCGAGGTAGGCCGGACGAGACGGGAGCGAGATTCGATGCGAAGCGGCTTGATCGGCCACGCCGACAAGGTGTTGTTCCCAGGGTCAGGCCAGACCAAGGGCGATCTGGCCGAACACTACGAGCGGGTTGGCGAGCCGCTGATGGCCGCGATGGGCGGGCGGCCCGTGCTGTTGCAGCGGTTCCCTGAGGGCGCGGGCGGGCCGTCGTTCTTCCAGAAGCGGGTGCCGAAGAACGCGCCTGACTGGCTGCGGACGACGACGGTGGCAACGCCGAACGGCACGACATCACAGGCGCTTGTCGCCGCCGACCTCGACCACGTGCTCTGGGCGGTCAACCTCGGCTGCCTGGGATTCCACGTCTGGCCGTACATGGCCGATGACCCCGACTTCACCGACGAGTTGCGCATCGACCTTGACCCAACGCCTGGAGTGGAGTTCACCCAGATCCGGCAAGCCGCGCGGGAACTCGAGGCGCTGTTCGCTGAACTCGGCATCGTCGGCTACCCAAAGACCACGGGCAACCGCGGCCTGCACGTCTACGTCAGGCTGCACCGGCGGTGGGACTCCTATCAGGTCAGATCCGCCGCCGTGGCGACCGCCCGCGAGCTTGAGCGGCGTCGGCCCGACCTGATCACCGCGGCCTGGTGGAAGGAAGAGCGCGGCACTCGGGTGTTCATCGACTACAACCAGAACGCCCCGCACAAGACAGTCTTCGGCGCCTGGTCGGTGCGGGCGCGGCCCGATGCCCAGGTATCCACCCCGCTCGCCTGGGCCGAGCTTGACGACATCCACCCCGACCAGTTCACGATCGCCTCGCTGCCTGGCCGACTCGAGTCCGTCGGTGACCCGTGGCTCGGCATGAACGACAGCCCTCAGTCGATCGAGCCGCTGCTTGAGATGAACGCCCGCGACCGCGCGAACGGCCTGCTCGACGCCCCGTGGCCCCCGGTCTACCCCAAGATGCCCGACGAGCCCCCCCGAGTAGCCCCAAGCCGGGCAAAAAAGACGTAAGCGGTCGTCGGCCCGCTCAGGCGGGGATGGGCGGGGTGGCGTGGGTGGCGGGGATGCGGCCCGTCATCGGGCTGAGAAGCGCTCGCGGCTCTTGACGCCTATCCAGGGCGCGGCTAGCCTCCCGAATCAAACAGGAAACTTTCCTATTGATTGGAACCCATTCATGAGACGACGCATCTCGGTCCCGGCGGCTTTAACGGCCGTCACCGCGACCGTGGCCGCGCTTGGCTTTATGTCGGCGAGCGCCAGCGCTAGCACGCGGCATGCCGATGGGCTGGGGCTGCCTCGGCACGTCTTCGCTCCCTACTTCGAGACCTACGACACCACAGACGGCGGCCTGGCCGACCTGTCACAGCAGTCCGGCGCGAAGTACCTGTCGCTGGCCTTCCTGCAGACCGCTCAGCCGGGCTCGTGCACCGCGTTCTGGGACGGCAACACTAGCCAGCCGATCGCTCAGTCGAGCTTCGGCAGCGACATCGCTGCTATCCAGGCCGCTGGCGGGAACGTGATCCCCTCGTTCGGCGGCTTCACCGCTGACACCACAGGCACCGAGCTGGCGGACAGCTGCTCGAGCGTCTCCGGCATCGCCCAGGTCTTCGAGAGCCTGATCACCACCTACCACGTGCCGCGCATCGACCTGGACGTGGAGGGTGATTCGGTCAACAACGCGGCCGGGATCAACCGCCGCAATGAGGCGATCGCGCAGACCGAGCTATGGGCGGCGGCGCATCACTTCCGCATTCAGTTCTCCTACACGCTGCCGACCTTCCCGACCGGCCTGCCGGCCGCCGAGCTCGCGGTTCTGCAGAACGCGGTTGCCGACGGGGCCAGGATCAGCGTCGTGAACCTGTTGACCTTCGATTACTTCTTCGGCACCGAGCAGGACATGGTGGCCGACACAGAAAGCGCCGCCGCCGGACTGTTCGGTCAGTTGCAGTCGCTTTATCCGAACGACTCCGCGCGGCAGCTTTGGCGCATGATCGGGGTCACGGAAATGCCCGGCATCGATGACTTCGGAACCGACGAGACGTTCAGCGCCGCCGACGCGGTCACGATACTGAACTGGGCGCGGAGCAAGGGGATCGGCACCCTGTCATTCTGGGCAGTGCAGCGTGACAACGGAAACTGCCCAGGCACCAAGGGCGCGGGCAACTGTTCCGGGCTCGCGCAGCCGACCTGGTATTTCAGCCACACCTTCGAGCCATTCACTCATCGGGGCTTCGGTCACTAAACGATTGGACTGAACCCAACCCGTCCGGCCGCCTGCTTAGCCCCGCCGCGCCAGGCGGCCGGACCACTACTCACCGCTCATTTGGTCGCCGAGGCAACACCAGGTGAGGCCGCGCCCATGGCGGACAGCCGCAGCTGCGATGAATTCCCGGATTCATCGCGCCAGCCCGTCCGGACGCCGCGATGGATACCCGAACTCACACCCGATTTCCCTGCTGGATCCCCGAATCCATCGCACCCAACCACGCCAGAACCGGCGCCGAAGCGCGATGAATACCCGAATCCATCGCACCGAGCCCGCCACCAGCACGACCCCCGCCGGACCTCGCCGACCCAGACCACCGCTTACGTTCGCCAAGTTCCCCTAGGCGGGCGCCGGTCCTTTTTCGTCATGAAGGGCGTCAAGCAGCTTGCCGAGCCTGTCCACTAGCCGGCCTTGCTTGTCATGGCTCCAAGGGTGGTCGTCGCCGTACTGGTAGCCGTCGGCGGGCGTTATCGACAGGGCACCAGGATCGGGTTGCGATCGCTCTGCCATTGCCGCCTCCTTAGGGCGCCGGTATAAACCGGTTTCACCACATTGTTATTCCCGGTGCGGCCGCAGCGCAATCGGCAGCAGCCAAGAAAGAGTAAACAGGCCAGCCGCAGCCCCGGCGACGATCGTCAGCCACGTCCACAAGGTGGTCGGCACGGCATGACGCGGGTTGTGCAAGACCAGGTTCCCGACGCCGACCAGGACCACGGCGACCTGGATAAGTATCAGCAGCCTGGCTAGCAGCAAGAGCCTTGAGGCGAGCGGATGCTCGCCGGGGCGGATGAGCATGGTGGCGAACACGCCGAGCAGCGCGAGCAGGAGCGTGGCCGCGGTTCCGGCTTCGCCGGTCGTGGTTTGCGAATAAATCACCTGCAGGCTGAATCGGCCGACGCCGACAACCCCGCCGATCACCAGGGCGATGAGCCAGGACGAGGTCAGCCATGCTGGTCGGCTTACTCGCACGAAGATCGCTGCCCGATACCTGATCATCGCGGCACCGGGCGGGTTGATGTGCACGTGCGGGGCGTAGCCGGAGGCCGAGAAGGCGGCCCTGGGTTCCCAGTACACCAGGCCCCGCCACCAGGCGGCCGTGATCAGCGGCCGGGCGCCGACAGGCCGGCGGCGTGTCGGGACGCGCGTCGCGCGTCACTTATATCCTCAGGAAGGATGACCGGGTCGGCGGCAATGCCCATGACGTCGACTCCCGGCGGCGCGGCAACTTCCAGGTGATGACTGCCGCCTCGGCCGCCGATCAGCACGTCGACCTGCCATGCCCGCCAGCCCAGGCTCTGCCACAGCCGGTGAAACCGGCCTTGGGGCCTCGTGAACCTGATCTCGCTCTCGTAGCGGAGCTTGATGATCCTCCGTGAGCCAGGCGGGGTGTCCGCGCCGACGTGCACAACATAGTTCTGCGCCAGCTCTTCGACCCGGCTGCGGAAGATCGCGCTGGCCATCAGCCGGTACACCAGCGGACGGATTTCCTCGGCTACCGCGCGGAACTTCGCCTCGGCGGACTGGCGCGAGCGCAGCGAGACGCGGAGCTCGCGCCTAGCTCGCGAGCGCTGCCTGCGCGCTGCCAGCTGAGCGGGGACCTGCCAGCCCGGCACGACCGCGACCGCGACACCGCGCTCGGCTAGCATCCGGCGCGCACGGACATGGCGGTGCCTGGCGTCGATCAGCGCAGCGGCGGCCAGCAATGCTGGCGGTGTGGTCGCGATCTGGGCTGGCCGGTCTGACACTACCCGCCAGATGTCCTCAACCAGCGCGTCGGGCAGTTCATCTGGGAGCCGGTGCAGATCCGCTGACGCCCAGTACGCCAGCGCCGGCGCGAGATAGGCAGTGGTCTGCCTCGACGTCGGCATCCACACCGCGGCCGAGAGTTCGTCCCGCAGGTCGAACGCCACCAGGTCCGTCTTGGCCATGCTCGTGATCGGCACCAGATAGAACTCACGTTCGCCAAGCTTCACGGCTGGCGCATCGTCCGGCACCTCGAAGTCGACGCTGACCCGCCACCGGACCGCCTGGGTGTCGAGAAATTCGATCTGCTGGACGCGGCGGTTGACCCAGCCGGGCTGAGACTTAGGATCAGACGCCCTGGCCTGAATCTGAAGCAAAGCCAGGCCGACCCGCGCCGCCTGGGAATCGAACCGCCGCTCGTCCTGTCCCATTTGCTCCTGCTCGTACCTGGCCCCTTGCGGCGCGCCGGTCTAGTGGGTGCGGCCGGACATTTTCTCCGCTAGGCGGAGGATACGCGTGATCTGGGCGGCGTGCCGAAGGAAGAACTGGGCGCGCCGCTCAAGCTGCGTCCGTTCGAGAACCGAGATGACGGAGGGGGCGCAGGCCAGAAATACCCGCGTCTCATGTCGCTCGGCAGCGGCTAGCTGGCTGACAGTGACCGCCTGAT
>DATNEK010000298.1:0-2674 GCA_035553055.1 Streptosporangiaceae bacterium | reverse complement strand
ACCGGGGCGCAGCTTGATCCAGGCACACAACTCCTCGCCGTATTTCGCGTCGGGTACGCCGATTACCTGCACGTCTTCGATCGCTGGATGGGCGTAGAGGAACTCTTCGACCTCGCGCGGGTACACGTTCTCGCCACCTCTGATCACCATGTCCTTGATCCGGCCGACGATGTTCAGGTAGCCGGCCTCGTCCATGACCGCGAGGTCGCCCGTGTGCATCCAGCGCGCGGCGTCGATCGCCTCGGCCGTCTTGGCCGGTTCGTCCCAGTAGCCGAGCATGACCGAGTAGCCGCGGGTACACAGCTCGCCTGGCCTGCCGCGGGGCAGCACCCGCCCGGTCTCCGGATCGGTGATCTTCACTTCTACGTGCGGATGGACCCGGCCGACTGTCGATACCCGGCGCTCCATGTCGTCGTCTGCCGTCGTCTGCGTCGACACCGGTGAGGTCTCCGTCATCCCGTAGCAGATCGTCACCTCGGTCATATGCATCTCGCTGACGACCCGCTTCATCACCTCGACCGGGCACGGCGACCCGGCCATGATGCCGGTGCGCAACGTCGAGGTGTCGTAGTCGGCGAAGTCAGGCAGCCCCATCTCGGCGATGAACATCGTCGGCACGCCGTACAGCGAGGTGCACCGCTCCGCCTGCACGGTGCGCAGAGTCTGGGCTGGATCGAAGCCAGGCGCCGGAATCACGATGCAGGCGCCGTGGGTCGTGCAGGCGAGGTTGCCGAGCACCATTCCGAAGCAGTGGTAGAACGGCACGGGAATGCAGACCCGGTCATGCTCGGTGTACTTACAGCCCTCTCCGATGAAATATGCGTTGTTCAGAATGTTGTGGTGGGACAAAGTCGCGCCCTTGGGGAAACCGGTCGTGCCGCTTGTGTACTGGATATTGATCGGGTCGTCGGACGACAGGCTCGCCTCGCGTGCGGCCAGATCGGCGCCACCCGATGCGTCGGCCCGCCCGGCGGCGAACAAGGCGTCCCACGCTGGCGTGGCCAGGTACACCACGTCATCGAGCGCGGGCAGGTCGGCCTTTACCTCGTCGACCATGCCGCGATAGTCGCTGGTCTTGAAGCTCTCCGCGCTCACGAGCAGCCGGACGCCTGACTGGCGTAGCGCGAAGCTGAGTTCGTGGCCGCGGTAGGCGGGGTTGATGTTGACCAGTATGACGCCGGCCTTCGCGGTCGCGTACTGCAACTGGACCCACTCGGCGCAGTTCGGCGCCCAGATCCCGACTCGGTCTCCGGCCGCCAGCCCGCCCGCGATCAAGCCGGCCGCGAGCACGTCGGTTTCAGCGTCGAACCGCTCGTAGGTCCAGCGCCTGCCGGTGGGCGCGTCCACCATGATCTCAGCGGTTGGATGCCGCGCCGCGACCTGGCGCAGGTTCGCGCCGATGGTCTCGCCGAGCAACTCGGTGCTTGACGCGCCGTGGCTGTAGGACAGCGACATGACCGGATCTCCTCGAATAACGCCGAAGCAGGACTATGAGCCCGCTGACTACACCATCGTGCCCGGTTTGCGGCTACGTGTGAAGGCGGCGGCGGGGCGGCCGTGCGGGCTGGCCCACAGCTTGCCCACAGCTTGCCTGTCGAATACGCGATCAGCCAGGCCGGTGGAATAGTCTGACAATCGCAGGATTGGATCCGATAGATCTTGCTCTGACATAGCCGGAGCGGCACGTGAGCCTGTGGGTGATTTGGGTCATCGCTGCGGCGGTGCTCGGCGTAGCCGAGTTGCTGACGACGACGCTGGCGCTTGGTCTGGTTGCTGTCGGTGCGCTTGCCGCCGCGCTCACCAGCGCTCTCGGCGGCAACGCTGTTTCTCAGCTGATCGCGTTCGTAGCGCTCTCGCTCGCCGGCATCGTGCTGATCAGGCCGTTCGCGCTGCGGCGGCTACGGCGCCGGCCATCGCTGCGGACTGGGACTGCCGCGCTGGTCGGAAGGACCGGCTACGTGCTGGCCGATGTCTCGCCGCACGGAGGCCGGATCAGGATCGGCGGTGAGGAATGGTCGGCCAGGCCGTACGACGAGATGTCCGTCATTCCCACCGGCTCGACGGTTGACGTCCTGCAGATCAAGGGTGCTACCGCCCTTGTGCACCCGAGGGAGTAGAGATGCCTACTGCTACCATCGCCATCATCGTGGTGGCCGTTCTCGCGGTCATTCTTATCTTGCTGTTCCTCAGCCGGTCCATCTGGCTGGTACCGCCATCCCGGGCGCGGAACGTAGAGCGCCTTGGGCAGTTCCATAAGACGATGGAGCCCGGCCTGAACTTCGTGCTGCCGATGATCGACCGGGTCAAGGACCTGATCGACTTGCGCGAGCAGGTCGTCTCGTTTACCGGCCAGCGGGTGATCACCGAGGACAATGTCGTCGTCTCCATTGACACGGTGCTGTTCTTCCAGGTCACCGACCCGCGAGCGGCCGACTACGAGATCGTCAACTACATTCAGGCGATCGAGCAGCTAGCGGCAACCATGTTGCGCAGCGTGATCGGCAGCATGGACCTCGAGCAGACGCTGACGTCCCGTGACAAGATCAACACACTGCTTCGCGGCGTGCTCGACGATGCCTCAGGTAAGTGGGGAATCCGCGTCACCAGGGTCGAGATCCGCTCGATCGACCCACCCCAGACGATCAAGGACGCGATGGAGAAGCAGCTCAAGGCC
>DATNEK010000297.1:0-8192 GCA_035553055.1 Streptosporangiaceae bacterium | reverse complement strand
GTCGATACGCTCCGTGGCACAGCCCATAGTAAAATCGGTGGCTGGCTATCGATCGCTTGCTCCATCGACGAACCATCTTTCTTAGGACCGCGGTGCGGGTCGCCAGTGCGGATCGGCGTGCGGATCTGGGTGCGGATCGAGGTGCCGGACGTCAGACTACTCCATTACCCCCCAAATCCGGCAACCCAGCAGCCCAAGCCCACCGACGCCCGCGACTTCCAAACACTGGCCGAAATGGTCATGATGGGAAGCATGCGCTCACGCACCAGCCGAATCATCGGCTTTGGAGTGGCTGCCCTGCTAGTGGGGGTCACGACGCTTCCTAACTCCGCGTTCGCGGCTCGGGCACGATTGGGCGCGAATCGACCAAGCCTGAAACAACCGTGCGCCGATGCGTTTAAGCGATTTGACAACTTCGGCGCGACGGTCGCCATCTCCGGCGCGGTGGCCGTGGTTGGCGCGCCGGGGGTCAACAGCAACGCGGGACTGGCCTGCGTCTACGCGCGCTCGAGACGAGGCTGGCGCCTCCAGGCGAGCCTTAAGAACCCGGAAGCCACGAACCAGGATCAGTTTGGTTTTGCGGTGGCCGTGACGAGCGGCCCGTCGGGCTCCTACGCGCTGATCGGCACTGCCGGCACTGTTTCATACATCTTCGTGCGCTCGGGTCGAAGCTGGCGGCTGCAGGCGACGCTCAAGGACCCGCACCCAGTTGCGACCGCTTCCTTCGGATACTCGGTGGCGATAGCCGGTTCGCTGGCCGTGGTCGGGTCGCCAGACGGGTACCTGACGATCGGCAGAGCCTACCTGTACCGGCGTTCGGGAAGCTCGTGGCGGCTGCTGGCCAGCTTCGCCGACACCGGCGCCAAGAGCGACAAAGGCTACGGCCAGGCGGTGGCGCTATCGGGCACGACCGCCGTCATCGGTGACTGGACCGCGCACGGTTATGGTGGCGCGGCTCTGATTTACGGTCACCGGACACCGGGGAAATGGCGGCTGCAGGCCGCTCTGGCCGGTCCACGCGGCGTTCACCAAGCCAACTTCGGCACCGCGGTAGCCATCTCTGGGCCCACGGCCGCGATCGGCACAGGTGTCAGCACGGTGTACGTTTTCAGGCACCTGAGGCAGAAGTGGCGCCGGGTGGCGAAGCTGACCGAGCCACATGGTCCGCCGCACAACGAGTTCGGCACCGCCGTGGCGGTCGATGGCACCAGGATGCTCGTCGGCGACCCGCGCCCGAGCAACCGCGGTTGCGCCGCTGCCTATGAGTTCCGGCCATCAGGGCGTATGTGGAAAGAGCGGGCCCAGATCTTCAATCCAGGATGCAAGCGCAACGACTGGTTCGGCGGCGCCGTATCGATCTCAGGCCGGACCGGGCTGATCGGAGCACCTGAACTAGACAACTGGTCGGGAACGGCCTACTGGCTCACGCTGCCATGACCAGGCCAGGTGGCACTGCCCTCGCAGGCTTCGGCGGTCTTGCCACCGAACGAAGTCAGTGCGGCAGCGCGTTCGAGTTCAGCAGGCCGCGTGGCCGATGGCACGAACGAGCCAGAGTCGCGGACCCGAAATGCAGCTCTTACGATGAGTTCGGCTTCGCGGTGGCCATCTCAGGCAGCACCGCGCTGATTGGCGCTCCTGGCGCGGACAACAATAAGGGCGCCGCCTACCTGCTGACGCTGCTTCCACCAGCCGCGGCGGGGTCCACATCACGATGATTTAAATTTGAAAAATGCTTTACGGTCGGCCTGAGCACATCAGCCGCTCCGGGCGCGGGGTATCGCGCCCTGGCTTGTTGCGCTGGCTATGAGCTAGGTCAAATAGTTGATGCAACCTGCGTCCGAAAAGGCATAGCAGACGCACAGGTTGAAGGGGAGGCTCGGTGGGGGACGGGTTGCTGCCGTGGATGGCAGCTGGGTTCGGCCCGGGATCGGTGATTGCCGGATACCGGCTTGAGGAGCAGATCGGCCGCGGCGGCATGGCTGTGGTCTTCCGAGCGCACGACGAACGCCTCAACCGGCAAATCGCCCTGAAGATCCTCTCTCCGGCCCTGGCGGCCGACCGGGGCTTCCGGCAACGGTTTATCAGGGAGTCGCAAGCCGCCGCCGCTGTTGACGATCCCAATATCATTCCGGTATTCGAGGCTGGCGATGCCGACGGCGTGCTCTTCATCGCGATGCGGCTGGTACGCGGCGGCGATATCAAGTCGCTTGTCGCCGAACAAGGACCGCTGCCGCCAGCCAGGGCCGAGTGGATCGTGTCGGCGATCGCTTCCGCCTTGGACGCGGCCCACGCCCGCGGCCTCGTGCACCGGGACGTCAAACCGCACAACATGCTGCTTGAGGTACGGCCGGGGCGGCCTGACCACGTATACCTGTCCGACTTCGGCCTGAGCAAGGCATCGGTGGGCTCAAGCGGCCTGACCGGTAGCGGACAGTTCCTCGGCACCGTTGACTACTGCGCACCGGAGCAAATCCAAGGCCAGGCGGTTGACGGCCGCGTCGATCAGTACGCGCTCGGTTGCACGGCCTTCGAGTTGCTGTGCGGGGATCCGCCCTTTACCAGGGACCACGGAATGGCCGCGCTCTTCGCTCATATCTCCGCCGAGACGCCGGCGCTCACCGCCCGGCGAAGCGAGCTAGATCCGGCGGTGGATCAGGTGTTCGCCAGGGTCCTGGCGAAGGATCCCGCCGATCGATATACGTCCTGCCAGGAGTTCGCCGACGCGCTGCGGCAAGCACTTGGCGTGCAGCCATATGCGATTCACGGTCAAATGGATCGGCCGCTGACCCCGTCCGCCGAGCCGGCGGCACCCGAGAAGGAGCTCGCGGCCCCGGTAAGCGCGGATTCGCCAGCTGCGCAAGAGCCCAGGAGGAAGAAGCGCGCGCCACGACGTTCCGGGCTGGTGGCCGCCGAGGTCACGACACCAGACACGGTCGCGGTGCTGACAGAGGATAAGAAGGACGTCATCAGCCTGACAGCGCCGCCGGAGGAGTCTCCCCCGGCCGGCGACCTTCACCCCTCGCATCCGTCGCACCCGTCACAGCTCGGTCAGACCACCAACCTCCGCAAGATCAGGCCCGCGCCTGACCGCTCGCCAGGCATCAGCGATCAGGAAACGGAGACCGCGGGGGCGGCCAAGGCGAGCCAGACCAGGCACCAGGTCCAGCGCGACCGGGTGGACGTGGCCGGGTCGCGCTGATCGCCGGGATCGGCCTCGTCGTCGTGGCTGGTGCCGTGACCGCGCTGATTCTGAATAAGGGACCGAGTGCCAGGCTGCCTGCGCAGGCGGCATCGCAGGCCTTCCCGCAGCAGCACTTCGGGAATGGGGTACTCGCGGTCAGGCACTGGACGCTCAGCGGACACGCGGGCTCGGTGCTGACCGATACGGTGACAATCACGAATCCGACGGGAACGGCGCAGGTCATCACCTACGACGAGCCAATACCAGCAGCAATCGCGCCCAGCCTGAGTACGGTCCGCTTCACGCCGGGCGCGCGGGTCGTGGATGCGCGCCGCGCCGCCCAATGGAAACTGCGGGTGCCAGCCCGCGGCCGCGCCGTCGACCTGTCGGCGGTTACGTGGAAATCAAGCGACACTGCCGTGGCTACGGTTAACCAGTTCGGAGAGGTCACCGCGATTTCGGCGGGGACTACCCACGTGACCGCGAGCATCGGATCGATCAGCGCGTTCGCTGAGGTGATAGTCACCATCGCGCCAACACCGAACCCGGGCACGAACTACGGCTCGTCGACCTACACCTCCACATCCACCGCGCCAGGACCCGGCCCTTCCACGACGCCACCACCCACGTCCTCTCCAAGTCCGACACCAACCGTCACCCCCACTACACTGCCAGCGGATATCGCTTACGGAGATGCTTAGGCATGAATGGGTAGTTGTACTCAGGCACCACAATGGGGTGGAGCGGAGACTGGGATACATGAGCAATCCATTGCGTCCCCGAACCACCGCCGCCTTCTACAGCCAGGCGGTCGCCTCGTTCGCCGTGTCGCTCGGCGCCACCGTCATCGGCATCGGCTACCTGCACGATTCCCGGTGGGTCCGCGCGTTCCTGGCGCTCGGCCTGCTGTACACCGTCACGTCGGCGTTCACCTTGGCCAAGGTCATCCGAGACCGGCACGAGGAACACGACGTAGTCAGCCGCGTCGATCAGGCGAGGGTCGACAAACTGCTGGCCGAGCAGGACCTACTGCACATCTCCCCTTGACCAAGTCGGGCTCGTGACTCGGATCCAGCGCCTCGCCACCGTGCTGGGACTTAACCTCGCTCTCGTTGCGGCGCTCGTCGCGGTCGGCGTCGCAGCGCGCTCGCTGGCCGTGTTCGCTGAAGGAGGCGACTACCTTCTCGATGCCGCCGCCGTCGGGGTCGCTATTGTCGCTGCCCGGCTCTCGACGCGTCCGCCTAGCGCCAAGCGGCCTGAGGGGTACCCAAATGCGACCTCGGTCGCGGCATTGGTGAATGCCGGATGGCTGCTCGTGCTCGAACTGCTCGTCGCCGCCGGCGCGCTCGACCGCCTGCTTACCGGGACACCGCACGTGTCAGGTCTGCCGGTGCTCATCGTCAGCGCGGTCGCCGCGGTTGTGATGACGGTCGGCGCGATGATCTTGCACGGCGACGCCGATGACTCAGACGAGAAGGATTTGTCGGTCGCGGCCGTGCTTCTCGACACGATCGCTGACGCCGCCGCAGCGGCCGGCGTAGCGGTAGCTGGTGCGATCATTTTCGCGACTCGGGGGCTCTACTGGCTCGACCCCGCAGTCGCGCTGCTCGTCGCCGTGGTCGTCGGATGGCACGCCATCGCCCTCATCGGGAAGGTACGGGTCCGGCAAGCTCCCCGTTAGACTCGCCTTGCTCGCAGGCGATCAGGCATCTTTTTGTCAATTTCCGGGTATCGGGGGCAGCGATTTGTCAGCTATTTGCGATGAGTTGGTATTGCCCGGCCGTCTACCTTAATGTCACCATTACAACCTCCCATCATGAAGTCATTCGAAGAATTAATCGCTGTTCGGATCAGAACGAGAGGGTGGCCGGTGTTGGTGCCAAGGGTCATGCGGCGGATCTTCCTTGTCGGCGGTTCTGTGCTGGTAGTAGCGGCAATGGCTTCCTGGTCCGGTTTCGTGGCTTCCGCCACTGCGGCTCCGGCTCTGCGGGGCGGCGCCCAGCCGGAACAGATGGGATCCGCGGTGCGCGGATCGGCTGTCGCAAGCCCGCTGGCAGCGCTGTCCCCGGTTCATGCGCTCGGATGGCTCAGCTTCGGTGGTGACCGGGGACGGCTGCGGAGCGGACCAAGCCGACCCAGCGGCCTGGCCTTCCGGCCGCTGAGGCTGGCCATCGCCGGCAGAGGTCCGTCAGGCACCGGGCGTGCTGCTCAGCGGGCGCTGCCGACGGCAGGCAGCACGTGGAGCCAGGCAGAAAAGCTGCCGGGGTCTGGAGCGCTCAACACAGGGGGCGCGGCCGTGCTCGCGGCGATGTCCTGTCCGTCAGCGGGGGCCTGCGAGGCTAGCGGGTACTTCACGACGTCATCGGAGGCTGTCCTGCCGTTCGTGGACAGCCAGGTGGCCGGCGATTGGCGCGACGCTACGGAACTGCCTGGCGCCACGAAGTTCAGCCCGGGCGGCGCCATGGCAATCCTGTCGATGTCGTGCGCCTCGGTCGGCAACTGCAGCGTCGGGGGCGTGTACAACTCTCAGTCGTCCCCGACGTCGGAGACTGGCCAGGCTTTCGTCGCCAGCGAGGCGAACGGCCGCTGGCACGACCCGATCGAGGTGGCCGGGGCGCTCAACGCCGGCGATGACGCCGAGGTCAGCCAGGTCTCGTGCGCCTCAGCAGGTAACTGCGCCGCCGTCGGCTACTACTCAGACTCGGCCGGCAACGTCCAGCCGTTCGTCACCAGCGAATCAGGCGGCAGTTGGCATGGCGCCGGAGAAGTACCCGGTGCGGGCGACGCCGGCGCGGTCATAACCGTCTCCTGCGGGTCGGCGGGCAACTGCACCGCCGCAGGCCAGTACGGACAGGACTCGACGCTCGAACTCCAGGCATTCGTCGTCAGCGAGGTGAAAGGCGCGTGGGGCAGCGCCAAGGTGGTGCCCGGCTCGGAAAACCTCAACAGCGGCGGTAGCGCCCAGATCAACGCGGTGTCCTGCGCGTCCGCGGGCAACTGCACTGCCGTAGGAAACTTCACCGACTCTTCCGGCACATCACAGGCGCTCGCCGCGACCGAGAGCGGCGGAAAGTGGGCCGCGGCGTTCCCGCTGCCGGGGACTGGTGCGCTCAACACCAGCGGCGACGCGACCGGCGGCGTCGTCTCATGCGCCTCTGCCGGGAACTGCGGCATCGGCGGAGAATACAACCTGGTGATCTCCTCCAGTTCTGGCCTCCCTGAGTCCGGCCAGACCTTCATAGCCAGCGAGGTAGCTGGACGCTGGTCAGCTGCCAAGAAGATGCCGGGCTCGGCGGTCGTGAACCAGGAAGGCGCTGACCTGATCGACGCGATATCGTGCCCGTCGGGCGGCAACTGCGCGGCTGGAGGCTTCTCCGACTACACCGGTACGTCCGCAGAGCCTTTCGTTATCAGCGAGGTAAACGACGCCTGGGACGCGGCCGAGATCGTGCCCGGTCTGGCGCAGGCCAAGTCGGGCAGCGTTGGCTTTGTGACCACCGTCTCATGTGCCGCGCCTGGCGACTGCGGCGCGGGCGGCGAATACACAGACGGGTCCGGTAAGAGCCAGGCATTCGTGACCGGCGAGAAGGCGGCTGGGTGCTCGGGGGCCAAGGCGGCAAGTGCCGTGCCGGCGGGAACGGCGGCTGCGCAGTGCTACCCGGTGGGCATCTATTCGGACTTCTCCGGCAGCGGCGGCGAACAGAACGCGTCGCTGGCTCGTAAATACGAGTGGCCATCGATCGCGAGCGTGAGCGGCCTGAGCCGCCTGAAGAACATGACGGTCGCGAAAACTTGCCAGAAGCCCTATACGCAAGGTACCGGGGCGGATAACCATATCGAAAAAGCGCTCGGCGCTGGTTCACCCACAACGACCTGGGCCGTCTCGTACTGGACTGTGGCGGCGCCGCCGCCGTCGGTCAAGAATCTTAAGGAAGCAGGCGAGCAGGCGGGACGGCAGGCCGGGACCAAGATCCGGGAGGCTTATAACACCGAAAAGGCTAGTGGCGGCCACGGGATCCTTCCAGCCGTCGTCGCCCTGGATCCCGAGGGATATCCATGCGGCGGCCGGCCATGGACCAGCACCAAGCCGAAGGTCACTAAGCCGTTGTCTCCTGCTCAATGGAAGGAAATCGTCACTGGCTGGGGCATCGGACTGCGATCAGAAAAGCTCACCCCGGCGATCTACGTGAGCAGTAGTGAGTACAAGGTCAATGACGTTAAGTCGTTCGGGATGGACATCATACTCGCCGCCGGCGCTGTTTGCCCGCTGACTGCGACTACCTGCCCGATACCGTCCGCACCCAAAGTGACGATTGCCGAAGATCCGCACATTGTCGGATACGCCACGTACTATGGCCCGGTCACCGCCAAGGGCGTGTGCGAAAACCCGGCCGCCGATCTGGCCAGGATCGCATCGTGGGGAGCCCCGTACAGCACGCTACAATTCGGTTACCTCAAGATATATAAAATTGGCGCGAATAAAACGAAAACCGTCAAAGCCGGTATCAGCAAAATTTGCCGCAGATAACCGCGTGGTAGGACGCTCGCTTATCTCCTCAATATCTAGACCTGTGGGATGACCAGGGCTACCAGCAGGCGTTCCACCACCTGTTCGACGGCACCGTCGAACAGGTAGGTCCCTGGGACGCGGCCTACCGCGTCCCTGGGACGCGGCCTACCGCACCACCGCATCGCAGTACCGGTGACCCGCGTCAGCACCGGACCGCACCGCCCGCGAAGCGCCCGGCGGCCCGTATCGAGCCGGCTCCCTGCGATGGATCCGCGAACCCACCGCACCGCCGGGCCGGACCCGTGCGATGGATGCGGCAACCCATCGCGGAAACCGGGTGTGAAAGCCCGGATCCATCGCGGCCGACGCCGACGCCGGTGCGATGGATCCGGCGTGAATCCGGAAAACCATCGCAACGCCCGGGCCGCACCCAGGTGTTACCAGCCACGCAGCAGCATTGTGCCCATTGCTGCTATTGAAGCCTGAGCCTAAACGACAGCG
>DATNEK010000296.1:0-26181 GCA_035553055.1 Streptosporangiaceae bacterium | reverse complement strand
CAGATCGATGAGGCCGTCAGGCAGTCGCCTGGTCTGGTGAACGACCGTCGGGTCGAGATGCTCGCGCAGCAGCGTGCGCAGGCGGGCTACGACCGCGTCGCCGATCTGCTGATCCTGCCGATTCTGACTGGGGAACGGCCGCAGCAGATCCCACCGGAGCTTTCCGGTGAATAGGTCATCGAGCAGCCCGCGCAAGGTCGGCGGCGAAGTAACGGTGGATGTCATTATCCTGCTCCCTGAAGTAGAAGTGACCGCCGGCGAACATCCGCAGGCTGAACGTGCCAGTGGTGTACGAATCCCATGCGCACAGGTCTTCTTCGCTCACCGTCGGGTCGCACCGGCCGCCCATCGCGACGATCGGGAAGGGCAGCGGCGGTGCGGCCGACGGCTGGTATCCGCCGACGATGGCGAGGTCAGCGCGCAGGCTTTCGAGCACCAGCGCCCGCCAATCCGGATCGTCGGCGAGTTCGCCGGGGATGTCGCCGTACTGCTGGCCGAGTTCTTCGAGCAACTCGCCGTCGGTGAGGCTCAGCAGCCCCGCATCTGGATTGTGCCGGTGCGGGGGCTCGCGGGACGAGACGTAGAGCCGCTCGGGCAGCGGGCCGCCGCGTGCGCGCAGTTCGAGCGCGAGTTCGTAGCCGATAGCGGCACCCAGGCTGTGCCCGAAGAGCGCGTACGGCGGCACGAACCGCACCGAGTCGGCTATCGCCGCGACTGCCTGCGGCATCGTGGTGAGCGGCGGCTCGATCCTGCGGTCGCCGTGGCCAGGCAGCTGCAGGCCCCACACCTCGATGTCGGGGATCGCGTCGGACCAGAACAGGAACTCTCCGGCCGAACCGCCGCTGTGCGGCAGGCAGTAGAGCCTGGGCGCGGCATCAAGGCGCCTGCGGCGGCAGAGTAGCCAGCGCGATTCGCCGTTCGATGTGTCGCTCATGATTGCCTCGCCTGCCCTTCGTCGAGCAACGTGGCAAGGCCAATGACGGTGGGAGCGAGGAAGATGGAGCGGACCCCGATCGTGACGCCAAGTTCGCGCCGCAGGATCGCCGCGACCCGCGCGGCCAGCAGCGAGTCGCCGCCCAGGTCGAAGAAGTTGCGGTTGCCGTCGATCCGCTCGATCCCGAGTATCGACTGGAAAGCGTCGGCGACCGCGGCTTGGGTCGTTGAGTCCCAAGCAGGTCCGGCACTGACGGAGACAGCCGACCCAGGCGATCCGACTGACCCGGCCGAGCCGGCGTCCTCTGGCTGACTGGCCTCGAGCGGCTCGCCGATACGGAACCTCCGGCGTTCGAACGGGTATGTAGGCAACGGCACCCGGCGCCGGCCCGAGCCGCCGTGCGTCGCCGTCCAGTCGATCGGCACGCCCGCCTGCCAGAGCCGTCCGGCCGCCGTGAGCAGGACCATTTCCCCGGGAACGTCATCCGCGGCGTGCGGCATGCTCGGGACTACGGTCCGGTCGGCGGGACAGGCGGGATGCTGGCGAGCCAGGCCCGACAAAGTCCGGCCAGGTCCGACTTCGAGCAGTGGTTCCGCGCGGTTGGCCAGCACCGTCTCAAGCGCTGCGGAGAAGTTAATGGTGTGCCGCAGGTGCGCGCTCCAGTAACTCGGGCTCGTCGCCTCGTCCCGCGTCACTTGCCGGCCGGTGCGGTCCGATATCCAATCGAGCACCGGCTCGTGCAGCGTTACCGAGGCGACAACCTTCTCAAAGGCCGGCAACGAGGGTTCGATCAGATGGGAATGCGCGGCGGCGCTGATATGCAGCACCTGGCTGTCGATGCCTTCGGCGGCCAGGCTCGACTGCAACGTGGTGACGGCGCTGGCCGAGCCGGCGACGACGCACTGAGCCGGTCCGTTGATGACCGCCAGCGACAGATCGGGTCCGAGCCTGCGCTCGACATCCCGCGCCGGCAAAGGTACGGCCAGCATGGCGCCGGCCCGCATGCCGCCGAGCAGACGACCGCGCTCGATTACCAGGGTCATCGCGTCGGATAGCGAAAGCACGCCGGCGATCGCGGCTGCCGCGTAGGCGCCAAGGCTGTGCCCGACCACCGCGACCGGCCGCACTCCCCATGACTGCCAGAGCCGGGCGAGCGCGTACTGGACCGCGAACACCACGGGCTGGGCGATGGGCATTTCGCTGATCCGGCGTTCGGCGACCCGCGCTGCCTCCTGGTCGCCGCGGTCGGGGAACAGCACGCGGCGCACGTCGAGGCCAAGGACGTCGGCAGCGAGATCGGCGCACGCGTCGATGTCGGCGCGGAAGGCCGGGTACCGGCGGTACAGGCCGGCGGCCATCCCGACGTGCTGCCCGCCCTGACCGGGAAACATGAACACGGCTCCGCGCGCCTCATCGGGCGCCGGATCAGGCGAGGTGACCAGCGCGGGAGCATCTCCGGTCAGCGCCCGAGCCGCTTGCGCCGTGCTGTCGGCCACCACGAAGCCGCGCCAGGCGAACGGCCGCCTGCCGACCTGCAGCGTCCACCCGACATCGGCCAGCGGCACGTCGGCGTGCCGCCCCAGGTGATCAGCGAGCGCGGAGGCCACCGCGGAAAGCGCGCCCTGACTGCGCGCGGACAGCGGCAGTATGTGGTGATCACCGGCCCGCTGGTGGCCTATAGCCTGCCCTGGCGGTGCCTCCTCGAGTACCACATGCGCGTTGGTGCCGCCGAGGCCCATCGAACTCACCCCGGCCCGGCGCGGCCGGCCGGCCGGCGGCCAAGGCACCGGCTGCGCCGTGACCAGGAATGGGCTGCTGGTCAGGTCAAGCGCGGGATTGGGGGCAGTGAAATGAAGCGTGCCGGGGATCAGCTCGTGCCGCATGGCCAGTACGACCTTCATGAGCCCGTGCACGCCGGCGGCGATGTCGGTATGCCCGATGTTGGTCTTCACCGCGCCAAGCAGGACCGTCCCCGGTTTGCCGTCGGTGAGCCCGAACGCCTTGGTGAGCCCACGGACCTCGATCGGGTCACCGACAGCGGTCCCTGTGCCGTGTGCTTCGACGTAGTCGATCGAGGCCGGGTCGACGTCGGCCAGTACCTGCGCGCCACGGACCGCTGCCGCTATCCCGTCCACGCCTGGTGCGGTGAAACCGACCTTGGCCAGCCCGTCGTTGGTCACCGCTGAGCCCAGGATCACCGCGTAGATGGTGTCGCCATCCGCCTGCGCCTCGTCGAGCCGCTTGAGCACGACGACTCCCGCACCGTCGCTGGCGATCGTCCCTGATGCTCCGATGTCGAATGCCCGGCAGTGCCCGTCCGCTGCCGTAATGCCGTCTTCGCCAGGCTCCTCATGGGGGAAAGGAACGTGCAAGGTAATGCCGCCGGCCAGCGCCATGTCGCACTCGCCGGCCAGCAGGGCTTGCGCCGCGGTATGCACGGCGACCAGGGATGTCGAGCATGCGGTCTGCACCGTCACCGCCGGGCCGGTGAGTCCGAGCTTGTACGCGACCCTGCTGGTCAGGAAGTCAACGCTGGTTGCCAGGCGCAACTGCAGCTCCGACACCTCTGGCAGGCCGCCCGCATGCGTCCTGAGCTGCTCGAGGTAGCCCGTATCTCCGCATCCCCCGTACACGCCGATCGCGCCCTGGTAGCGCTGCGGGTCATGCCCAGCATGCTCGAGCGCCTCCCACGCGCACTCAAGGAATACCCGGTGCTGCGGGTCGATCAGCAAGGCCTCGCTTGGCGCGTAACCGAAGAAGCCAGCGTCGAACATGTCACCGTCGGGAACGATGCCAGCGGCGGCTCGCGGTACCGCTTCGTCGCCGTTGCCGAACCACGTGAGGGACTCGCGGCCGCCTGCCAGATTCGCCCAGAACTCGTCGATGCCGCCGCCGCCGGGAAATCGACCGGCCATCCCGATCACAGCGACGCGGGCGAAATTTTCTGCCATCAAATCGAGTCCATGAACTCGCGCAGGCTCTTCGGGCGCATGTCGGTCCACACGCGGGCGATGTGCGCGAGACACTCCGCCTTCGATCCAGCCGGGCCAGCGATGGACCAGCCGAGCGGTGGCTCCGAGTCGGCCGGCCACAACGAGTACTGGTCCTCGTCGTTGCGAACCACGTGGTAGTCCCGGGAGTCATCGTCGAACATAGGGCCTCCTATCTCCGCCCGTCAGTCACGAAGTGGCTGGTTCAGGAGCGGCTGCGACGCCGCTGGGCCATCAGGGCCCGGCCGGCCTGGAGCTTGCTTGTCCTGTCCTGTCCGGTCGAGGCGACGCCGCCGTGGCGATCGTCTTCCGATAGGTGGCCGGCCAGCGATGCGATGGTGGGAAATTCATAGAGCGTCACCAGCGGCAGCCGTTGTCCGAGCACGTCGTTGAGTTGCCGCAGCAAAGTGGTGAGCAGCAGCGAGGTTCCGCCGAGGTCGAAGAAGTTGTCGTGAATACCGACGGCCGGCCTGCCGAGCACCCGCTGCCAGACGTCAGCTAGCTGACGTTCAAGCTCGGTGCTGGCCGGAACGTGCTCGACCCGGTCGTAGGTCGGTTCGGGTAGCGCGTGCAGATCGGTCTTGCCGTTGGCGTTCCGCGGGACAGCGGGGATCGCGACGAGCGCCGACGGTACCAGGTAAGCGGGCAGCCGCCCGGCCAGGTGACTGCGCAGGTCCGCGGGCACGGCGGTCCCGGAAGCTGGCACCACGTACCCGATCAGGCGGTCCTGGCCGTCCGATCCGCGCCGCACCGTGACCACAGCGGTGCTGACGTCTGGGTGAGCGCAGATGGCGGCTTCGACGTGACCCGGCTCGATCCGGTATCCGCGCAGCTTGAGCTGCGTGTCAAGGCGGCCGATCGCCTCGAGCGTCCGGTCGGGCCGCCAGCGGGCGAGGTCCCCGGTCCTCAGCATGCGCGCTCCAGGGACTTCTGAGAACGGGTGCGGGACGAAACGATCGGCGGTCAGGTCAGGACGATCGAGATAGCCACGGGCCAGGCAGTCGCCGGCCGCGTAGACCTGGCCGGTCACGCCGATCGGCACCGGGTTGAGGTCGTCGTCGAGCACGTAAACCTCGACGCCGCGGATCGGCCGGCCGATAGGCACCCGGCTTTCGGCGAACGGACCGGCGAAGAACTCAAGCGTCGTATTAACCGTGGTCTCGGTCAGCCCGTAGGCATTGAACACCGGAATCCCGGTCGCCTGCAGCCAGTACCGCAGCGTCTGCGCGTCGACGGGCTCCGAGCCGATGGAAATCAGGCGGAGTGTCGGTGCCGGATGCACGCCGGCCGACCTGGCGTGGGTAACCCAGTACTGCCAGTAACTCGATGTCAAGATCGTGAACGTGACCCGCTCGGAGCTCATCAGGCTGGTCATCCCGGCTGGATCGGGCGGCGGCTCAGGGCTCAGCACCACGCAGCCACCCGCCGCCCAGGTCGGGAACATCTCCTCGACGGCGATGTCGAAGCCGATATTGGCGAACTGAAGCACCCGGTCGGCCGCCGTGAGTTCATACATCTGGCGCATCGTCGCTGTCACGTTGGACAGCGAGCGGTGCGTGATCGCCACGCCCTTGGGCACGCCAGTCGAGCCGGAGGTGTAAAGCACGTAGGCGAGGTTCTCCGGGCTGACCCGGGGAGCAGGCGGCAGGTCCTGCTCAGGTCGGCCTGTCAGCTCATCGGGCGTGAACACGGCGGCGTCGGCGCTGGCCAGCCGGTGCGCTAACTGAGGGGACGCGATGGTGTACCGCACGCCCGCCGCGCTCAGCAGCCCGGCCAGATAGGCCGACGGGTGAGTTGAGCTGAGCGGCAGGTAGGCCGCGCCTGCCTTGAGTATGCCGAGCAGCGTCGCGACCAGGTCGACGCTCCGCTCGATCAGCACCCCGACTAGCTGGTCCGGGCCGACGCCGAGCAGGCGAAGCTGGTGGCCGATCTGGTCGGAGCGCTCGTCGAGCTCGGCGTAGCTGACTTCGCTGCCGTCGGCGCTCACCGCCGGAGCCGTTGGCGTGACCGCGGCCTGACGTGCGAATACCTCGTGAACGAGCGCTTGTGCTGCCTGCGCTGGCCCGCCGTGGGCCAGGCTGCCTACTATTTCAGCCAGCTCGGCCTCGCCGGTCAGCGGCAGGGCGCCGAGCGGCTGCTCTGGCCGCGCGACCGCCGCCCGGAGCAGGCGCACGAAGCGGTCGGCCAAGCGGGCGATCGACTCGTCGTCGAACAACTCGGTGCTGTAGGTGAGCGCTGCGACAAGACCGTCTTCGCCCGGGTCGGCGTAGATCGACATATCCAGGTCGAACTTGGCCGCGGTCGGCTCCGGCAACACAACCTGAGCCTGGATGCCAGCCAGCCTGGGCACAGCGAACGGTGTCATGTCGGCGCTGAAAGCGACCTGCACAAGCGGGGTGTGGCCTGGACCGCGGTCCGGCTTAATCTCGTCGACTAGCTGGTCGAAGGAGACTTCCTGGTGCGCGAGCACGCCGAGGACAGAGCCGCGAACCGCCCGGAGTAGCTGCTCGAATGTCTGGTCCGGCGAGATGTCAATGCGGACGGGCAGGTTTTTCACGAACAAGCCGATCAGAGTCTCGAACTCAGGTAGCGGCCGATGCGTGAAGGGCACGCCGATCAGCAGGTCGGTCACGTCCGCGAGGCGTCCGAGCAGCGTCGCGTAGCCGCCGAGCAGCACCATGAACGGGCTCACCCGGAGGCGGCCAGCTAGCTCGGCCACCTCGGCCATGAGCTGATCTGGCAGCGTGAACAGCCTGGTCGCCCCGCTGCTGCCGCGCACAGCTGGCCTAGGCCTGTCGGCTGGCACGGTAAGGACGTAAGGCACGCCAGCGAGATATGACCGCCACCATGAGATTTCGTCGTCACCCGGTGCGTTCTCCCGCTGCCAGGCGACATAGTCGCGGTACTGAGCGGCAAGCGGGGGAGTGCTGACGTCTGAGTCGGGCCGAGCACCGGCTTTCGCGGTATAGAACGCTGACACCTCATCGAAGAGAGTGCTCATTGACTGGCCGTCGCAGATGATGTGGTGCAGGGAAAGGCAGAGCACGTGCTCGGCCGGTCCGAGCCTCACGACGTGAGCCCGGATGAGCGGTCCTTTCGCCAGGTCGAATGGCTGCTCGGACCAGGACTGGATAAAGTCGCGCAGCTCATCGGCGCGCTCCGGCGCCGCGTTCGCCAGATCGGTCACGTCCAGCGGGATCTCAAGCCGCTCGGCGATGTGTGCGACCGGACCGCCTGCGTGCGCGCCGAAGGTGGTACGTAGCGACTCGTGACGTGCCACAACGGCATTGAGGGCCTCGCCGAGCGCCGGCAGGTCGAGCTGGCCGAGCAGCCGGACCGAGCAGAAGACGTTGTATAACGAGCTTCCCGGGTAAAGCTCGCTGATCAGCCACAAGCCCCGTTGTGCCGGTGCGACCCGCGCCGCGACCGGCTCGTCGGCCAAGATTGCGGGCGATTGGACAGCCAACCCGATCTCCTTCCGGCTTGAGCGCGAACGTCTTTCGCGCCGCGGAGTCTTCGCCGCACGCCGTGGCCGTGCACTCCAAGCGTGGACGAACAACGCACCGAGCGGACCCCGGGCAGCCCGGAGCCCCGTCTGCTAGGACGCGGACCTTGCCAGCTCAGGTGCGCATTCAAGAGCCGGGTCGGCAACGAGGACTTGCTGGTGGAGCCGCTGCAACCGCAACCCTGGCTGGAGCCCAAGCTCGTCCCTGAGCAACGCGTACACCTCGCGGTACGCGGCTAGTGCCTCTGCTCGCCGCCCCGATCGGTACAGCGCGAGCATGAACTGCGCCCAGAACGCCTCGCTTAGCCGGTACTCGTCGAGCAGCAGCGTGAGCGAGCAGATCGCATCTCGATGGCGGCCAAGAGCGAGCAGTAGTTCGATGCGGTCCTCAGAAGCCGAGCGGTAGATCTCTTCCAGCCGCCTCGTCTCGGCCACCGCGAAGACCCGCTCGGTCAGGTCGGCGAATGCCGGGCCGCGCCACAAGCTAAGCGCCTCGTCAAGACGGTCGACCGCGGCGTTGAGGCTGCGAGCATCCCACAGCCGACGCGCGCCGTCGACGAGCTGTGCGAACCGGGTCGCGTCGAGTTCGGTGTCAGCCAGCTTGAGGCAGTAGCCCTCCCGGGGCCTCGCGCCGCCGCTGACGAGCAGTTGGTATGGCGCTCGCCGGCTAGGTTCAAGCAGCCGGCGAAGATGCAGCACATGGGCTCGCAAGGTGATTGGCGAACCCGATCGGGGCAGGTGGGCCCACAGCACATCGATGAGCTGTTCCTTAGGCACGATCCGACCGCGCGCGAGTATCAGCGCGGCCAGCAGCGCGCGCTGCTGGGGTCCAAGCCGCACCTGTTCCCCGTCGATCTCGATCAGCAACGGCCCGAGCACTTGGACATAAAGCGCGCCAGCCGGCACTTAGACCTCCTCACGTGAGGTTGCTGAAATGCTGAGGCCAGCGTTGCGCGCGTTGCTCGCGAATGGAACTGGAGGCTGGTGGCAAGTACCTGCCGGACCGCTTGCTGCCATCCGCCTTACGTCGGCGAATGCCGCGGCACCAGTTCAGAGCCAGTCGCGCTGAACCTTGAGGCCAGCCTCAAACCGGCTGGTCGCGTCAAGCTGCCGCATCAGGCGCGCCATCGTCCGGCGAACGGTTCGGACCGAGAGTCCGAGTCGCTTGGCGGCCGCCTCGTCGGTCAAGCCGTCGGCGAGCAGGTTGAGCAACCGCCGGTCGGTTTCGCTCAGTCCGGTGAGCCTGTCCCGCTGCGGCTTCGATCCGATCTCGGTGGCCTGTTGCCAGGTCTCTTCGAAGAGCGCGAGCAGTAGCGTCACGATGCCTTCGGCGGTCACCTCAACGGCTCCGTGCCCAATGCCGCTGATGGTGTCCATGGGAACTAATGCGATCGACCGATCGACGATCACCATCCGCAGCGGCAGGACTGCCGCCGTGCGAACCTGAGCACCACGCTCGACCATCCAGTTGGCGTACGCCATGGTCGCCCGGTCATGCCTGATGCTGTGCTGATACAAGACGCGCGACGTCGAGCCGCTAGCGAGCACCTTGCCGTCAAGTGAACGACTCGCTTCGAGCAAGTCAGCGTCGACGGGGCCGCCTGGCATGACCGAAAGGAACTCGACACCTTCCCGTTGGGCGAGGACTTCCATCCTGGCCTGGACCGCGTCCTTGCCGACATACTTCTGGAGATAGACATCCTGGCTATCCGTGCCGAGATCTGATGTCTCGGCCACGAAATCGGTAACCGCGCTTCGAGCCTGGACCACCTTGGCCTCGCGCTCGGCTAGATCTTTCTCTTGTCTGCGCACCAGGACGGCAAGCCCGACCTCGGGACGCACTGGGCGGAGTCGTCCGGGATTATCGTGAGATGGCAAAAGAAGGGCCAGATCGGCAAGTTTGTCCAGGGCAGCCCGAACCTGGGATTCCGTCAAGCCCAGAGTGCGTGACAAGTCCGCCACCCCAAGGCCAGGCCCGGAAAGCATCGCTCTATACACGGCCTCGGATGTGCCGTCCAACCCTAATGACTCTAACTGGGACACTCCCGCTCCAACAGGACGCCCCCAATACGTCGTTGCATAGGTTATCGCGCGTTAGATGCGCTGTATAGGTTGAGCCGGAGCAACGATCAGAGCTGCCGCCGCGGTGAGGCAGCATCCGACGAACCGGTGCGAACCGCACTACGGTGCCCACCAGGCCTGCTGATCACCGGTGTGGCAGCAAGTAGCCGTGCAGCTTCATGCCATCCGAAAATTCTTCCCTTGCGCCGCCGGCAGAGGAACTATTTATTTCGGCATGGTCCGATCAAGGTGCCAGGCACGGCACCTGAGATTGGTTAATACCTACGTGGCTAAGGAGGATCATCATGTTCAGGCGGCGTCGTAGATTTGCCGCGCGATACCTCAGCATCACGCTGACGGCGGTCGCCGCTGTGGCGACCTCGATATCGCTGATCGGAATGTCGACCAGCAACTTACCCGCTGCGTTGCGAGCCACGAATGCCTCGCAACGGTGCATTACGTGCTGGGGTCCGTGACCGCTGTGCAACTCGTCGTCGTGACCCTCAGGTCGCGGAGAAAGCTCCTTCCGAACGCGGCTCAGATCTCAGAGTACGTGTGGGCAACGGCGCAGCCAGAAGATCACCTTGAGCACGTGCGCGTCAGCAAGCCCACCGAGGCAGGTAAGGTCAACTTGGCCTTGTATGTTCTGGCTGCCGACCAGGGAGAGGCGGCCAGGCTCGCGGGCGGTTTAGTGAAGCGAATGACAAGAACTGTCCGCGCTCTGAAAGGCGCGCACGTTCAGTCGGTCAAGAATCCCGAAATTCCAGGTGCCCCAGGAACGGTAAGTACCTGACAGAATAAGGGCGCCGCACACGGCCGGCTGCATGCGCAGTCGCTGTCGGTACGGCCTGGGCGTCACCAAGGCAGCGGGCCGTGTGCGTCGCGGTAGGTTCCGGTCGGGCCGTCAGGCTCGAGACAGGCCATCTGCGCGATGATGGCCGCCGCCGCGGCGGCGGTCTGGAATCCGCTGTTGCCGTTGATGTCGGTGGCGGTGTAGCCGGGGTCGACGGCGTTGATCCGCATGTTCGGGAACGCCTTCGCGTAGTGCACGGTGATCATGTTGAGCGCGGCCTTGGATGAGCCGTAGGCCATCGCCGGGATCTGAGACTCGGGCAGCCCGGCAGTGGTGACGCGCTCAAGCGATCCCAGGCTGCTGCTCACGTTCACGACCACTGGATTAGCGGACTTTGTGAGCAAGGGCAGGAATGCGCGCGTGGTGCGGACCAGTCCGACGACATTCGTCTCGTATAGCCGCCTGATAGTGTGCCCGGCGCTGATGAGCAGCCGTGCGGTTTCGAAGCCTATGTCTTTGTTAGCGCCAGTGATCAATGTGATGGTTGCCATTTACCTAACTGCTTCCTGCGTGCTCTAGGGGCGGTCGGTCCTGCCGTCCGGGGTGCAGTAGTCGGAGCAGCTACGGCACAAAAGACAGGGGCACCCCGAACACGCGCACGAAAGTCTCCTTTGTCACAATGGCATCGACTGACCTTCAGGCTGAGAGCCGCCGATCACGCTGAGTTCAATGATAAATGCAGGCGAAGATTGGCACCTAGCCTCGGCTGCGCCGGAGATTGGACGATACGCGTGTACGCAGCGGAGCATGCCAAAGAACACCCCGACCAGCCCGCCTTCATCATGGGCGCTACCGGCGAGATGGTGACCTTCGCCGAGTACGAGGCCGCAAGCAACCGGGTCGCTTGGCTGCTGCGCGCCGCGGGACTGCGACGCGGCGACCATATAGCGGTGCTCATGGAGAACTGCCCAGAACTGCTTGAGATCGAAGGCGGCGCCGAGCGGACCGGGCTGTACTACACGCTGATCAATACCTATCTAGCCGCCGACGAGGTCGCCTACATCATCGCCAACTCCCGGGCGCGGGTGTTGTTCAGCTCCCCAGCCAGGCAGCCGGTTGCCGAGGCTGCGGCGGCCAAGTGCCCGGGCCTTGAGCGGATGCTGCTTACCGGCGCGGGCGAGCCGCCCCCGGGCTGGGAGTCGTTCCGCGTGGCGATCGCCGCGCAGCCGGACGGGCCGGTGCCCGACGAGTCGCTCGGCGCGGCCATGCTGTACTCATCGGGCACCACAGGCCAGCCCAAGGGCGTGCTGCGGGCCTTGCCTGACGGCGAGCCCGGACAGGCGCTGCCGGTGATGGAGTTCGTAAAGGCGATGTTCGGGTTCCGGGTCGGCATGACCTACCTGAACCCGGCACCGCTGTACCACTCCGCGCCGCAGGCCAGCGTGGCCGCCTCATTGCGGATGGGCTGCACGACCGTGGTGATGGAGCACTTTGACCCCGAGCAGTGGCTGGCCATGGTTGACCGGAACAGGGTCACGAACTGCCAGATGGTGCCGGTGATGTTCGGCCGGCTGCTGCGGCTGCCCGACGAGATTAGGGCACGGTACGACACGTCATCGCTAGAGTGCGTCGTGCACGCGGCGGCACCATGCCCGGTCCCGATTAAGCAGGCCATGATCGACTGGCTCGGCCCGGTGATCACCGAGTACTACGGCGCGACCGAGGCGAACGGGTTCACCTTCTGCGACTCGGCCCAGTGGCTGGCTCACCCAGGCACCGTCGGCAAGGCGATACTCGGCGAAGTGCTAATCCTGGACGACGCGGGCGAGCCGTGCCCGCCGGGAACGGACGGGACGATATGGTTCCGCGGCGCGACCGCGTTCGAGTACTTCGATGACCCGGACAAGACCGCGGCCGGTCGGCGCGATGGCGGGATCACCAGCACGGTCGGCGACGTGGGTCACGTCGACGCCGAAGGCTACCTGTACCTCACCGACCGGAAGAGCTACATGATCATTTCCGGTGGCGTGAACATCTACCCGCAGGAGACCGAGAACCTGCTGGCGACTCACCCGGCCGTGCTTGACGTGGCCGTGATCGGCGTGCCTAACGAAGACCTCGGCGAGGAGGTCAAGGCGGTGGTCGAGCCCGCCGATCCGGCCGCCGCGGGCCCTGACCTGGCGGCCGAGCTGATCGGTTACTGCCGGGACAGGCTGGCGCACTTCAAGTGCCCGCGCACCGTGGACTTCGTCGACGAGCTGCCCCGCTATCCGACCGGCAAGTTGTACAAACGGCTGCTGCGCGACCGGTACTGGGCTGGCCACCAGACTCGCATTCTCTAGCGGCCGACCGTTGTGCCGCGCTGCGGAAATCGGGTGCTACGCCGCTACAATGACCGAACTGGAAGGCAGCTCGGCATAAGGCGTGCGCTTTTGTGGATCAGGATCGTCGTCTCCGCCCGCTCGACGGTATCCGTGCTCTTGCCGTACTCGCGGTGCTGGCCACTCATGCTGGTATCCCGTTTCTGCCTGGTGGTTTCGTCGGTGTCGATGTTTTCTTCGTCCTCAGCGGTTTCCTGATTACGTCCCTGCTCTACGACGAGTTCGTGGTTACGGGTCGGATCGACCTGGGCGGATTCTGGACGCGCCGTGCCCGGCGGCTGCTGCCCGCCGCACTGGTCATGATCGTCGCGGTGGTCGCGGCGCGTCCGCTGTTCCTTCCTGATTCGGTCGCCGCGTTGCGCTGGGACGCGATCAGCACGGCGCTGTGGTCTGGCAACTGGCGCTGGGCGCTGCAGGGCACGAACTACTTCGCTCGCGGCGGGACGCCATCGCCGCTCCAGCACACCTGGTCGCTCGCGGTTGAGGAGCAGTTTTACCTCGTCTGGCCGCTTCTGCTGCTCGCGTGCCGCGCGGTCAGACGGCGGCGCCTGCTGGTGCTTTCTATCGCGGGCGTAGCGGCGTCCGCGATAGCCACGTATGTCCTGGCCGGGGCTGCCAGCCCGGGAAGGGTCTACTTCGGTACCGATACGCGCGCCCAGGAACTGCTCGCCGGCGCGGCCCTCGCGGCGCTGCTGGCACCAACCTGGCGATGGCGGGCCGCCAACCCGTCCGGCGCGCGGTCGCCGCAACCTGCCGGGCACCGGCCGCTCCCGCCGCTGCTTTCGATCTGCGGGCTCGCGGTGCTAGCCGGTGTCGCGACGGTCGCTGATGGCGCCCCCAGCGAGTTCAGGCACGGCCTGCTGCTGCTGGTGGCGCTGGCGGCCGCGGCGTTGGTGGCCGGTGTCGTCCTCGATACCGAGCAGCCGGTGGCGCGTCTGCTGTCGACCCGCCCGCTGGTCGGCATCGGCCGCATCTCCTATGGCCTGTATCTATGGCATTGGCCGGTTTACCTCGCGCTGGACGGCGAACGCACCGGCCTGCACGGCTACCTGCTCGCCGCACTGCGCGCCGGGGTCACCGGCGTGCTCGCCTGCGCCTCGTTCGTGCTGATCGAACGTCCCGCGCAGCGCGTCCGGGTGCGTCCCCGGCACGTGCTCCCGGCAGCCGCCGTTGGTGTTGCCGCGGTCATCGCCATCGCGGCCTGGGCAGTACCAGCCCCGGTGGCGCAAGTCGCGGTGCCGCAACTGCCCGCGAACGGGCTGACTGTTCCTCCCCTTCTGGTGCCAGCCAAGCTGGCGCGGCCACGGGCGCCTGCGGCCACGCCACGGACTATTAGCCTGCACGGCCCGCTCAGTGTCGCCGTATTCGGCGACTCCGTTTCGCTGACGCTGATGTACTACATGCCGCCGGAACCGGGCATCCGGTTCACCGACTACTCGGTGCTTGGCTGCGGCATCGCGACCGGCGGCCCCTTCCGCGTTCTCGGAAAGACCTGGCCGGACAACCCCATCTGCGACGTGTGGCCGCGGCGCTGGCTGAGACAACTGCGGGCCAGCCGTCCCGATGAGGTGCTGCTCATGGTCGGCCGCTGGGAGCTTGTAGATCGCTACTACCAGGGCCAGTGGCAGCATGTCGGTGACCCTGCTTACGACCGTTACCTGGCCGCCCTGCTCAGCAAAGCGATTACCTTGCTGGGTTCGACCGGCGCGCGCGTCGTTGTATCCACCGAGCCCTACAACCGAGACGGCGAGAGGCCGGACGGCAGCCCGTATCCGGAGGACGATCCAATCCGGGTGATCGCATGGAACCGGCTGCTGCGCGCGGTCGTGGCGGCGCATCCAGGCACCCAAGTGCTTGACTTCGGCCGCAAGCTGTGCCCCAACGGCGTCTTCACCTGGACCGTGGACGGCGTACAGGTGCGCAGCGACGGCGTCCACCTCACTCAGCAGGGAGTGCAGTGGCTGGCGCCCTGGCTGGTGCGCCAGCTTTACCACGCCGACCGCGGATGAGGTTATCCAGCCTCATCCGCGGTCGCGACCGATCTAGAGCAGAGCAGCTAGATCTGGATCAGAAGATGCCGTGGCCGCTGCTCTGGGTGGCGTAGTCGGTGTGGTCGCAGGCCGATGTGTTGTTCTGGGCGCTTGTGCACTCGGCAGCATTGGCGCTGCCGGTGTTGTCGGCGAACTGGTCATCGCTGTAGGTGATGGACGCCATTCCGGTGCTAGGGCTGGCGGCGATGCCGAAGTCGTCGAAGAGGTCGCGGTTGTCGTTGCCGTTGGACGTGCAACTGACGCCGCCCTGGCAGACCCCGCCGTCGTGCACAACGGGGGTTACAGCGCTCTGGGTCCAGGACCCGCCGCCGAGGACGTTCAGGTTCTGGGCGAAGAACACAGACCATGGCTCGTTCATGCAGTTGAACTGGCCGGTCTGGCCGCAGGTCTGGAAGTTCGCGGCGGCTGGCGTGCCGTAGTAGGTGAGGTCGACTTTGCCTGGGCGTCCGGCTGTCAGCCAGGGGAAGATCGCCGTGGTGGCAGACGACCCTTGGTTGACCCTGCGCGGAGTACTCCAGACCTGACCGTCGTCGGTGGAAAAGGCCAGGTAGACATTCTGGTCATCGGACCATGTGGCGTATACGTTGCCAGCGGTGTCCACAGCGACGGCAGGGAAGTTGTTGCCGAACCCGGCCGCGGCATTGCTGTTCTGGGAGATGACATAGTCGGTGAAGGACAAGGTGGTGACGCCGCCCGTGGTGGAAGGCACCCCGACGGCCATGTACGCGGTGTCGAAGTCCGCGCAGCTGACTATTTCGGTAGCGCTGGGCGGGCAGCCGACGAATATCTGGTACACGTCGCCGGTCCGCGGGTCGACGGCGATATTGCCGATCTCGTTGTCATCAACAGTGCCAAGGTAGATATCGGTCTGAGCCGGGTTGATGGCGTCGTAGCTCTGAACCGTGGTGGGCTGACCGGCCACCACCTGGCCCTGGTTGACCACGATCTCATCCGCCGCCGAGATGGCGTGGTACGACAGATAGAAGCCGCTGGCGCCAGCGGCGGCGATCCATTCCCGGTCATCGCCAGGCACCTTGGCGGCGGTCACATCATTCGCCCAGGTCGCGCCGCCGTCCTGGGACAGGCTGACCGTGACGCTGCCGAGCGTCAGGCTGGCGACATAGACGTTGTAACGCCCTGTGGCATTCTTCGCCGGAGCGGTGGCCAGGTCGGTGTCCCCGCCCCCTGGCGCGAGGCCGGTAGTGCCACCCGAGGTCGACGAGACCTCGTTCGGCTGCGGCAATGAGGTATACGTGCGCCCGCCATTCGTGGATGACCAGGCGTCAGTTCCCGATCCGAGCCCGTTCTCTGACGATATGTAGAAGTTACCGGCAGCGTCGGACCTGATCTGCGGCTCAGCGGCCTGGTTCGACGTTGTGGTCGAGCCAGCCGGCGGCGGGGGCAACACACCGTGGACGAAGGACGGACCGCCGGCCGCGGCGGCGGGAAGAACTGCGCTCACCAGGCCGAGCGCCACGGCGGCCAGTGCTGCGGCACACCAGGCAAATGATCTCATAGCACTGCTCCATTTCCAGGGCACTCGCCTCTTCTGGCGGCAAATGCCGCTGCCATCTGCCCAGGAAACGCGCTGTCAAACAGCAATGTGCACATCGCCGCTGACCGGGCGGCACGTCCGGGTCCGGCGGGAAAGGTGCTCGCGCCTGCGCCGAAACCGTGTTAGCGGGACACCAGCGCCAGCGATAGGCCGTCGACATAGCCGGAGCCTTCTGCGTCGATGCCGGCGCTGAAGGTCTCGTGGCCGGCGACGAGGCCATCGACGCGCAGTGGCGTTAGGCTCAGGCGGCTGTCCAGGCGGGGCGGCGTCATCCGCACCGCGGCGGCCGGTACGTCGACGTCGAGACCGAGGATGGCCTGGACGAGGGCGCCGGACGCGGCCGCCGCCCACGCCTGCGGTCGGCAGGACGCCGGGTAGGGCAACGGCCACGGTATCTGGGCCCGCGCATGGCCGGAGAACAGTTCGGGAAGCCGCCAGTCGAACGCCGCGGCCGCCTCGAGCAGACCGTCGACGAGCGAGGCTGCCGCCGTGTGATGCCCGCTGCGGACGAGGCCGCTGATCGCGATGGCGGTGTCGTGACTCCAGACCGACCCGCAGTGATAGCTCAGCGGCGAATAGCCGCCGCTGGCTGATGACATGGTGCGCAGCCCGAATCCGGAGTTCATGTCGGGACGACTGAGTCGCTCCGCGATTCGGCTCTCCTCCTCGACGGTGAGCAACCCGGTGCCGAGGAGATGAGCGATGTTGCTGGCGAGCGCGTCGACCTTGCGCTTTGTCCCGTCAAGCGCGAGCGCGGGGTAGGTTCCGTCGGCGCCGGTCACCCAGAAGGACGACCTGAACGCCTCAGCGAGGCGGCCCGCCCAGGCTCGCCACTGGCCCGAGCCCGGCTCGTTAAATGCCTCGAGCAAGTCGGCGCCGGCAATCGCGGCCTGGTAGGCGTATCCCTGCACTTCGCAGAGCGTTACCGGTGGTGACGCTGTTCGCCCGTCGGGAAAACGTATCGCATCGTGCGAATCCTTCCAGCCCTGGTTGGCCAGGCCGCTCCCGCTGTCGCGGTACTCAAGCAAGCCGTCGCCGTCCGCGTCACCGTGATCCCGCATCCACGCGAGCGCGCCGTTGAGGCACGGCAGCAGTGCCCTCACCTCCGCTGCGGGCATGCCCCAACGCCAGGCGTCGTGCAGCAGGCAGACCCACAGCGGAGTCGCGTCGATGGTGCCGTAATACAGCCCAGGCAGGTCATCGGCGTGCGCGGCCTCACGGCTGGTCGGCCGAAGTTCGTGCGGGATCTTGCCAGGAGCCTCGCCGGTCTGGCGGTCGACTCGCTTGCCCTGGAAGGCCGCCAGCGCCCGCAACGTGCCGCTGGCAAGCTGCCAGCCGAACGGGAGCAGCAGCCGCGCGGCCCAGATGCTGTCGCGCCCGAACAGCGTCAGGAACCAGGGTGTACCCGCACCAAGGAAAACTTCGCCGGGCGCCAGCGTCGTCATCATGCGCAACGCGGCCGCGTCGTCGATCGATCGGGCGAGAAGCCGCGGCAGCCTGGAGTCGGCGCAATCCGCGCGCACATGCTCCCAAGGGCGTCCGCCGTGCGTCATGGCAGGAGGATCGCCTCGCTGCGCGGACCCAGATGGCGGGCTCTGCTGGCCGGACCGCGGCTTCGGTAGCCAAATCCGGCTGACCCGCGCTACCGGCGGGGCAGTGACGACGGCCGTGGCGTCGTGCACGGTCAGCCGCCATCGGATTTCGTCTACCGAACCGCCGGAGAGCTTGACCCACCAGGTGAGCTGTGCCTCGCCGTCGTCAATAACTGTCGCGACCGCGCCAGGCCCGTTCAGTTGCACCCTCAGCGGGCCTTCACCCCACTCAAGCCCTGAGCCCGCCGTGATGACCACAGGCGGGCAGGTGCGGCCGGATTTGATGTCAGCCAGCACGGCGAGGTCAGCGGCGACACGTAAGGTGACCCGCGTGGTTCCATGGGCGCGAGTGCCGCCGGTCACCCGCACGACCTCATCGACTGTGCCGACGCTCACCGTGCGCCGCCGCTCTAGCCAGACCGCTGGGTCGACAGAGTCGCCCGCTGTCTGCCTCGGAATGGACGCGAACAACGCGGTACTCGCCGACAGAAGACCTGACCTGGTCGGCGCAGGCTGCGCGCCGTCGATCTCAAGTACCGCCTCGGAGAGCACCCGCGAGTGAGCGTGCATCACGCCCTGCGCACCTGACCTGCGCATCTGTCCGCTCTGCTCGCTCAGCGCCATCGTTGGGGCGCTGAGCACAGTGATCAGATCATGCAGCCATGGCTGGCCCTCATCTTGCATCAATGCTGTGTCCCATGGGTAGCGGATCTGCGGCGGACGCTTGACACCCAATCTAAGACGGACTTAAGTATATCTAGTTAGTTTGAACGTTCAATACAGCTTTTATGCTATTCCCACCGAGTCGCCTTAGGTTGCAGATGGTCCGAAGCGGGCGCCCGGCGCGTCCCACGCTCGAGAGCGTCGCGCGCGAGGCTGCCGTTTCCCGGCAGACGGTGTCCAATGTGCTCAACGCACCGCACCTGGTTAGCGATGAAACCAGGCGCCGCGTCGAAGCGGTCATCGCCAGGACTGGCTACCGCCCGGTCAAGGCAGGCCAGACGCTGCGCACAGGGCGGTCGTACCTGATTGCCGTTGGCTTGCAGACACCCGCCGAGGACAGAGGGGAGGTGGAGCACGGATTCCTGCACGCACTCACCGAACGCGCCCAGCTCCGCGGGTTCCGGACCCTGGTCTACACGGCCGGTAGCGACGATGCTGAAATCAGCACGTACGAAAGCCTTCTCGGCGAGTATGACCTGGACGGCTTCGTGCTCACCGGCACGCATACCGGGGATAAGCGCACCGCCTGGCTGGACGATCAGAACATCCCATTCGTGACGTTCGGCCGTCCGTGGGGCTCTGCGGCCAGGCACTCATGGGTGGATGTCGACGGAGCCTGTGGCGTGCACGCCGCCAGCCGTCACCTGATTGGCCGCGGGTACCGTCGCATCGCCTTCCTCGGCTGGCCGGAAGGGTCAGGTGTCGGCGATGACCGCCGTTCTGGCTGGGAGGCAGCCTGCCGCGAAGCTGACCTGCCTACGAATGGGCTTACCGTACGGACAGACAACACTCTCGCTGCTGGCCGATCCGCCTGTGCTCAGCTTCTTGAGTCACCGAGCCCTCCCGATGCGTTCGTGTGCGTCAGCGACGTGATAGCGCTTGGCGCCTGGTCTTTGCTGACGGCACGCGGCCTGGCACCGGGGTCAAGCATGGCTGTAATCGGCTTCGACGACTCAGCGGCGGCGGCCGCTGCCGGACTGAGCACCGTGGCCCAGCCGCTCGCCGAAGCTGCGAGCGCCTGCCTCGACTGCCTGCGCAAGCTGCAGGACGGGCCAACTGCCGATGCCGACGCGCCGGACATGGTGCTGCTAGAGCCCCGGCTGATACTGCGCGATTCGGCTGGCGATGCGTCCTTAACCGGCGCACCCCTGCTCCTGGCGTTGCCGGGACTCCCGAGATGAAACGAAGGATTCTAAAATGAAATACAGCAAGGCATTACTGTCCGCCGCTGCTGTCGGTGGCATGCTCGCGGCCGTCGCGGCGTGCAGCTCCGGGTCGACCGGCTCATCGGCCGCCAAGGTAAGCAAAGCGCCGCTGACGCTGATGTTCGGCTCGAGCGGTCCGGCGGAAACCAAGGCCGTTGACGCAGCGGCATCCGCGTTCACCAAGCAAAGCGGCATCAAGGTCAAGGTGATCGCGGCGTCTAACCTGACACAGCAACTGGCGCAGGGCTTCGCGGCCGGGCACCCGCCGGATGTCTTCTACCTAGATCCTGGCAGCTTTCAGAACTATGCCAAGGACAATGCGCTCTACCCGTACGCGCAGACCCTGCCGAACGCGGGCGACTTCTACCCCGCACTCCGGGCGGCGTTCACTTACAAGGGCACCTTCATCTGCGATCCCAAGGACGCCAGCACGCTGGCTCTGTATATCAACACAACCGACTGGCGCCAAGCTGGCCTGACCAGCGCCGACATTCCCAAGAACTGGAGCCAGCTCGCCGCCGTGTCGAAGAAGCTCACCACGCATGGCCGAGTCGGGCTCGTGCTTGACCAGAGCCACTCGGAACTCGATGAGTTCCTGTACCAGAACGGCGGTACGGTCGTCGGCTCGAACGGCAAGGTCGACCTCGACAGCTCGCAGAACGTCACCGCGCTGGCCTTCCTGAAGAAGATGCTCGACGAGAACATTCTGAAGTTCCCGCCGGCTCTGTCTTCGGGCTGGAGCGGGCAGGCATTCGGCGAGAACAAGGCCGCGATGGACATCGTCGGCAACTGGATGGTCGGCGCGATGCAGGCCGACTACCCGAAAGTGCATTACCAAGTCGCCACGATTCCTTCTGGACCCACCGGAAAGACCGCGACGCTTTCTTTCACCAACTGCTGGGGCATCCCGCGGTCATCAGCCAATCTCGGAGGCGCCGTGAAGTTCGTGAAATTCCTCACGACGCCACAGCAGCAGATGGCTTTCTCGAAGGCGTTCGGGGTCATCCCGTCGCTTGCGACGCTGCAGGGCACGTGGCAGTCGACGTTCCCCAACCTCGCGGTGCACACCAAGGAACTGACGTACGCGCATCCTGACATCGCGCTGCCCAATGACGCGCAGGCACTTGCCGCGTTCGACGGCTCGCTGGCCCAGCTAGCGACATCCAACCCGGCCACCATCCTGGCCAAGGCTCAGGACAATCTCGCGCCACTTGCGAGCCAGGCCAGATGACCTCATGGCGACGCGCCAGCTAGCGCCGCCCGAGCGGCGGGCCCCAGGTACGCAAGGGGTCCGCCGCCGGCATCGTGCCCGCCGCCGTGAGGCGGCGGCTGGCTGGCTGTTCACCGCGCCGGCGATCGTCGCGCTCGTCGTGTTCCTCGTCGTCCCGATCGTCATGGCCGCCTGGGTCAGCGTCAGCGATTGGAGCGGCATCGGCAGCCCGATCTCCGGCGGAGTGCGAACGGTCGGCATGGCCAACTACGAGGCCCTATTGACCCAGTCCGGGCTCGCTCAGCAAGATCTGGGCCTGAGTATCCGGGACAATCTTTACTATGTCTTGTTTGTAGTCCCGTTGCAGACCGCGCTCGCGCTCGCGCTGGCGATCGTGGTGAGCCGCAAGGCGCTGCGCGGACGCGGGTTCTTCCGTACCGCCTTTTATTTTCCTTCGGTCACCAGCTCGGTCGCCGTTTCCATGATCTTCCTGTTCTTGTTCGCTGACACTGGCGTCATCAACGGAGCGCTCGGCTATCTAGGCGTCCACGGACCGAGCTGGTTCAGCGATCCGAACGGCTTGGTGCACATGATCGCCAGCGACGCGGGGATCACGCCGCCTTCGGCGCTGACCAGCCACGGGCTGCTCGGCGTCTCCTGGTGGGACTGGCTCGCGGGTCCGAGCGTCGCGATGGTGACGCTGATCGTCCTCGCGATCTGGACGACGTCGGGGACCTTCATGCTCCTTTTCCTGCCCGCGCTCTACAGCATCTCCGAGCAGGTCGAGGAGGCGGCGATCGTGGACGGGGCGGGTGCCTGGACCCGGTTCCGCCGGATCACGCTTCCCTTGATCCGTCCGGCGCTGTTCCTGGTTCTCACTTTGGGGCTGATCGGAACCTGGCAAGTTTTCGACCAGGTGTTCCTGATCACGCAGGGCAACCCGGCCGGGACCACATTGACCCCCGCCTACCTGGCCTACCAGGTCTCGTTCGGCGACCAGCAATGGGGCCAGGGAGCCGCGATCGCTTTCATTCTCTTCGCCATCATCGTGATCTTCACCGTGCTGCAGCGTCTGGTCCTGCGTGAGCACGACTCGCCCACCCAGGCTCGCGGGCGGCGCCCGTGGTCCGGGGGGTGACACGGTGATCCCGCGAGCGACGCGCATGGCCGGGCGCCGCAAGCAGCCCTGGCTGCGGGCTGGCTTGTATCTCACCCTGCTGATATTCGCATTCTTGTACATTTATCCGTTCCTGCTCGAGCTCGGTACCTCATTCAAATCCGAGACCGATTCGGTGAACAATCCGGTGAACCCGATCCCGCGCAACTGGGTTGTCTCCGCGTTTACCACGCTCGGCCAGCAGGACTTTCCGCGCTGGTTTATGAACTCGGTCGTCGTGGCGGTGT
This sequence comes from Streptosporangiaceae bacterium, assembly GCA_035553055.1. Lineage (GTDB taxonomy): Bacteria > Actinomycetota > Actinomycetes > Streptosporangiales > Streptosporangiaceae > Chersky-822. Next base: position 3,777 of record DATNEK010000296.1, on the reverse strand, counting down.
TCGTCACCGCAGGCCGGATCCTTTTCGATTCGATGGCCGGATATGCGCTTGCGCGGCTCAGATTCCGGGGCCGCAGCGCGGTTTTTGCCGCTATCATCGCCGTCATGGCGGTACCCGGCGTGGTACTGCTAATACCTAAGTTCCTCGTTATCAGGACTTTGGGAATCTACGACACTTACCCAGGTCTCATCATCCCGCTGCTGGCGGATGCCACTGGCGTGTTCATCATGAAGCAGTTCTTCGAGTCTATACCGGCGAGCATTGAGGAAGCAGCGAAGATCGACGGGGCTGGCATGTTCCGCGTGTTCTGGTCAGTCGTGCTGCCGATGGCTCGCCCGGCCCTCATGGCGCTCACCATCTTGTCGTTCCAGGGTTCCTGGAATGATTTCTCCGACATTCTGATCGCGCATGAGAATCCGGCGCTCGACACGCTGACGACTGGGGTCGGCCGGCTGGTCAGCGGTCAGCTCGGCGCGGCGACCCAGTACCCGCTCAAGCTCGCCGCGGCGGTCGCCATGACGATCCCGGTCGCCATCGTTTTCTTCGTGTTCCAGAAGTACATTCTGAGAACAGGTCAGGGCGCGCTGAAGGAGTAGTGCTTAGGAGGGCCTCGATGGACCATTCTGGTGTCCCGGCTGGCTGGGGAGTGCCGCGCCTGGGTGGCTGGGTCGAAAGGCCGGTCCGCCTGTACCGCGACGAGTGGGGGATCCCGCATGTGCGGGCGCACTCGGCTCATGACGCGTTCGTGGGGCAGGGCTACGCGCACGCGATGGACCGCTTCTGGCAAATGGACGCGGCCAGGAAGCAGATGGAAGGCAGATGGGCCGAGTGGGTGGGCGCGGCGGGCCTGGCGGCCGATCGGCTGGCCCGGCGGCTGCGAGCCGCTTCGGCATCGGTCAGGGATTATCAAGCGCTCGGATCCGAGGCCAGGGCCATGGTTGATGCCTACGCGGCTGGCGTCAATGCCTGGCTGCGGACGCACCCGGCTCCGTTCGAGTACGGCCTGGTCGCAAGCACACCGGAGCCCTGGGAGGGCTGGCATTGCATAGCCGCGATGCGGCAGCGCGGCTACCTGATGGGTTCTGTCTGGTTCAAGCTCTGGCGGGCGGCGGCGCTCGGCGTCGTCGGCCCTGATGCTGTTAGCAAGCTGCGGTACGACGACGGCGGGGCCGACCGCCTTTGCATCCCGCCCGGTGCCGACGCCAGCCGGTGGATCGCGAGCCTGACCGATCTCCACGAGCCGATCCGCGCACTCAGCCTGCTCGCCGCCGGTGCCGAGACCGGCGGCGGGAGCAACAACTGGGCGCTGGCACCCGGTCGCACTACCACAGGCAGGCCCCTGCTGGCCGGCGACCCGCACCGCTCTTTCGAGTTGCCTGGCATGTACGCGCAGATGCATCTGGGCTGCGACCAGTTCGACGTGATCGGCCTGAGCATCCCAGGCGTGCCTGGTTTCCCGCACTTCGCGCATAACGAGGCCGTGGCCTGGTGCGTCACTCACGCGAACGCCGACATCCACGATCTGTACGTCGAGCAGTTCGACCCGGCTGATCCGTCCAGGTACCGGCACAAGGGCGCCTGGCTGCAGGCCGCGACGGCAACCGAGGAGATCAAGGTTCGCGGCGCGGACCCGGCCGGCGTGGACGTCATCGAGACCATCCACGGTCCGATCGTCGCCGGAGATCCGGCACGCGGCACGGCCGTGACGCTCAAGTCGGTCCAGTTCGCATGCCTCGACCGGTCGTTTGAATGCCTCCTGCCGATGATGCGCGCTGACTCGGTAGATTCACTGTTCCAGGCCGTGCGCGGCTGGGGGCTGATCGACCACAATCTTGTCGCCGCGGATACTGGCGGCCACATTGGCCACCTGGTGCGGGCGACGGTCCCGCGGCGGCCCGCTGTCAATGGCTGGCTGCCAGTACCTGGGTGGACAGGCGACTACGAGTGGGACGGCATGATTCCCGCCGCGCAGATGCCGCGTGCCGATGATCCGCCCCGCGGCTACTTGGTGACAGCGAACAACCGCGTCGTAACCACGGTCCCCGGTACGGGTGACTACTTTTGCACCGACGCCCAGCCGCCCTACCGGGCCAGGAGAATAGAAGAACTCATCGCCGGGCTCGGACTCGCATCACCGCAGGATATGGCGAGGATTCATCGCGATGACCTCAGCGTGCCCGGTCAGCTCTTCCGCGGCGCTCTCGTTGCCGTCACGCCCGCTAGCGCGAACGCCCGGGCCGTGAGGAAGGTGGTGCTCGCCTGGGACGGGCGCATGTCGCCCGACTCGGTCGGCGCCGCCGCTTACTCGCGGCTGCGCTGGGCGCTGGCCAACATCGTGGCCAGCAGATCTGGCCTCGCCGCGGCGACGAACACCGAGCTGATGGCGGTACCTGGCGGCGTTTCGGTGGTCAGCCATCTCTGGTGGGTACTGCCCGCACTGCTGCGATCGCAAGATCTGACGCTGACCGGCGGAAGCACCTGGAATGAGCTGCTTGCCGAAGCGCTCGACGCCATCGCTATGCAGGCGCCAGACGTGCCCTGGCAACGCCAGCACAGCGCCGCGCTGACCCATCCGCTCACGCTCGCGCTGCCGGACGCGCCAACGGCGCTGAGTCCAGCGGGTGCGGGCGTCGGCGGCGACAACGACACCGTCTGGGCAACCGGATGCCGAGCAGAATCCGGCCCAGCCGCAGTCTACGGCGCCGTGGCTCGGTACGTGTTCGACGTAGGCAACTGGGATAACTGCAGCTGGATCGTCGTCGGCGGCGCATCAGGAGATCCGCTGAGCCCGCACTACACCGACCAGCATGAAGCCTGGTCCAGGTGCGAGCTCATCCCGATGCGATACGACTGGGACACGATCGCCGCCGCGAGCCCGCAACTGACGCTCAAGCCAGACGACAACCCACTGACAGAAAGCTGACATCAGGCCGCCTGGCGGACAACGGCCCTGGCCGGTCGGCTCGCACCGCGGCTATGTCCTGGCAAGCACTGCTTCAAGCGGATGCGGCAGCCGGTGCATCTCCACGGCTCCAACCAGCAGGCGAGCGTACCTGAGCTTGCGCCTGGCGCCGCTGCCGAGGAACCGCCGTAGCTGAGCCTCGGCAGGCTGACCGCGCCACTCGGGCTGACGTTGCAAGCTGCGGAACGACTTGAGATCTCCCTGAGAGTCAATGAGCGCCTCGACTTCGGTTGCGCCGATCGCGCGGATTAGCTCGTCTTCCAGGTCCTTGACGCAGACGTGGAAGCCTAGCCGCTCCATTCCTGCCCGCGTCTGGGGCGAGCCGACGCCGGCACTGGCCAGACCGCGCCGGAAGATGTCTTCCTCGCCGATATCGCACAGGCCCGCCAGTCGCAATCCAGCTCCGGCCGGGCCAAACTGCCTCAAGTAGCGCGTGATCGCGTGAGCGCCGCCCATCGGCACGACCACGACGCCTTCCGCACCTAGATCCTGGCCACGACGCGACGCGAGCGTCTCGACCGCGATCTGATCGCTGACGCCCTCGACAAGCACCACGGCCTGGGCGGCTGCCACCTTCGCCAGTGCCCTGGCCGTCGCCTCGGTCGCCGCTGCCGGGCCGTGGACATAGCCATCAAGCAGCCGGCTGGCAAGCTCGCGGCGCCTGGCGATATCCATCGAAGCCGTCCTGTCCGTACCCGCCAACAATATCCAGCGACCAGCTGTCCGCCGTGCAGGAAATCGACCGCGCGTCGCGGTCCGGGGTGCGATGGATTCGGGAATTCATCTGGTCGGCGCGGCCCGGCAGCGCGATGGAT
>DATNEK010000295.1:0-4865 GCA_035553055.1 Streptosporangiaceae bacterium | reverse complement strand
AGCCTTGGATGCGGCCAGGTGCAGGTAAGTGAACAGCACCTGGTCCTTTCGCATCCGGTGGTATTCCTCCGCCACCGGCTCCTTGACCTTGAGTATCAGGTCACTGGTCCCCCAGACGTCATCGGCGGTAGGCAGGATCTGACCGCCAGCGGCGACGAAGTCATCGTCAGGTATGGATGAGCCGGTGCCAGCATCCAGCTCGATGTAGACCTCATGCCCGGATCTGACCAGCTCGTGAACGCCTGCCGGAGTGATCGCCACGCGGTACTCGTGATTCTTGACTTCCTTGGGAATGCCAACCTTCATGACCTGCGTCCTTCCTAGCGTTCCGGTGCGTCGGTGCCGCGCAGCCCTGCGAAACCGCCTTGTCTCGCTACGTATGCCGCGAGCACGCCGACTGCTGTCACTCCGTTGTGTAGTTCTCCGGCGAGGAACCGCGAGACGACCACATCGAGCGGTGCCCACTCGATCTTTATGTGAGCCTCCTCGTGGTTGGGAACGTAGTCGCGTTCGGCGTCGGGGACGAGCGTGAGCTTCATGGCAAGGAAGACTCTGAGCCGCTCATTGCTGAATCCTGGCGAGGTAAATATGTCCGCGAGTACAAGCCAGTGTGCGGCTATGTAACCAGCTTCCTCAAGTAGCTCACGCTGGGCGGTTTCGACCAACGGCTCCCCTGGCACGTCGCGCAGGCCGGCGGGTATCTCCCAGAGCAGTCGACCGACCGGATGGCGGTACTGGCGGATGAGCAGGACCCGGTCGTCATCGTCGACGGCCAGCACGGCGACTGCGCCAGGATGCTCAACGACGTCGCGGTCGGCTTTCTGGCCATCGGGCATCACCACGGAGTCGCGCCTGACCTTGACGATGCTGCTCTTCGCGATCACGTCGGTAGCCGCCACCGGCCAGCTTTCCGCCAGATCCGACAGCCAGGCTGTGCTCATTTGCGCGCCTCCGGCACGTCCACTTTGCGCGCCTCCGGCACGACGGTCATGCGCTTGCGACCGAACGGCCGCCGCCTACCGCGGCCACCGACTGCGTCGCTGGCCGCGACCTTGAGTGCTCGATCGCGGCCGCGATGAGACCGCTGAAGAGCGGATGCGGCCTGGTGGGCCGGGACAGGAACTCGGGGTGCGCCTGGGTGGCGACGAAGAACGGGTGCTCAGATTCCGGCATCTCGACGAACTCGACCAGCCGCCCGTCAGGTGACAGGCCAGAGCAGATCAACCCGGCCGCCTCAAGCGCGGCGCGATAGGAGTTGTTGACCTCATACCTGTGCCTGTGCCGTTCGTGCACGATCTCAGCGCCGTAGAGCCGCCTGACCATGCTGCCTTCAGCCAGCGCCGCCGGGTAGAGCCCGAGCCGCATGGTGCCGCCCATGTCGCGCTCGCCAGCGACGACGTCTTCCTGGTCGGCCATCGTTGCGACTACCGGGTAGGGCGTCTGCGGGTCGAACTCAGCGCTGTTCGCGCCGTCCAGGCCTGCGACGTCCCTGCTGACGTCGATCGCCATGCATTGCAGCCCGAGGCAGAGCCCGAGTATCGGGATCTTGTTCAACCGCGCGTGCCTGACCGCGCCGATCTTGCCCTCGATGCCCCGGACACCGAACCCGCCGGGGATCAAGATGCCATCGACGCCGTCGAGTTGACGGGCGGCGCCTTCCGGCGTCTGGCAGTCGTCGCTCGGCACCCATCTGATGTTGACCTTCGCATCGTTGCCGAAGCCGCCTGCCCGCAGCGCCTCGGCCGGGGACAAGTACGCGTCCGGCAAGTCGACGTACTTGCCAACCAACGCGATCGTGACACTCCTCGCCGGACGGTGCACGCGGCCTAGCAATTCGTTCCAGTCGCTCCAGTCCACGTCGCGGAACGGTAGCCCGAGCCTGCGCACCGCGTAGGCATCGAGCCCCTCTGAGTGCAAGACCTTCGGTATGTCGTAAATCGAAGGAGCGTCAGGGGTCGATACGACGGCTTCCTCATCGACATCGCACATCAGGCTGATCTTGCGCTTCAGACCGCCGCTGATCGGCCGGTCTGACCGGCACACGATGGCGTCTGGCTGGATGCCGATGCTGCGAAGCGCGGCAACCGAGTGCTGGGTCGGCTTGGTCTTGAGTTCGCCCGATGGGCCGATGTAGGGCAGCAGCGAGACGTGCAGGAAGAAGCACCGGTCCCTGCCTATCTCGTGCCTGATCTGCCTGATCGCCTCAAGGAATGGCAGCGACTCGATGTCGCCGACGGTGCCGCCGACCTCGGTGATAACCACGTCGGTCTCCGGCCCGCCCATCTCGATGATGCGGCTCTTGATCTCGTTGGTGATGTGCGGGATGACCTGGACGGTGTCGCCCAGGTAGTCGCCCCTGCGCTCCTTGGCGATCACGCTCGAGTAGACCTGGCCGGTCGTCACGTTCGATGAGCCGGGCAGCCTCGTGTCGAGGAAACGCTCGTAGTGCCCGACATCCAAGTCGGTCTCCGTGCCGTCATCGGTCACGAAGACCTCGCCGTGCTGGAACGGGTTCATCGTGCCTGGGTCGACGTTCAAGTAGGGGTCGAGCTTCTGCATGCTGACCCGGAGCCCGCGCATCTTCAGCAGCCGACCAAGGCTGGATGCGGTGAGTCCCTTGCCTAGGCTTGAGGTCACACCCCCGGTCACGAAGATGTGCGTGGTCAGTGCTGGTCGTGACGATGCTGGTCGTGACGATGCTGATCGTGACGATGCAGGTCGTGACCATGCTGGTCGCGACGCGGCTTGTCGCTGGCCATACGATGACGTCGCCAAACTGGCTCCCGTGGTCCGTGCCGGCGGTGCTGACCCCACCAGCCCACGGGGTATCAGAATATCAGCAAGGTGCACGCATTGACCTGCACCGACGCGGCCGGCGAAGCTGATGCGCCTGGCGAGGAATGGAGCACGAGCGAAAGTGGACGCCTCAGCACCCAGCGCGGTGATCGCCGGACTCGGCATGACCGACCTTGGCCGGGTCTTCGGCATCAGCCAGCGGCGGCTAGCAGCGACAGCCGTCAGGCTGGCTGCCGATGACGCCGGACTGGCGCTGCGCGACATCGACGGCCTGCTGATCTGCCCCGGCATCACCGGCGGGCTCGATGTGGGGCTCGCCACCGCGCTCGGCCTGCGCGACCTAGCGCTGCTTTCGGTGGTCAACAGCTTCGGCGCGTCCGCGGTGATGGCCGTCCAGACGGCGGTTCTCGCCGTGACAAGCGGCATGGCTCGCGCCGTCGCGTGCGTGTTCGCCGATACACCGCTGCGCGAGGGCGTCCCCGCAGGCAGCGCGTTCGCCACCGCGGACCGGGACCGGCAGGGCACCGCACGGGGGGATTCGGGAGGTCGTCCCCCCGAGCCAACACAGCGGGTAGGTTTCGGCGGGCTGGCCGCCGGCTACGGATTCCGCAGCGTGACCGTGTACTACGCGCTCGCCGCTAGGCGGCACATGCAGCGATTCGGCACCACAAGTGAGCAGCTCGGCGCTATCGCGGTCGCGGAGCGGCAGTGGGCGGCCGGTAACCCGCTCGCCCAGCACAAAGACCCGATCACGATCGCCGATCATCAGCGGTCGCGGTGGGTGGCTGAGCCCTTGCACCTGCTCGACTGCTCGCTCGTGTCGAACGGGGCGATCGCCGTGATCATCACGGCGCCTGACCTCGCTCGTGGCCCGAAGCCGCCGGTCCACGTCTGGGGCTGGGGGCAGGGTCATCCCGGCCACGACATGGCCAGCGGCAGTGACTTCGGGCTCGTCACCGGCGCGGTCCAGGCCGGGCGGGCAGCGATGGCGATGGCAAGGATTAGCCCGGCCGAGATCACGATGTGCCAGATCTACGACTGCTACACCTACACGGTGCTGGTGACCCTCGAGGACTACGGGTTCTGCGCGAAGGGCGAGGGCGGGCCGTTCGTGGCGAGCGGGGCGCTGGCACCGGGCGGATCGCTGCCGCTGAACACCGGCGGCGGCCATCTGTCCGGCTACTACATGTGGGGGTTCACTCCGCTATCCGAGGCGATCATCCAGGCGCGCGGCGACGGCGGCGACCGCCAGTCACCGGCCGCAGACCTGATCCTGGTCAGCGGCAATGGCGGGATACTCAACCACCACGGGACGCTGATACTCAGCCCGCACCAGCGGCGAGCCTCGACGTCCAGCGCGGTCAGCGCGGCGACCAGCGCACGTTCTGAATACAAGGGAGAAGATTTCGCCCGCGTGAGTCAGGCACCGGAGCCGCCTGCCAGGCAGCCGGCCGGTGCCGACGCACTGCCGGGTCAGCCTGGCGGCGTCGAGAGCGTCGGCGTGGTGAGGGCGGACGCGAGAAGCGCCGAATTCCTGGCCGGTGCCGCCCGCGGCGAGCTGATGATCAAGCGCTGTGACGGCTGCGCCCGGTGGCTGGCCCCAGGCACAAGCGGCTGCCCGGCCTGCGGCGAGAACGCCACGCTGCGGTGGGCCCGCGCCTGCGGCCTCGGCAGGCTGGTGAGCTGGGCTGTGGTGCACCAGAAGCGAGGCGACGGTCCGCTGGCTGTTCCCGCGCTCGTTGAACTCGACGAGGGTCCCTGGCTGGCCACCGGCTTGCGGCTGCGCGACGAAGCCGAACTCATCGACCTGCGAGCGGGCCAGCCAGTAACCGCCCGATTCGCCGCTAACACGCAGGGCGAGAGTTACCCGGTCTTCTGCCCGCTGCCGCTCGGCAAGCCAGCCTGAGCTCCAGCTGGCCCGGCCGGGTCGCCGCACTGCGGGTTGCCGGGGTTCTCTGTAATGCGGGTTGCCGTCGTGCGGGGTGCTGGCCGCGTGCCCGGGCGGTCTGCCGCGGCTGCGATGGATTCCCGGATTCATCGCGCCAGATCAGTCAGGTGCCGCGATGGAT
>DATNEK010000294.1:0-3227 GCA_035553055.1 Streptosporangiaceae bacterium | reverse complement strand
AGAGCCAGGAGTTCGTGATCCGCTCCCAGATCCAGGCCCCGATCGACATCATCAGGTCGGCGACCACCGTAGGCGCACAGATCGTCGGCCTGCCCGGCAAGCTCGGCACCCTTGAGCCAGGAGCCTTCGCCGATCTGCTCGCGCTGACCCGCGACCCGCTGAGCGACATAGGAGCCCTCGCCGACCCCACAGCGATCAAGTACGTCGTCAAAGGCGGAACCATCGAACTAGCCAACCCCACCTAACGCCCACGTGGCCGGGCGTGCGAACGGGCCGGCTTAACCTTTCGGGGTAGCCTTTTCCGTCAACGTAGCGTTTTCCGTCATATTCGCGGAAAACGCTACGTCGACGGAAAACACTACGTGATAACAACGGATCCTCGCGGCCAGCAGCCAGGCTCGCAAGCCTGCCTACCCGGACGTTGGTGAGTTGACGTTTGGCTCGCCGTCGTCAAGGCATCCGGCGGCGGCAAGACCTTGCCGCATTACTTGGCCTGGTTCTTCGTCAGCGGGGATCAGGGTCGTCTGGCCGCCGGGTTCGTAGAGCAGGTATCCGACCTGGCTGAGATCGCTTATGTCGTGCTGCCTCAGCAGGACATACACGTCCGCAAGCGTGAGTCCGGCCCTGGCCAGTTCCCGCTGCCGGACCTTGCCGTCGGCGATGAGCGCGCGGGGCTGGTGGTCAACGGCGCGTGCGATCTGCCTGTTCCGCCTGGCAAGTGCGACAAGGCGGTGCACAACCAGGAGCGTCACCAAGGCGACGGCCCCGGTGGCGAACGATGTCGATGCCGCCGTCACGGTCCGGCCGATGATCGAGCCGATGGCGACAGCGACCGTGAAATCGAAGGCGCTGAGCTGAGCAAGCGTCCGGCGTTCGCCTAGGCGCAGGCCGATTACTGCCACAGCGAACAGCAGCACGGCCTTGACCGCAACCCATCCGAGACCAGCCGCCCCGCCGATTAGCTCCCGCACCTGCGCCACCTCCCGCGCTCGCCGCGTCACGCGCGCCGCAACCGTGCACGTTGTCGGCGTTACCCGCTCGCCGACATGCCGATTCGCTCTCTTGGGGGTATGGCAGAGAAAAGTGGAGTGGTGCCGGTGTGCTGCCAGATGTTTAACCGGTTACCAGCGGGTAAGTAGGGCGCCCACGGCGCGCTGGCGGCCGAGGCCGGCGGACCAAGGCCATAGGACAAGATCATGAGCAGAACGGCACGCAGGATCGCGGTCGCCGGCTGCGGTTTAGCCCTTGTGGGTTTCGCCGCACCCCATGGCGCGAAGCCGGTCCACGTCGCGGTCTCCACGGTAAGTATCTCCACGGTAAGTAAGTGTTCGACGGCCCCAGCGGGCAACGCCTTCTACGTGCCGCCGCGCCCGCTTCCGCGCGGCCGGCACGGTGACCTCATCCGGTGCCGCCCGGTAGCCTCGCCGGTGCCAGGCGCGCGGGCATGGCAGGTTCTGTACCTATCGACGACCGTGTCAGGTGCCCGCACCGCGGTGTCGGGGACCGTGCTCGTCCCGGCGCTCGCGCACGCAGGCACCCGCAGGATCGTCGCCTACGCGTCCGGCACCCAGGGCTGGGGAGATCAGTGCGCGCCGTCGCGGGAGATGGCGAGCGGTACCTACGACGAGCAGTTCGCGGTGGACAACCTGCTGGCGCAGGGGTGGGCGGTAGCCGTCACCGACTATCCGGGGCTCGGCCCGCCAGGCGATGAAACCTACGCCGTGGGCATCGCGGAGGGATACGCGGTGCTCGACGCGCTGCGGGCCGCCACCGTGCTGCCCGGTGCTGGCCTGAGCGCCAAGGCCGCGATGGGGATCGAGGGTTACTCCCAGGGCGGCGGCGCGGCCGGCTGGGCCGCTCAGCTTCAGCCCAGGTACGCACCAGACCTGCGGCTGCGCGGAGTGGCCATGGGCGGCACGCCAGCGAACCTGCAAGCCGTCGCCGCGCACCTGAACGGGAGCGCCTTCTTCGCCTTCCTCGGCGGCGCCGCGCTCGGCTTCAACGCCGCCTACCCGGCGCGGCATCTGCTCAGCGATCTCACCCGATCCGGGCGGGCCGCGATGGCCAGGCTCGACAAGATGTGCCAGGAGCAGGCGCTTGTCACCTATGCCGGCAAGCGGATTCAGGACTACACGGTCGGGCGGATCAACCCGATACACGAGGCCAGGTGGCGGCGGGTGCTCACCGCCAACGACGTCGGCGCCATCCGGCCGCGTGTGCCGGTGCTGCAGTACCACGGCAAGGCCGACGAGGTCATCCCCTGGCGCGTCGAGGCAGCGCTGCACCACCGGTGGTGCGCGATGGGCGTCACTACCTTGTTCACCAGCTATCCAGGGGACCACGTGACGACCCACGTCGAAGCCCAGACCCAGGTTGTGAACTGGCTCCGCGCCAGGTTCGCCGGCGCCAAAGCCCGGAGCAACTGCTGACAACGCCGTGAGCCTGATAATGGCTCGATGCCGGGGCCGTTTTCATATGCCCGTGACATCGCGGACCTGTGGCCAGGCTAGGACTGGCGGCGCGAGATTCGGCGCCTCTAGCGACCATGAGCCGCGATCGTGACCGTGGTGATCGAACGTGCGAGCCTTCGCAGGTCCGCGTCGACCCGGGCCTCGGGATGCGCGTGCATCCTGGCGTGGTCGATCGACGCGATCGTGACGCCCCGGCCAAGCGATATTTCCCGTACCGCGGCTCTGACCCGCGTGGGATGCGCCTTCACCGCGATAACGCCTGGCGCGTGCACCGCGGCGTCGGAGAGCACATCTAGATCGGCCAGGGTTAGCTCGGTTGCCAGGCGGCTGCCGGCCCGCCGCAAGAGCGGCGCTTGCGAAGCGTGGCGCTGCAAGGCATAAGCACCCATGAGCGCGACGACCGGAGCGACTCGCGTCATCAGATGATCGTCTTTGGGCGCGACGGTTCCGGTTAGCAGCTGGCGAACCGGATGCTGTGTCATCTCGACGGCCCGCTGGTGCAGGCTCGTCCGCTGGGTGACCAGGCAGCCGAGTTCGCCCGCGTTCGGCCATCGAGCCGCGCTAAAGGAGAACACGCAGGCGTCGGCCGCCAAGCCGACGGCGGATCCGTCCGGATATCGAGCCCCCCATGCCTGCGCCGCATCCTCGACGATCCGCAGGCCCGGCCGTGCGCGACGCAGGCCGGGCACGTCGCAAGTGAGGCCGTTGAGGTGGACAGCGATCACGCCGGCCAGACCCTCGGTGAGCGAGGGCACG
>DATNEK010000293.1:0-3864 GCA_035553055.1 Streptosporangiaceae bacterium | reverse complement strand
GCCGGCTTCGTGCCCAGGCTCAGCAGGCTCCTGCCTTCGCTGTCGGCCGCGGACAAGCTGGTCTATGCCAATCCGAGCGGCACGAGGACAGCCATGCTCTTCCAGGACCCGGTCAACTACCGCCTCCCTGGTGGCCGGTGGGACCGGATAAACCTGACGCTCGTGCCTCGGAGCGGTTCCGGGTCGCAGTCGGCGTTGTCGTCGCCTGCTCCACCTGTAGGCGGCTGGCGGGAGGCCGCTGCCGCCGAGCCGGTGGTCTTCGCCGGGTACGCTGACGCGGCGCGACTGGTCTGGCTGCCACTCGCGGGTTCGTCCGGCGTCGGCTTCGGCGTGGCCGGCGCGGCGCACACGGCCGGAGTCGCCGCCCAGAACGTCGTCACATACCAGGGCGTGCGCCAGGACAGTGGCGTCCGCTTCTCGGCGGAGGCCCGCGCGGTCACAGAACAGCTCGTGCTGAACTCCGCGCGGGCACCTTCCACCTGGGTATTTCCGCTGCGACTAGCCGGTGTCACCGCAGATATCGGGACAGGTGGGCTCATCGAGTTCACCGATCGTTCAGGGAAAGTGCTTGCGTACGTCCAGCACGGGATCATGACCGATTCCCGCATCAATCCGCGGTCGGGCGACGGAGCGATGTCGCACGGCGTCAGCTACAGGCTGGCCGATGTCTCGGGCCGCCCGGTCATCGTGATGCGGCTGGACCGGGCCTGGCTGCGATCGCCGCGCCGGGTCTACCCGGTGATCGTCGACCCGAGCGTGACGTCGCTGAACTCGACAGGCACGACGTTCGCGGAGACTGACGTCTCTGGTGACAATTCCGCCAGCAACGAGATCAGGGCCGGGACCTTCGACGGCGGCACCAACGTCGCCGAATCGTTCATGAAGTTCGACCTGTCGTCACTATCCAACGACACCGTACTGGGCGCCGAGCTTGGGCTATTCAACTCGTGGTCGTTTAGCTGCCACCACCGGCCGCTGTACGTCTACCCGGTGACCTCGTCGTGGACTCCGTCCGGGATCACTTCCTACTCAGGTCGCCCGTCCATCGGCGCAGCCATCGGCAGGAAGAGTTTCGCTACCGGCTGGGTGCCGCTGGGCTCAACCGTGTCGCCCTGCCCGTCCAAATGGGAGCAGATCAAGCTCGACCAGGGCGGGACGAACCTCATCGACGGATGGACCCAGGGCACCCAGACCAATAACGGGCTCGCGCTCGGCGCGTCGTCGACGGACAGCTACGGCTGGAAGAAGTTCACCTCGATGCACAACTCCAGCGGTGACCCGTTCCTTACGGTGACGTACACGCCGTACGGCGCCTCCTACACGCTCGCGAAGAAGCACGTGATTGACCAGATTACGCCGGAGCAGAGCGGCAAGATCGCCATCACGGTCACCAACGAGGGCAACACAACGTGGGACGCGAACAACGGCAACGGCTATGAACTCTCCTACGAGGCGTATGACCACAAGGGCAACCTAGTCGCCAACCACCCGGTGTTCACCGCGCTGCCATCCAACGTGGCGCCCCACCAGTCGGTCACCGTTGACGCGACCGTCAACGCGCTAAGCGCCGGATACTACGCGATCGACTTCGACATGTTCACCAACACGAAGACCACGCCGCTCTCGTTCCTGTCGCAGGGCATCGCTTCGTTCCCGGTCGGCTTGCAGGTGATCCAGCCTCCGACGCAGATCACCGGGGTCTATCCGCCGTCCGGCTTCATCGCGCCGACCAATAGCCCGCAGCTGTCGGTTACCGCCTCGACCGGCGGATCGCCGAGCTATAACTTCTCGATCACGTGCCAGCCGCTGCCGGGCACGATTTGCTCGGCATCGTCGTTCGGGTCCGGGTCGATAACCGAGAATCACTGGACGCCGCCCGAGCTGACCTGGGATGAGCCGTATACGTGGCAGGTCACCGTCACAAGCGGCACGTCGTCGCAAACAACGTCGGGAATGATCGTCACCCCTGAGGTACCGCAGCCGGCCGTCACCTCGAGGATCGGCGCCACCTCCGGCCGGGCTTTCGATCCGCTGGCCGGGAACTATGCGGCTGCAGCCACCGACGCGTCGGTGCCCGCGGCCGGGCCGCCGCTGCAGGTGCTGCGCACCTACAACAGCCTTGATCCCGTCGTCGGCCGGTCGTTCGGAATCGGCTGGGCGTCGGTGCTCGACATGGCGCTGGCGCCTGACAACCCGGGCTCCTCGACCTCTGACATGGTCGTGACCATGTCCGACGGCAGTCAGGCGAGGTTCGGCTACTCAGGTAGCTCGCAGTACGTGGCGCCGTCGGGCAGCTCTGACGTGCTCGTGCATAACTCAGGCGGCACCTGGACTCTGCGGATGGCGGGCGGCGTCGCCTACACGTTTACATCGGCCTTCTTGCTTTCGTCGATCACAAACCCCGGTGGGCTGTCGCAGTCGTTCACAGAGAATTCCTCCGGTGAGATCACCTCGATCACCGACGCTGCCTCGCAGCGAGCACTATCGATCACGTGGTCGACCGCGACGCCCAGCCACGTCGCGACCGTCACAGCCGGAACCGGGTCGAGCGCGCTCAAGTGGACTTACAGCTACACCGGCGACAAGCTGACCAAGGTGTGCGCGCCGAACGGCGATTGCACGACTTACTCCTACAGCACCAGCCTGTCGCATTTCCCGACGGCGGTCATGGACTCGGGCCCGAGGAGCTACTACAGGCTCGGGGAGGACTCAGGGTCCACAGCCTTCGACTCGGTGAGCGCCAATCTCGGCACTACCGACGGCACGTACTCAAGCACCGGGGTCACGCTCGGGCAGGCAGGGCCGCTCGCCGGCAGCAGCGCGGAATCGGCGGCGTTCAACGGGACAAGCAGCGGGTACGTCAGCCTGGCCAGCAGCCTGATCGCGGACACAACAACTGCCAGCGTCGGATTGTGGTTCAAGGTCGCCTCGGGAAAGAGCGGCGTGCTTTTCTCCTACCAGGGCGGCCCGATCGGGACTAGCCCGTCTACTTACGACCCGACACTCTACGTCGGCACGTCGGGCGACCTGCACGGCGAGTTCTGGAACGGCCACGACGACCCCATAGGCACCACCACATCGGTCGCTGACGGCAAGTGGCACTTCGCGGTTCTGACGTGCGCTAAGAACACCCAGACGCTGTACCTGGATGGTGCGGCCGTCGGAACGGTGTCCGGCACGATCGACCAGACAGACGAGCAGGTTGACTCCGTCGGGGCGGGGCGATGGGCGGGAAGCAACTGGCCCGACCACAGCTCAGCCACGACCGGGTACCTCACCGGCTCAGTTGCCGAAGTAGCCATCTATCCGAAGGCTCTCTCACCGGCCGTCATCAGCCAGCAGTACTCGCTAGGAAAGACGGCCTCTCCTGAGCTCACCCAGACGACCCTGCCATCCGGGCGAGTCTTCGAGCAGGCGACGTATGACACGGCCAACGACCGGCTCGCCACGTACACCGACCCTGAGGGCGGCGAGTGGACGTTCAGCCTGCCGGTGACAAGCGGCTTCAAGAGCGCTTCAGAAGCTCTCGGCCAGGCGACGACAAGTGTGACGGTGGGCGACCCGGCTGGCCGGAACGAGGTGTACTCCTACGACGACCTCAACGGCGACCGGCCGATTGGTTACGATCGCGGCGCAGGTGCAGCGCGGCTGTTCGGGTATGACGAAGCGGGCTGCCTCGACTCGGTCACCGACGAGGACGGCAACACGGTCACGCTCACCAACGACGCTAACTGCAACGTACTGTCCAGAAGCTGGAGTAACGTTACGGGCTGCCCGCCGAGCGGAACCTGCACGACCTATTACAGCTACTACGAGAACGCCGACAATCCGGCTGATCCGCGCAACGGCCAGGTCACCGCGGTA
>DATNEK010000292.1:0-15160 GCA_035553055.1 Streptosporangiaceae bacterium | reverse complement strand
CAAAACAGCATGGTCGGCCCGGCGGCGTCGCTGAGCCAGCGTCTGGAGCAGCATCGTCAGGCCGGCCATGCTGCCCTATCGTCTTGGTCGGCCCGACGTTGTCGTTGAGCCGAAGGTCTTTACAGCATCGCCGGGCCGACGTTGCTGTTGGGCGGCACCGGGACGACGTGGCGTGATATCGCCGGGCCGACGTTGATCTCTCGGAACGTGATGCCGTGCCCGCACCCAACCATGCGAGACCGGTTCGTCTTCGACCTGGGCCTCAAACGCTCGTTCGGAGAGTGCTTTGGAGCTCATGCGTCGATCCCGCCTAGGCCAACTCGATGTGCGGTCGTCACATCAATCTGTCCGGTAACGGCAGCGGTGATCAATGCCTGTCTGCGCTCGGCAAGGAGAACGCGTTGTCGGCTGAGTGCTGCCTCCAGCTTTCGAATACCGTTCAATCGCTCATCTGCTTCTCGGCAGACACGGATTTGATCCGCGATATCGATAAGTGGTACTCGGAAGTCGCGGATCTTGCTGCTGCTAGTTGATGCCAGGTTCGTTGTCTTCGTGCCCGTGCGCTCGAAGTAATATCGTGCATACGCGGTTCGGGTTATCAATGCCAGATACTCTGGGTGCAGCTTATGATGATCTGTGCGCACGGCAAAGACGTGGTTTTGGTGAAGACAGTTCTTAATTTCATCGAGCCAAACTGTGCCCCGGCCGAGCTTATCTAGATCGCCACCTTCCGTCATCAATACGTCGCCACATTTCAGCATCGCAGATCGAGCCGCAGCAATCGGTACGGTAATCTCCGACACGGACGCTAGGTCAACATATCCATCCTGCACGTTGGCGACACGCAAATACGGCAATGTTATCGAGTCAATCTGTAGCTCACGACGTGAGTCCACAGTGATACCAGTTCGGACGCTTGCCAGGTAACCCAAGCGCACAAAGGCAGCTGATGAGTCATCGGGAATTATTGCGGACATGGTACTTGATGCTAGCTCTGCCAACGCAGCCATTTGCCGGTTACGCGCACGCTGCAACCTATCCATTTGACATGTCAATGCATCGAGGAAATCTGCGATGCGACGCTGCTCGTCAGCAGAAGGGATGAATGCTGATATATCGCCAAGATCCTCGGCGTTGATACGCGGGGTGCGAACCGCCCCATTCTGTGTGTTGCCTATCCCGCGAAGACGAGATGTCATCTCGCTGACGAACCAACTTGAGCGAAATAGATAATGAAGATAGCGGGGATCGATACCGAGGTTAGGTCGCATTACGAGATAGTCCGGGCTGATAATGCCTGATTGCTGACTCAGGCCAATGGCGCCTTGAAAGGCACGCATTCGATTCAATACGATATCGCCAGGGTTGCATACCTTATAGTTGCTCAAGTCCTCTGCTCGTGGCAAGTCATCAGTAAGTTCGTCACGCTGAACTACTCCGCGATGAATTGAAACTGCCATTAGCGGAAGTTCGCGTTCGCCAGCTCTTTGATCAACTATCGTGTACAGATACTTGATGCGCGTTCGGATCACCCTGTCACCTCGCCCAGTAGCTTTTGGATCTGGGCCTCTAGGTCGCGGAGTTCGGCGTCTATTTCAGATAGGGGGCGTGGGGGGGTGTAGATGTAGAAGTGGCGGGTGAAGGGGATTTCGTAGCCGGTTTTTGTTTTGGTGTGGTCGATCCAGGCGTCGGGGACGTGGGGGATGACTTCGCGGGTGAAGTAGGTGTTGATGTCTTCATCTAGTGGTACGTTCTCGTAATCGCGTAGCTCTGGGTCGGGTAGCGGGGTGCCGTCGGCTGACTTCTGTACTTCTCCTTCTGAGTCGGATACCGAGACTGCTGTCCAGGCGGCTTTCAGGTGCGATGCGGTGGACGGCCAGGCGGCACCGGCTGCGGCGGCCGTAGCTCGAATCGCGGTGGATGCTTCCTTTTTTGTCCACCAGACCGAGCCGATCGAGCCGCGGAGTGCGGCGACTAGAGCCTCGCGGCCGTCCCATTTGGCTAGGGGTTTTGCGCCGTCTAGCGCAGCCAGGGTGTCTTCGGTGATCTCGAAGCGGAGCTTGAGTGGGCGTTCGACAGTTATGCGGTGGTAGCCGAAATCGCGAGTTCCGAAGATCTTGATCTTGCTGTGGTCCGGGTGCTCGGGATCGGCGGCGATCGCTACCGCGTCGACGTACATTTTGGTGATGTGATCGATCTGCTCGTCACCGACTTGCTTGCGCTTGTCGCCTAGGGACTTGCGCATCTTCTCCCACTGGTCGCGGGCGTCGAGCAGGATCACCTTGCCGCGAAGCGGCTTCGCCTTTCGGTTGGACAGGACCCAGAAGTAGGTCGAGATGCCTGTGTTGTAGAAGAGCTGGTCGGGGAGGGCGACTATGCCTTCTAGAAAGTCGTTCTCCAGGATCCATTGGCGGATTCTTGACTCGCCTGATTCGGCTGCGCCGGTGAAGAGGGGGGAGCCGTTGAAGACGATCGCCAGCCGGGCGCCTTTGCCTTCTACCGGCTCCATTTTCGAGATCATGTGCTGCAGAAACAGGAACGAGCCGTCGTTGATGCGCGGGAGGCCGGCGCCGAAGCGGCCGGCGTAGCCTAGTTCGGCTTCAGCTTCGACCTCGTCCTTGACCTTCTTCCACTCGACGCCGAACGGCGGGTTGGCGAGCATGTAATCGAACTTCTTGCCGGGATAGCCGTCGTCGCTAAAGGAGTTCCCGAAGTAGATGCGGCCGCGCTGGGAGCGCATGAGCATCTCGGACTCGCATACTGCCCACGACTCGGGATTGACCTCCTGGCCGAAGAGATAGACCTCGGCCTTTGGGTTGATCGACTTGATGTGGTCCTCGGCCGCGGTCAGCATGCCGCCGGTGCCGCAGGCTGGGTCCAGGATGTTGATGACCTGGCCTTCGCCTGCGACGGTGTCCTCGTCGGGGGCGATCAAAAGGTTGACCATGAGCTTGATAACCTCGCGCGGGGTGAAGTGCTCTCCGGCGGTTTCGTTCGAGTCTTCGGCGAATTTCCTGATGAGGTGCTCGAAGACGTAGCCCATGTCGTGGTTGGAGAGTTTGTCGAGATCGCGCATCTGGGCGAATCTGCCGACGACCTTGTATAGCAGTTTCGCGCCCGCCAGCTTGGTGATCTGGTTGTCCAGGTCGAAGCGAGCCAGAACTTGCCTAACATTCGGCGAGAAGCCGTTCACATAGTCACGCAGATTCTTGGCGATGCTCGGCGCGTCGGCAGTGATGGTCGTGAAGTCTTGCTTTGAGGTGTTGTAGAACGGCAGTTTCGCTGCGATCTCGAGTAGCCGCTGCTTATTTTCAACCTGTAGAACAGTATCGCGGGCGCGCACCGCCGCTCGTGTGGGAGCCATCACCGCGTCGAGGCGTCGCAGCAGCGTGAACGGCAAGATCACCTGACCGTACTCGTGGCGCTTGTAGTCGCCGCGCAGGAGGTCTGCGACCGACCAAATGTCGCTCGCCATCTTGGAGTGCGTCGGTCCTGAGGTCACGGTTCGCTCGTTTCGCGCAATTCGGGGGTCAAGGTGCCTGCGGTCAAGCCATGAATGTTTTGGTCGATCACCTTTACGCTGATCTTGGCCAGCTTAGTAACAAATTCTTCTACTTCGTGCAGGCGGCGGAACGCGTCGCCGTATCGGCGCTGCTCGGCTACTGGCATGCGGGGAAGGCGGCAACGGCGTAGGTCGTCGCGGCTGAGCGCGCCGAGGGTGTTCGCCACCGGCACGGTGCTCGCGTCAATGCGCAAAAAGGTCGCGACGAAATGCGCATCCAGCCGAGTTTCGTCGATCTCGACAATCTGTGCGACCCCGTCGTCGTCGTCGGCTGTACCGGTGGCGACGGTGGGGGGCCGGCCGAGCGTGCGCACCAGGACATCACCGCGAAGCGGCGTGGATTCACGAGACCGGATCGTCAGGGCGCCCACTCGCTCAAGCTCGGCCAGGGTGACGTGGGAAGCGCGAGATGATGTGGCGCAGGCCTCGAAACGCGGCAGGATTTGGCCCGCGAGCGCGTAGAGGTGTCGCAACCGGTCGATGACCTGGCCGAGGTCGTCGGCAGTGGCCGCGACCCGCGTGGTCATGTGGCGCGATGGGAGGAGGTTGACATCGCCGTCGAGCAATTCCAGGCGCGGAACCGCCGTGAAGATCGTCGGATCAGCATCCTGGAAAAGCCGTTGCCAGGCGGCGAATTCATTGGGGACATCCGCCGTATCTCCCAGGCGCGACAGGTCTACCATCCGCACGGGCGCGTAATCAGCCGCGCCATACGGGCGTTGCATGACCCAGAGGCATATGCCGGTGTCAGGAAGCGCGATTACGTCACGCAGAACGCCGGTGCGCACAAGTGCGGCACGGATGGAGTGACCCGACGCCTGGATGCACGTTCTTGGCGACACGGCGACGATGGCTACGCCACGCGGGCGCAGGTACGCGTAGCAATGCTGCACCCAGGCCAGTTCGCCATCGCGCGGGGCCGGGATGCCGAACTCCCACCGAGGATCGGTCGTCAGGTCGGCCGATGGCCACTGCGGTAGGTCAAGCGGCGGCTCGCAGATGACCGCGGCCGCCGTTCCCACGTAGTGGGCGAGCTGGTCATCTACCAGGGAGTCGCCGGTGCGAATGTCGTACTGCACGTTGTTCGGGCTGGTGCGCAGATTCAGTGCGGCGGTCGCGGTGGCAGTCTCTTGGATGTCCTGGCCCACGAGCTTGACCCGATCGCCGAACCGGTCGGCCACCGCCATGAGCAGCGTTCCCGCGGAGCAGGCGGGATCTAGCACGATTGGGGTGTCAGCCTCTGAGGTGTCGGCATCGCTGGCCAGCCTGCGGGGCAGCAGCGACGCCACTACCTTCGCGAGCAGTTCACCGGGACTCAGGTCAGTGATGGCTCGCTCTTGTACCTGTGACCAGGGCGCCGGATCGGAAATGCGCTGGGTACCGGTATCCGTTTGGCCAGCTGTCGCCAACTGGTCGGCCTTGCCGGTCGCCTTCAGCCACGCCTCGACCCGGTTTCTTGAGAACGTCGGACTTGTCGCGCTTCCGCCGACAGGCTTGGGGAACTCGGCGTACCGTCGGCGCCAATTCGCGACCGCGGCGCGCCCGACTCCTGCTAGCCGTGCGATCTCGGCAGCCGTCATCTCGTCGTGCGTGTCAGGGGTCACGGGCAGGACACTACTTGAGTTAGCTCACGGTCGCCCAAACTTGTGAACATAGTCTTGAATGTTCACAAGTTCTTCTGTGAGCGCGGGCGTTCCTACGCGACCTTGACCGGCCAGTCGCCCACGCGTGCCACGGCGTCGACTGTCCCGCCGAGGGCCTCGACGTACCCGCGGATAGCGTCCACCTCCGTCACCTTGCCATGCTCGATCTGCGAGACGCGGGCCTGCGAGACGCCCATCATGGCCGCGACCTGGGCCTGGGTGAACCCGGTGTTCTTGCGCAGCTGTGCGAGCTGGTAGCCGCGCTGCTCGGCGCGCAGGGCGGCGCGGCTCCGCTCACGCGCCGCCGTCCGTTCCTGGGCATCCCAGTCAGGATTCAGCTCGCGCACCTGGCGCTTGGTGTCCTCCCAGCGAACCGCCTTCATTCTTCCTCCCCATTCGGCACCGCATCACTGACCTAGGGCCTTTGCCTTGTCCATCGGCATGGGTTCCACGTCGGCCGGTTTGAGTGGTTTGGGCGGATTACTTCGGCGCTGGCCTGGCTCCGCGCGCGCTGCCCGACGACAGCAAAGTAGCGGGTGCTGTAGTCCGGACGACAGTAATGGTCCAACGCCGTCGTCGCGGCCTGAGCTGGAACGACAATAACGGTCCAACGCTGTCGTTCGCGGGCTCGCCACCGCCGAGCCGGGCGCAGCTGCCCTCCCTGGCGCACTTGCTCCGTCGGTCGGACCCGGCTACCCAGGGAGGCCCGGCCACCCCGAGCACTCCGGTCAGTCCGTCCGATGCGACCTTGCAAAGACCCTGATCACTGAGCCACCACGTCGAATTCCGGCTTGACGAGCGACGGGCCGTCAAGCATGCTGGGTAGCGCGACGGGCAGTAGCTCGTCGAAGTGAGCCCGGCAGCCTTCCGGACGGTCGGTGGGCCGGGTTTCGCGCTTTCAGAGCGCGACTACCTTCGCAACCAGCGGTTCTATCTGTTTTCGCCATTGGCCAGCCTTGGACCATGACCATGCGATCGCGTCTGGGATCGAGAGCAAGCACTCTTCATGGGCACGCAGGTGCTCATACAGCAGGCCTTCGGGTGCGGCCGCCTTCACGAGCTGCTCCCTGATCACCAGGCGGTCCTTGGCCACTGCCGAGTCATCCAGTTCGAGTACAAGGCGGCCTGCACGCATCCGGATGGCGTCATTGGTGAGCCGCGCCACCGCGGCATCACGGGCTACCTTTCCGTCACGGAATCCCGCGCCGTCGTAGATCAGTGTCTGGATGTCGGCAGCGATGAACGCTTGAAGGATCTGCCGTCGGCGTGCGTCCTGCTCTGCGACAAAGTGGAGCCGTCGCTGCCGTGGCAGTCGGAGGCTGGCTACCAACTGTCGCATCTTGGTCAGGTCGTCTGACGGTATGACGGCCGCGACAAGCACGAACGAGCTTCGCTTCGACTCGTCGGCGAAGATGTGCGCGGCCATCGGGTTCCGTTCGGTATGTGCCTAGCCTGGTCAGGCGGGCAGGCAAGCAGGACGGTATCGAATCGGGTCCGGCCCCGCAAGCAACTTGTGAACGTTGTTGCCTCTAAACAAGGATGTTCACAGACCATCGGGCAGCTTGACCTGGACGAAGCGGCCGGAACTGATACACACATGTCGTAAGCAATAGGATTGATGTATGCGATTTGGAATCTTTGTACCGCAAGGCTGGCGTCTCGACCTCGTCGGTGTTCCGGTCAGTGATCAGTGGGCGGTGATGCGCGATCTTGCTCAGGCCGCTGATGGCGGGCCGTTTGAGTCGATCTGGGTCTATGACCACTTCCATACGGTTCCGATGCCGACGGACGAGTCGACCTTCGAAGCTTGGTCGCTGATGGCGGCGTTCGCGGCATCCACGTCGCGGGTGCGGCTCGGGCAGATGTGCACGTGCATGGGCTACCGCAATCCGGCCTACCTGGCCAAGGTGGCGGCCAGCATTGACGCGGTTTCCGGCGGCCGAGTGGAGATGGGCATCGGCGGCGGCTGGTACGAGCACGAATGGCGCGCCTATGGCTACGGCTTCCCTGGCGCGGGCGACAGGCTCGGCATGCTTGACGAGGGCGTGCAGATCATGCGGCAGCTGTGGACCACAGGCACGGCGACGTTGCATGGCAAGCACTACCAGGTCGACGGCGCGATCAGCCGGCCGCTGCCGTTGCAGGACGGCGGGATCCCGTTGTGGATCGCGGGCGGCGGCGAGAAGAAGACGCTGAGGATCGCGGCGAAATACGCGCGCTACACGAACTTCGAGGCAACACCCGAGGTCTTCGCGCGCAAGTCACAGATCCTGGCCGAGCACTGCAAGGATGTCGGCACCGACTTCGACTCGATCGTCAGGTCGAGCAACTTCAACGTGGTGATCGGCGAGACCGAGAAAGACGTTGCCGACAAGATGGCCTGGATCAAGGCCCATTACGAGCCGCTGATCTCGGCCGAGGCGCTCGAGCGTTACATCGGCCTGTACTCAGGTGGCCTCGTTGGCACGCCCGAGCAGATCGTGGAGCGGCTGACGAAGGCTCGCGAGGCAGGCATGGGCTACGTGATCGCCTACTTCGTCGACGCTGCCTACGACCGGGCCGGCATCGACCTTTTCGCCAGCAAGGTGGTGCCGGAGCTGGCTGAGAAGAGCGGCTAGTCCGGATCACCGCTGGGGCATACGCGGTGATCCGGATCCCACCAGACCGGATAGAACACGTCGCCATCGACGACTCCCCACAGTCGCTCCATGTTTCCCAGGCGGAACCGGAACAGTTCGTCGAACTCGTCGAGCCTGATCTCCGTCAAGCGCCGCTGTGCCTCGGGGCACAGGTGATCGGCGGGGATGAACTTGTGTTTGGGTCCGCGCTTCCTCCAGTGAGCTGCGCGCGGACTTCGGTCCACGTCAGCCGTTCCATCTCGCGCAGGAAGGCGATGATCTTACGCAGGGTTCCCGGCTCAACCTGCCAGGACCACAAGTTGTTGTGATCAAGATCAAGAAAGCTCGCTCGCCACAGCGGATGATTGCTACCCGGTCCCTCGTCAATCCCCGCGAGGCACCGAGGTCTCTGCTTAGTAACTCGAGGTGCGTCAGGGGTTGGTCGTTGCTTGCGGCTCGGTACAGGCTGAGGGACGGGGCGCCGCTTATCCTTGCCTGCCATCGGCAGCATCGGCCGAGGTGATGGCGTCGAAGAACTCGAAGATCTCGTCGTCATCGAGCCGCTCATTGCTGCGTTCTAGCGGAGCGACTCCGGCCCGCGCTCTCGCCGTCACCCATGGGCCTGCACGGTGCGTCATCGTGGACAGTTGATGCGCAGTCAGGTCGCCGTAGGCGTCCAGCACGAGATTGACGGACTCGCGCTCACCAGGGTCCAGACTCGTCGGCTTGCCCGGTATGTCACCTGGCACTAGCTGGAGCCGACCACGATGCAGTTGATACGACTCCGGGCATACCGGTCCGTTTGCCCATGCCTCGAACCGCTCAGGGAACAGCGAGCGCTCTTCCCAGGCCAGGTGGTAGCCGTAGGAGTAGTAACAGAGCTTCTGAAGCTTCATCGCCGTCATAGCACCGCAGCGCTCAAGAATGTACGCGGCGACGTCCTGAACGTGTGGCATGGCTGCCTCCGTACGGAACCTGCGGGGGCCTGCCCTCATGATTATTCCTCCTGCCACTGTCAAGCAACAGTAACGTCGATTAGCTATGGGCTCCACCTACCGCGCCTCGCGCTGACGTGACCTCAGCCGCGCGCTGCCCTGATCAGCCCTGGTGGGCCTTACCCGAGAATATGCCGCGTCCTTCGGCCCACAGCACATTAACGTGCACCACTCTCAACTGCCCCGTGCTGATGGTAAAACTCCCTACGCTCTAGCTCTCGACCTCTCGCGTCCCCGCCAAGAGCGCCGGATTGTTGACAATATCGCTGGCATTACCTAGTTTCTCAGGCTAGAGCGGGGGCGTCGTGGCCGTCGGCCGGATCTGAGGCACACGGGCGGCGGTCCGAAGGGATGACTATCGAGGTTGAAGGAATCGATGAGCGCGAGCGACGAGCCACCTCCTGGCCCTCTGCTGGTGATCAGCGCGCACGCGGGCGACTTCGTGTGGCGGGCGGGTGGTGCGATGGCGCTGGCCTCCGCGCGCGGCGGCGACGTGACCGTGCTGTGCCTGAGCTATGGCGAGCGCGGTGAGTCGGCGAAGGCGTGGCGCGACGGTAAGCAACTGGCGGAGATCAAGGAGATCCGGCGGGACGAGGCAAGCCGGGCGGCGGAAATGCTCGGCGCGGCGATCGAGTTCGTCGACGCTGGCGACTATCCCTTGCGTGAGTCCGACGACCTCGTCGACGCGGTTGTGCGCTGCTACCGCCGGGTCAACCCGGCGGTAGTGCTCACCCACGCCCTGGCTGACCCTTATAACCCCGATCATCCGGCGGCGGCGCGGATCGCGCTCCAGGCGCGGGTCTACGCACAGGCCATCGGCTACGACGCGCCCGGTGAGCCGCTCGGCGCGCCGCCTGTGTTCCTGTTCGAACCGCACCAGCCAGAGATGTGTGACTTCAAGCCGCAGGTGCTGCTTGACATCACCGAGGTCTTCGACACCAAGCGCAAGGCCATGGAGTGCCTCAGGGCGCAGCAGCACATGTGGGACTACTACACCGACCTCGCCAAGCGGCGCGGCGTCCAGCTTCGCCGCAACGCCGGGCCGAACCTGGGCCTGGCGCACTCGACAATGGCCGAGGCGTACATGCGCCTGTACCCAGAAGTCACCGGGATGCTGCGATGAGGAACGTGGTCGTCACCGGCTGCCCGCGCGGCGATCCAGGTGAGGTCGCCAAGCTGGCTGAGTTCGGCGTCGCGACCGTGCACGAGGCGATCGGCCGCACGGGCTACCTCGGGCCCAATATCCGCCCGGTCTATCTCGGGTCCAGGGTCGGCGGCACGGCGATCACGGTCGTGTGCTGGCCAGGCGACAACCTCATGATCCACGCGGCGGTCGAGCAATGCCAGCCCGGCGACATTCTCGTGGT
This sequence comes from Streptosporangiaceae bacterium, assembly GCA_035553055.1. Lineage (GTDB taxonomy): Bacteria > Actinomycetota > Actinomycetes > Streptosporangiales > Streptosporangiaceae > Chersky-822. The sequence goes on along the minus strand of DATNEK010000292.1, from coordinate 4,975 downwards.
GACGACGACCTCGCCGTCAAGCGATGGCGCGTTCGGCGAGCTGCTCGCCACGTCATTGCGGCATCGCGGCGTGCGCGGGCTGGTCACCACCGGCGGCGTGCGAGACGTGGCCGAACTGCACGCGATGAACTTCCCCGTCTTCTGCGCGGCCGTATCGGCACAGGGAACAGTGAAAGCCACGGCAGGCGCGGTCAACGTTCCCGTCAGCATCAACGGCCAGTACATCAAACCGGGCGACGCCGTCCTGGCCGACGACGACGGAGTCCTGGTGGTCAGCCAACAGGAGATCGGCCGCGCTCTGGCCGCAGCGCACGCTCGCGCTGAAAAGGAGAAAGCCAGCCGCGCCGCGTTCAGCGACGGCCAGCTCAGCCTTGATCGCTATGGTCTAAGAACCGTGCTAACCCAGCTCGGTGTCGAGTACCTGGACCACAAGGCGTACCTGGAGTCGCAGTGACGCTCGGGGACACCGCCGGCATCAGGTGCATGATGATGCGCGGCGGCACGTCGAAGGGCCTGTACTTCCTCGCCTGCGACCTTCCTGACCAACCCGCTGAGCGCGACGCGCTGCTTCTGAAGATCATGGGAAGCGGCGACCCGCTGCAGATCGACGGTCTGGGCGGCGGTCACCCGCTGACGTCAAAGGTGGCGATCGTGTCTCAATCAAACCGTGACGACGCCGACGTCGACTACCTGTTCCTTCAGCTCGGGGTCGATCAGGCCACCATCACCGATCGGCAGAACTGCGGGAACATACTCGCTGGCGTCGGTCCATTCGCCCTAGAGCGCGGCCTGATCCGCGCCGGCGCCGAGACGACCACGACCCGCATCGCGATGGTGAATTCCGGCAGCGTCGTCACCGCCGAATTCCAAACCCCCGGCGGCCTGCCCCAATACGCGGGCAGCACGTCGATCGCCGGCGTGCCGGGAACAGCGGCGCCGATCACGCTGCTGTTCGCCGACACCGCGGGCTCGACCACCGGCCATTTGCTGCCAACCGGCAACGTCAGGGACGTGATCGGCGGCATCGAGGCGACCTGCGTCGACAACGGCATGCCGGTCGTCGTCGTCCGCGCATCGGACCTCGGCCTGGTCGGCTATGAGCCGGTCGAGCAACTCGCGAACGACGCCGGCCTGATCGCGCGGGTCAGCGCCTTGCGGCTGGCTGCGGGCAAGCTCATGGGACTCGGTGACGTCGCCGACTTGTCCGTGCCGAAGACCACGGTGGTCAGCGCGCCGCGTGACGGCGGCACGATCTGCACCCGCACGTTCATACCCGAGCGACCGCACACCTCCATAGGCGTTCTCGGCGCGGTCACCGTCGCGACCGCCCTGCGCCTGCCCGGCGGCACCGGCGCCGACCTAGCCGAGTTCAGCCGCGCCGGCCATGTCGTCGACGTCGAGCACCCGACCGGCCATCTCGAGGTCGACGTCGAACTCGACACCAGCGCGGACCCACCGAGGGTAATAAGCGCCGGAGTGATCCGCACCGCCCGCAAGCTATTCGACGGGACCGTCTTCCCTGGACCGATGCCATGACTTTCCTGCTGCACGACATAGCCCACCTCAGCCACGCCGAACTGCTGACACCAGATCCGGAAAAGAGCCTATGGTTCTTCACCCAAGTGCTCGGCCTCACGGAGAACGGCTCCTCCGGAGACTCCGTCTACCTGCGCACATGGGACGACTACGAGCACCACAGCCTGAAGCTGACGGCCGCCGCCACGTCCGGCATCCGCCGCACCGGCCTGCGCGCCGCCAGCCCGGAGGCGCTGGCGCGGCGGGTGGCCCAGATCGACGCCGCCGGCCTTGGCGTTGGCTGGCAGGACGGAGACACTGGCATCGGCCCCACCTACCTGTTCCGCGACCCAGACGGACATGAACTCGAGATCTACTGGGAGACGGAGTGGTACCGGCCTCCGGCCGAACTCAAGCCCGCGCTCAAGAACCAGGCCCAGGCCTATCCGGCTCGCGGCGTAAGCGTGCGCCGCCTCGATCACGTGAATTACCTGGCCGCGGAGACAGAACCTAACGGCGAGTTCATCTGCTCGGCGCTCGGCGCCAGGGTCACCGAGCAGATCAAGCTCAACGATGGCACGATCTCAGCCCAGTGGCTGCATTTCGCGCAGAAGTCCTACGACCTCGTCTATACCAACGACTGGACCAAGTCGAATGGACGGCTGCACCACATCGCATTCGCGACCGATACGAGAGAAGACATACTCAAGGCCGCCGACATCTGCGTCGACCGGCAGGTATTCATCGAGACCGGCCCGCACAAGCACGCGATCCAGCAAACCTTTTTCCTATATGTCTACGAGCCCGGCGGTAACCGGATCGAGCTGTGCAATCCCAGCGCCCGGCTGGTGTTCGCGCCCGACTGGAAGACGATCACCTGGACCGAGGCCGAGCGCGCACGAGGACAGGCATGGGGCTTGGCGACGATCCCCTCGTTCCACACGCACGGAACACCGCCCGTAGACGCGGGAGCGACGAGTGCCGACTGACTCCAAGGCCGCGGTGGCGCAAGCGCTTCGCACGGCCATTCTCTCCGGCGAATACGCGCCCAATCAGCGGCTGGTCGAAATCGATTTGTGCGAACGGTTCGCCGCGTCGAGATTCATTCTTCGCGCCGCCCTGCAGGACTTGGCCGCGCAAGGCCTGGTCGAATTCCAGCGCAACCGAGGCGCACGAGTGCGCGACGTCTCACTCGCTGAAGCCATTGAGATTACCGAGGTCCGCATCCGACTCGAAGGCCTCGTCGCGGCCCGCGCCGCCGAACGGATCACCATGTCGGACACCGCGAATCTACGTCATTTGGTGAAAGAAATGCGCGCGGCCGTCGAGCACTCAGAACTACTGCGCTACAGCGAACTCAACGCCCAGTTGCACTGCGCGATCCAAGAGATCGCCGCGCACGAGACAGCCGCCAGGTTGCTTCGCCAATTGCGCGACCAGACTGTCCGCTACCAGTTCTCCCTCTCCCTGGTGCCCGGACGTCCGGCCACCTCGCTGCCGCAGCATGAGGCGATCGTCGCCGCGGTGACCGCGAAGGACCCCGAGCAAGCCGAGGCGGCGATGCGCCGCCACCTGGAAAGCGTGCTCACGGCCTACCGCGCGCTGTCAATCGCCGCGCTCCCGCGCTGAGGTGTGCAGCCAGTATCCGACCGGAAACAGGCGGATGCCCAGGCGCTCGTCGACGAGCCCCCACAGCCCGCGCCGGGCGAACAGCGCCACGAGGACCGCGACCAGGCCCAAGATGATCAGGTACCAGGCGTTGTAGGACTGCAGCGTCTGTTGCAGCACCATGAACACGGCGGTGCCGATGATCGGTCCTTCGATCGTGCCGAGCCCGCCGATGATGGTCGCGAACGCCATCTCCGCGGTCCACTGGATGCTGAACACCGCGCTCGGCTGTACCTGAAGCTGGCTGATCGCCAGTACCGCACCAGCGGCGCCGCAGCCAGCGCCGGCGACGACGAAGACGAGGAGCCTGGCCAAGCCGACACGGGCTCCCGAGCTGCGGGCGGCCACTTCGTCGTCGCGTATCGCGGTGAGCACGAGCCCAAGACGGCCGCGCAGCAGCAGGTAGATGACGACCATCGCGAGCACCGTGACGGCTAGGCCGGCCCAGTAGGTATAGGCGGTGAGCAGCACGGGGTCGAGACCGGTGAACCCGGGCAGCGGCATGCCGGTACCGCCGCCGATCGATGAGAACCTTTCGATGATCAGCATCACGGTCGCGGCGAGCACCCAGGTCGCGATCGCGAAGTACCCGCTGCGCAGCCGCGACACCAGCCACCACAGCGGAAGCGCCACGGCACCAGAACCGATAGCGGCGAACGGAAGCGCGGCGAACGGCGAGATGCCGTGCAGGGCCAGTATCAGCACGAAGTAGGCGCCGATGCCGACGAATGCCTGCTGCCCGACCGACACCAGGCCCGCGTATCCAGCCAGCAGATTCCACATGCTGGCCAGCGTCAGCACGATGAACGCCTGGACCATGATCGTCGTAGTGCCCGAGTACACGATGTAGGGGAACAGCGCGAGCACGATCACGATGACGAGCGCGACCAGCGCGGTCCAGGCCACGTTTCGCTGCGACCTGGTGACACGGACGTCCGTGACGGGCACTGCCGTGGTCTCCTTCACCATGCTCATTTGCGCGCCTCCGGCACGACGCTCATGACCGGACCCTCCTGCTGGTGAGGCCCTGCGGACGCAGCACGAGCACGGCGAGGAACACCAGGTATCCGGCGAGCACCTCGTCTGAGATGTTGATCTGGGCGCCGATCTGCTGCGCCACGCCGAGCACGATGCCGCCGAGCAACGTGCCCCACAGCGAGCCGAGTCCGCCGATCACCACGGCGGCGAACGCGAACAGCAGGATCGTGTCGGTGCCCGTGGTCGGGGCAAGCTGGGCGTACATGCCGTAGGCGATACCGGCGAGTGCCACGGTGCCGAACGCGAGCGCCGCGGCGATCCCGAACACGTGCCGGTAGTCGGCGCCGGCGAGCTGCGCCGCCTCCTTGTCGTCGGCCACCGCCCGGATCAGGCGGCCGTACACCGATCTGGACAGGAAGTACTGGAGCCCGAGCAGTACCACGACGGCGACGGCGAAGATGAGCACGAGCAGGTAGGGGATCTGGATCTGCGAGCCGATGTTGAACGAGTCCGTGATCAACGCCAGCCCGACGCCGATGCCGTGGCTGTTCGCGGTGAAGAACTGGAGCAGGCCGTTCTCGATCACCACCGAGAGGCCGAACGTGACCAGCAGCGTGGTGAGCGCGCTGCGGTCGAGCGCGCCCTGGATGATCGTGCGCTGCAGCACGTAGCCGATAACCGCCATGACCGGTACCACGATGAGGAACGACCAGAGCACGGGCACGTGGGTGAGGGTGATCACGCCGATCGCGACGTAGCCGGCGACCACGGCCAGGTCGCCGTGCGCGAGGTTCACGACCTTCATGACGCCGAA
>DATNEK010000291.1:0-47382 GCA_035553055.1 Streptosporangiaceae bacterium | reverse complement strand
TACGGGGATCCATCGCGCTTCGCGTGGGAGCGGGCATCGCACTGTGGCTTGGGGGCCGGCATCGCACTGTGGCTTGGGGGCGGGCATCGCACTGTGGCTTGGGGGCGGGCGGTGTTTGGTGGGTTCCAGGGCTAGTATCGCTGCCATGCCTTTTCTTTGACGCGTCGGACTTGCGGCGTCGGCGCGACGGACTGGTTCGCATGGGAGATTTGGCAGGCGGGCCGGTATCGTCGTGGCGACTGCGCTCGCCATTGAGGCGCTCGATGAGCTGATCGACGGCACCAAGGGCGCGGCCTTTCCGGTAGTTCGCGCCGACCTGCACCTGAGCTATACCCAAGTCGGCTTGCTGATCGCGATGCCGCTGCTGGTCGGCAGCCTGATCGAGTTGCCGCTTGGCCTGGTCGCCGGCTACGGCAGGCGCAGGAACAGGCTGGTGTTGACCGGCGGGATCGCGTTCGCCGGCGCGCTGGCGGTGGTCGGGCTCGCGCAATCATTCTGGGTGCTGCTGATCGGAATGGTCGCGTTCTTTCCTGCCGCTGGAGCCTTTGTCAGCCTGACCCAGGCCGCGCTGATGGACGCCGAACCTGGCAAGCACCAGCAGCACATGGCCGCGTGGAACCTGGCGGGCTCGGCTGGTGCTGTCGCGGGTCCGCTGCTGCTCGCCAGCGTGCTCTTCGCTGGCGGCACCTGGCGAACCGCGTACCTGCTGCTTGCCTTCGCCGCGCTGGCCACTACCGCCGTGGCGGCGTTCAGCGGCCCGGCCAGGGCGCGGATATCGCCGGAGCGACCAGCCGGGCTGGACGAGGCGGGCCAGGATGACGACGAAGACCGGCGGCCGACCGTAGCCGAAGCGCTTCGCGCCGTCCGCGACCCGCGAGTGGCACGCTGGCTGGTTCTGCTCCAGGTCATCGACCTGCTGCTCGACGTGCTCACCGGTTATGTCGGCATCTACCTGGTCGACGTGGCCCGCGCCAGCCCGGCGCTCGCCGCTGTCGGGGTGGCGATCAGGCTGGCCGCCGGGCTGGTCGGCGACGCTATCTGGGTCGCGGCCTCGAGCCGGCTCAGCGGCCGCAAGACGCTCATGGCCACCGCGGCCGCGGCGTGCGCGTTGTATCCGGCGTTCTTGCTGCTGCCAGGGCTCGGTGCCAAGCTGGCCGTGCTCGCCGCGCTCAGCGTGGCGACGGCTTGCTGGTACCCGGTAGGTCAAGCGGAGTTGTACGGCAGCCTGCCTGGCCGCAGCGGCGTCGCGGTCTTCGCCTTGAGCGCGGCGGGAATGGCGGGCGCCGCTGGACCGCTGCTCGTTGGCCTGGCCGCGCAGCGAATTGGCTTGAGCTTGGCTATGGTCGGCCTCGCGATCACGCCGGTCGCGGTGCTGGCGATCCTGCCGCGTTGCCCAGGCCAGCGACGCCTCCGGTCACATACCTTGTCGTCATGACCAAGCCAGCCGCGCCTTCCAACGACAGCCTGACATCTGCCAGGGCCATTCTCGCGACCACGCCGGTACTCGACGGGCACAACGATCTGCCCTGGGCGCTACGCAAAGCCGGCGAATCGCCCACCTCACCAATCGACATCGCCGCCCGCCTGTCGTTTACCCATACTGACCTGCCGCGCCTGACCGAAGGTGGGGTCGGCGCCCAGTTCTGGTCGGTCTTCGTGCCGGCGGAACTGCAAGGAGACGATGCCGTCGCGACCACGCTCGAGCAGATCGACCTGGTGCACCGCCTCGTCGCCCGCCACGCTGACGCGCTCGAACTCGCGCTGACGGCCGAAGACGTAGAGCGGATCATGGCGGCCGGCAAGATCGCGTCGCTGATCGGGGCGGAAGGCGGGCACAGCATCGCAGGGTCGCTCGGCGTGCTCAGGGCCATGTACGCGCTCGGCGTGCGGTACATGACGCTGACGCACAACCTGAACGTCGCCTGGGCTGACTCGGCGACCGACGACCCGGTGATCGGGGGGCTCAGTGACTTCGGCCGTCAGGTGGTCGGCGAGATGCAGCGCATCGGCATGCTCGTTGACCTGTCCCACACCTCGCCTGGCACCATGAACGACGCGCTCGACGTCGCGACCGGGCCAGTGATCTTCTCGCACTCATCGGCGCGTGCGCTGACGGATCACCCCAGAAACGTGCCTGACGCGGTGCTCGAACGCATGCCAGCCAACGGTGGTGTCGTGATGGTCACGTTCGTGCCCCAGTTCATATCGGCGGCCTGCCGCGAGTGGGATCTGGCAGCGGCGCAGGAGGCAGAGCGGCGTGGCCTTGATTACCGCGACTTCGCCAGCCGCGAGCAACTCGACGACTGGCTGGCCACCCATCCGATGCCAGCGGCCACCGTCGCCCAGGTCGCCGATCACGTGGAGCACGTGAGGGCCGTCGCCGGAATCGACCACGTCGGGCTCGGCGGCGACTTCGACGGGGTCACCCATCTGCCCGAAGGGCTCGGCGACGTTTCTGGTTACCCGTCCCTGCTGGCTGAACTCATCGATCGCGGCTGGAGCGCCGCCGACTGCGGGAAGCTCGCCAGCGGCAACATCCTGCGCGTGCTGCATGACGCCCAGCACTCCGAGCAGCGCGACCAGGGCAGTTGGCCGGCTAAGCCAGCGGAGATTTCGGCCTAGGAAGGAGTTCGCCGTCTAGGTAGATATCCACTCGCTCGTTGTAGAAGCAGGCAAGCCCGGCCACCTTCTGGCTCTCGGGCAGCGGAGTCCGGTAGATCCAGACCACGTCCTTGTGCACGCGCGTGTCCGTCTCGATCGACCAGTAGGCGGCTGTGCCCTTGTAGGGGCAGTGCGTGCTCGTGCCTGACGGCCGCAACAGGTCCATCCGCACCGCGGATAGCGGCAGGTAGTAGCGGGTCGGCAGGCCGGTCTCGAACAACAGGCGCGGCTGGCTGGACTCGGCGACGGTCACGCCGTCGATCTCGACCCGCACGTGGCGCGTGCTCGCGAGGATGTCGATGCGCTTGTACGGGTCGCGCGGGTGGGTATAGACCGGCTCCTCTTCTTCGAGCCACTCGGTCATCGCCGACCAGTCAAGCCTGACCGCGTCGCGCAACTCGGCGACCGGCGAGTCGCCATACCGGAGCGCGGCCCCTTCCGCCGTGCCAGCCTCGGTCTTGACATCAAAGATCTCGCCATCGCCTAGACCGGGTTTGTGCGCAGATTTCCCCGATGGGACTAGTTCTGCTTTAATATCTGGCCTTGGAATATAATAGGTTGGATAGTAGGAAACCTCCCACACCAGCAGCGGTCTATAAGTGTCGGCTACGAGCCGGCCGTTGAGGTACGCCCTGACCCGCTTGGGACCCTGTTCAACCTGGATCGTTTGCCCCGTCCGCTCGGACATCGCTCCTCCGCTCAGCGATAGCGCATGCGCCATCGCGCCAACCTGGCTGTAGCGTCATGGTATGCGTCTCGGCGTTGTTGATGTTGGGTCGAACACTGTGCACCTACTCGTGGTCGACGCGCACCAAGGTGCGCGCCCGCTGCCGGCCTTCTCGCACAAGGATGAGCTGCACCTTGCCGATCATCTCGACAGCGAGAACAGACTCAGCCAGGAGTGCGCGTGGCGGCTGCTTGAATTTGTACGCGGGGCGATGGTCATCGCCGAGGACAAGGGCGTTCAGGAGCTAGTCGCGTTCGCCACCTCGGCGGTCCGTGAGGCGGCCAACGGCGACGAACTCCTGGCCTGGATCGAGGCCGAGAGCAAGGTCGCAATCCAGGTGCTGCCAGGTACTGAAGAGTCGCGGCTGACCTTCCTCGCGGCGCGTCGCTGGTTCGGCTGGTCATCGGGCAGGCTGCTGCTGCTCGACATCGGCGGTGGCTCGCTTGAAATCGCGTCCGGCCAGGATGAGGACCCGCTGGTGGCGGTGTCGCTGCCGCTCGGCGCTAACCGGCTCACCCGGTACTGGCTGCAAGGAGACCCGCCCGACGCCAGCGAGGTGCGCAGGCTGCGCAAGCACGTCAGGGCCGAGATCGCGGCGGCGGCCAGCGCTGTCAGGTCGGCCGGCGATCCTGACCACTGCGTCGCGACGTCGAAGACGTTCCGCCAGCTCGCCAGGATCGCTGGAGCCGCGCCGTCGAGCGAGGGCGTCTACGTAAAGCGGACCCTGAGGCACGACGACGTCACCGAACTCGCCGAGCGACTAGCCAAAATGGCGATCAAGGACCGGGCGGCGCTGCCAGGGGTGTCCAGGCTGAGGGCACCGCAGCTAGCCGCGGGTGCGATCGTGGCCGACGCCGCGATGGACCTTTTCGGGGTGCCGGAACTGGAAATCTGCCCGTGGGCGCTGCGCGAGGGAGTGATCTTGCGGCGGATGGACAGCCTGGCGGCCTTAGTGGGTCAGGCTGTCCGATGAGTTCCTGACGTCGTCATCGTCATCATTAGCCGACAGTTGCGCCGTGTCACCAGATTGTGCCTGATGCCTGACGCTCTCCCTGCGCTCAGAACCGAGCGGATCGGGCTGGTCGCGGTCAAGTACGGCGCTGTGCTGCCTGGTCGAGCCGCGCGAGACTGACGGCTCGGGATGGCTGTCGAGCGGTCCGGACGCGGCTGCCCGCCTGCTGACCTCGCCCGGTCCGGCTTGCGCGGCCGCGCTGACCTGGCGGTGCCCGGCGCGGTGGGCACCAGCGTGTGGTGCGTCGTGCGGCCCCGATGACTGCCTGGTGTCCGCATTCGCGCCGGTCTGGACCGCGAGCGCCCGGTTGACCTCGTCTTCGAGCGAACCACGCGCTGCCTCGCCTGCCACCAGACTGGTGACCACGTCCCTGATCTCGGTCAGCCGCCTGACCGTCTCGGTGTGGCGTGAGATCAGCAAGTTCAGCCGCCGCTCGGCGCCATCGTGGATCGCGGTGGCGCGCGCGGTCGCCTCGTCGAGCTGCTGCTTGGCCTGGGCGATCGCCGCGGATACGGTGTTGTCGGCGTGCTTGGTGGCTTCGGCCACAGTCTGCTCGGCGGTCTGCTGCGCGGCGGTCGCCAGAGCGTCAGCCTCGGCCCTAGCCGATGAGATCGCGCGATCCGACTGCTCCTGGGCGGCGGTGAGCATGCGCTCGGCGCGGTCTTGCGCTTCGGCCCTGAGCCGATCGGTCTCTTCCTTGACATCAGCCCTGAGCTTGTCGGTCTCCGCCTTGGCGGCTTCGCGCATCTTCGTGCCCTCGCCGGCACCACGCTCGCGCTCGGCCTTGGCTTCTTCGGCAGCTAGCTTGAGTATCTGGCCAACTCGCTCGCTGACCTCTTCGTGTGCCGGCCGGCCGCCTGCCTCGCGCGCCTCTGCCAGCTCCATGCGCAACCGCTCGATCTCGGTAAGGCCCTGACCGAGCTTGCTCTCGAGCTCGCGAATCTGGCCGTTCCGCCACGCGATGTACTCATCGACCTGACGGCGGGCGTAGCCGCGCCGCTCGCTGTCGAACGGATCATCCCGCCCATCGGCAATGACTTCGTTGTACTCGCTCATGTTCCACCCGTCAGGTGTTCGGTCGTTAGGCAGACGTGTGCCATGACTCTTGTCGGCCATCGCCCCCACCGCAACCCAAACAACAAATTATCCCTATTTGGGATTGCGCATCGGGTTCAACCCCGTCATCTGCTCACAAGCGGGAAAGTCGGGTCGCGGGTTATTGCTACGCCGGACAATCTGCGATGATCAGACCGTGGGTGTTTGGCCCGATGCGGGACGGCTGGCGGGGAGGAGCGCCGCGCTTGTCGGCTCGCTCGACGAGGCGACACCGTCCATACATGAGCAGGCCTGGATAGCGCCAGGCGCGGTGGTAGTCGGCTCGGTGGCGATCGGGCGAGGCTCGAATGTCTGGTACGGCGCGGTGCTGCGCGCTGACGACGACGTGATTACCGTCGGCGACGAGTGCAACATCCAGGATCTGTGCTGCATCCACGTCGATTCTGGTGAGCCAGCCGTGCTCGCCGACAGGGTCAGTCTCGGCCACCATGCCACCGTGCACGGCGCCTTCGTCGGGTCAGGTGCGCTGATCGGGATCGGCGCGGTCGTACTCGGCGGCGCGAGCATCGGGTCAGGTGCCCTCGTCGCGGCCGGCGCGGTGGTACTGCCAGGAACGGTCGTCCCAGAAGGGGTGCTGTTCGCTGGCGTGCCTGGCCGGGTGATACGTGACCTCACGGCTGCCGAAATTGAGCAGAACGAGACTAGGGCGCGACGATATGTGGACCGGGCCAGCCGGCACAGGGAGGCGCGATGGGACGAGGACGCCGCAGCGGTGAGTGCCGGTTAGCCGACCGGGGTAGCACACTGGTCATCCGGCTCACCGGTAAGGATGACGAGAAATGATCCTGATGGGTCATGCGGGACGCTGGTGCCGGCCCGTAGCCTTGCTGCGGTCAGGATCGGAATCCGGCAAGCGACGGAGGTGGAGCGGTGCGCGAAGACCTTGACGACCGGCTCCACGACGCAGTCGCGCTTGACGAGATCAGCCTGTACGGCGACGTGCTGAGCGCGGTGGCGGCGTCTGACCGGCCGCTCACCGACGACGAGATCGACGCGGTGCTCGGCCTTGGCCGACTGGACGACCAGGTCACTTAGACGCGTACCGCGTCGGCGTTCGCGTACATCACGTCCGTGCCCCAATGGTTGAATCCGATGGCCTCATACATTCCGATCGCGGCGGTATTTGTTTCATCGACGTAGAGCATTACCTGGAATAGCCCGCGTGACCGCAGGTACCGCAGCCCGGTCAGGGTAAGCGCGCGGCCAAGCCCGCTGCCGCGTTCGCCGGGATCCACGCCTACAACGTAGACCTCGCCGATCGGCTCATGGTGGTGGCCGTCGCTCTCGTCACCCTGACCGTGGATCTTGGTCCAGTGAAAGCCCGCCAGCTTGTCGCCGCGTTCGGCCAGAAAGAAGCCTTGCGGGTCGAACCACGGCTCCCGCTCGCGCATGTCGAGGTCGGCCGCTGTCCAGGTGCCCTGCTCAGGATGCCCGGCGAACGCCCTGCGGTTGAGCGCTGTCCACGCGTCCTCGTCCTTGCCAGGGACAAACGTCCGCACGGTCACTCCGTCGGCGAACTGAGGTCGGCCGATTCTTGTCTGCAGCGACCTGCGCATCTGCCACAGCGCCCTGATCCGCTCGAAGCCCGCGCTGGCGGCCAGCCGCGCGGCCGCTGGCAGGTCGCCGTGTGCCCACAGCCGGAGCGGTCGGCCGTCAGCCTCGGCGTTCATCGCCCTGAGCAGTTCGAGGCCAAGGCCGTGACGGCGGTACGCGGGATGCACGACAAGCTCGCCGCTTGGCCCTTGCACCGGATCAGTGGGGTCCAGATGGGCGTAGCCGGCCAGCTCACCTGACCGGTAAAGCAGAAAGCTCCTGGCCAGCGGGTCGCCCCCATACCGCAGGTGCAGCATCACGTGCTCGGACAGCGGGCTGACGCCGTCCTCGTCGGTCGCGCCGCGCACGAGCCTGAGCGCCTCGGCGACATCATCGCGCGACAAGTGGCTCACGATTCGCAGGTCGCTCACTCGCGCTCACCTTCACGGTCGCTGATGGCTATTTTCTCCTTGCGTGTCGGCCGAACCTTTCCGTTGCCTTCATTGCCTTCGTCGGCCGAGCCCCGGCTCGGCGAGGTCGGGCGGGGTTGAACCTGCGCTCTCGCCGCCATCTTCGTGGTCGCTGGCTTCGCCGGGACGAACTTGTACCCGACGTTACGAACCGTGCCGATCAGCGCCTCGTTCTCCGGTCCGAGCTTGGCTCGCAGCCTGCGCACGTGCACGTCGACAGTCCTGGTGCCGCCGAAGTACTCATATCCCCAGACCTCGGCGAGAAGCTGGGACCTGGTGAACACCCGTCTCGGATGCTGAGCGAGGAACTTCAGCAACTCGAACTCCTTGAATGTCAGGTCAAGCGCGACGCCCCTGATCCTGGCTGAATACGTCGCCTCGTCGATGACAAGCTCGCCAGATCGCACCTCGGCGGCCTGGTTCGGTGCGGGCACGGCGCTGCGGCCGATTGCCAGCCTGATCCTTGCCTCGACCTCGCCCGGCCCCGCCGTATGCAAGATGACATCGTCGACCCCCCACTCGGCGGTGATCGCCGCCCACGCGCCCTCGCTGATGACAGCCAGCGTGGGCGGCCCGACCCCGGCGATCTGGCTGAGCAGTTCCTTGGCGCTGACCAGGTGATGCCTCGCGTCGACGAGAACGGCATCGGGGGTCGCGACCTGCGCTCCGCCCGAGCGAGCGGGCGAACCCGCGATCAGCGCGTCAAGCGAGGCTGGTGCGACGGTTACCGTGTGATCGAGCAGGCTAAGCGACGGCAGGATCTCCGCCGCCGATTCGCGCGTGCTGGTGAGCAACAGTACTTTGCTCACCAGTCGCCACCTCCGGTCCTCGGCGTGCTGGTCGGGAGCTGCCGAAAGGATCAGCCAGAACCCGGCGCCGCGTCGCGCCTGCCCCTAGTGCCGGTTCGGCTCTGGCCACTATGAGCGAGGATAGCTGACATGGGAATCGTGACCTTGCGCTACTGGGCCGCCGCGAAGGACGCCGCCGGAGTCGCCGACGAGAAAGTCGACGCGTCGACGCTCGCCGAGGCGCTCTCCGCCGGCCTCACAGCCGCCGGTGATCAGAGCGGTCGGCTGAGCCAGGTGCTCGCCAGGTCATCGTTCCTCGTCAACGGCGAGCCGGCCGGAAAGCGGCCGCCCGAATCCATCACGCTAGCCGACGACGCGGTCGTGGAAGTCCTGCCTCCGTTCGCCGGCGGCTAACCCAGTGCTCATCACCGGTGCTCTTGTCGCCGCTGCCTTGGCCGGGGTGGATCGGCTGGCCGCCTGGATCGCGCGGCGCCGGGTGGCCGGGTTGATCGGTGTCGCCTTGCGCGTTGCTGCCGCTCCCGACGTCCGGATCGGCGGGCCCTTCCTCGTCCAGTTCATCGGCGGGAGATACCGGCAGGTCAGGCTCAGCCTTCTGGCTTTCACCGCTGGTGGCGTGGAGTTCGGCCGGCTCGACGCCTCGCTGGCCAAAGTGCGAGCTCCGCTGCGCGGGCTTGTCGCTGGTCACGGCGTTGTCGTCGGAGACGTGATGGCGACCGTCGCGATCCCCTTCGCCACGCTCGTCAAGCGGCTACCGCCGGGCTTCACGCTCCGGCGGCACGGGACCGAGCTGGTCATTCACGGCTCGGCGCTGGCGGTTCCTGTGACCGGAACCGTAGAGATCAGCGCGGACCTTCGACAGATCTCGGTGAACCCGCGCGTCGCGGGGATCCCTTCCCTTGTCGGCTTTCGGATCGAGCTGCCCGCCATGCCCCAAGCGGTGGAGATAACCTCGATCAGCGTCGCCGACACGGCGCTGACGGTCACGGTCGCTGGTCGCGACGTCCGCCTCGGGACCGCGGGTACCGTTGATCGCCGCGAAGTTGGCCAGGTCAGGCGGACGGAAATGCGGTGACCAGGATTGAACCGAAACTTTAACCTGGCTGAACCCTACCGACCCGCGCAGCGTTAAGCAGGTGTGGTGGTTCGCGACGGTGCCGGAAGCCAGGGACGGCCAAGGCAGGTCACCGACGAAGAGCTGGTGCGCGCGCTCTACAGTGAGCACGCGGGTCCGCTGCTGCGCTATGCGCTGCATCTGACCAGCGGAGACAGGCAGCGCGCAGAGGACATCGTGCAGGAGACGCTGTTGCGTGCGTGGCTGCATCCAGAGGCGATCGTGAACCGGCCGGCGCGGCCTTGGCTGTTCGCCGTGGCGAGGAATCTAGCCGTCGACGCCCACCGGGCGCGACAGGCCAGGCCACGCGAGGTGGGTGAGGCCGCGCTGCAGTTCACTGCCGTGCCAGACACAGCCGATCGAGCACTCGAGGCCTGGGCCGTGGCCGACGCTCTCCGGTCGCTGCGCCTGGAGCATCGGGCTGTTCTGCTGGAGACTTACTATCGCGGCCGGTCTGTCGCCGAAGCCGCGGCGGTGCTCGGCGTGCCAGCAGGCACCGTCAAGTCGCGCACCTTCTATGCACTGAGAGCGCTGAAGTTGGCTCTTGAAGAACGGGGGCTCGCGCCATGAGCGAGCCGGTTTGCCGAAATTTCCGTGAACTGCTCGGCGTCTACGTGGTAGGCGCGATCGAGCCGAACGAGCGCAGCATGCTCGATGCGCACCTGAGTCAGTGCTACGGCTGCCGGGAAGAGTTCGCCAGCCTCGCCGTGCTGCCTGCCATGCTGCACCGGATTCCTTTGGCCGAGGCGGAGCAGATCGCTCAGGCTGGTCTGCCAGTCACTGACCACGAAGATCCGGCGCCACAGGTGCTCGCTGAGCTGCTGAGCGAGGTCAGGGCCAGGCGGCGGACCAACCGGTTGCGTACCGTACTCGCCGCGGCGGCCGCGGTCGTAGTCGCGGTCAGCGGCAGCGCGGCGGTGACGACCGTATTGAACCAGCATCACGCGGCCGCGTTCGAGGTGGTGAAAGCGCACCACGACGGCATGTCGGGTGAGGTCAAGTACGGTAAGTCGGTCGAGTGGGGTACCGAGATCTTGACCCGGGTGAGCGGCATACCCAAGTGGACGCCATGCGACTTCTGGATCACCACCGCCAACGGGCACACCCAGCTTGTGGCTAGCTGGCTGGTCAGTCGCGGCGATCTGTGGTACCCGGCCACGGCCGGCGTTCCCGCGTCAAGCATTACCTGGTTCACTCTCTCATCGGACGGCAAGGTGCTGCTGCGATTCAGGGCCACCTAGCCCGATCGCCGTCACCCGGGCAGCCACCCGACCTGGGTGACGGGCGCTCAGGCCGCCCTCCACCGGCCCTGAGCGCAACCGTCGGCCCGCTGATGGTGCTCTCACCCCATCAGCGGGCCGACATTCATCGCGAGCCGGGAATGTCGCGCGCCGACCCGCTGTTCTCCCGCCGTGACCACCGGACTCGCCGTCGCCATGGGCGCGCTCGCCGTCGGCACGGTTATGGGCCTGTGGTGGCGATCGCGCAACGGCCGGGTGCGCGCGACGTCAGACCGGGTCGACGGCGCCGATTCACCGGCTCGCGCTGAGTCGGCCGCGACCTCAGGGACCTCAGGGACCGCAGGGACGGCAGGGACGGCAGTCGAGCTTGGCGCTGCCGACCTCGGCGCGGAACTGGGTACGCGCGCCACGCTGGTTCAGTTCTCTTCCGCCTTCTGCGCGCCGTGCCGGGCGACGAGGCAGGTACTTGCCGACGTCGCCCGAATGGTTGACGGTGTCAATCACATCGAGATTGACGCTGAGTCACGGCTTGACCTGGTCAGGAGGCTGGATGTGCGGCGGACCCCGACGACGTTTGTGCTTGGACCCGATGGGCACGTAACCCACCGCGCCAGCGGGCAGCCGCGCAAAGCGGCGGTCATCGCCGCGCTTGGCGCGATGGCAGGTGGCTCGTGACGAGGCGGCGCGGCCGGGTGGCGCGGGCTTGCGCGACCGTGGACCTGACGAGGCGTCGCGTGGTGGATTACTGTCGCGTTACCGCGACGCTCTGATTACTGGCCGATTTCGCGGAACCACTAGCGGAGCTGGGTCGATCGCTCGCGACGCCCAGAGGATCCACGGGAAGGAGCACACATGGGCATCGATCCCCGAGGGCCCAGATTCGGCGCGCTGATCACTACAGCGATCCTGATCGCCGTGCTGATCACCGGTAGCGCCTGGCTGCTTGCCGCGCAGGCTGTGGTGTTCGCGATCGGGGCCATCTTCGGCCTGCGGTACGCGCCATACGGCCTGATCTACCGGTACGCGGTCAGGCCAAGGCTCGCCCCGCCGAAAGAACTTGAAGCGGAAGCTCCGCCTCGGTTCGCGCAAGGCGTCGGCTTCGTGTTCGCGATCATCGGCGTCATCGGCTACGCGGCAGGTGTCACCGGTCTTGGCATCGCGGCGGCCGCGCTGGCGCTGATTGCCGCGTTCTTGAACGGAGCCTTCGGCATCTGCCTGGGCTGCGAGATGTACCTGCTCATCCGACGTATCGCGGCTGGCAAGCAAGGTCTGGATACCAGCCAGAACTGACAAGGAGAAAGAAAGCATGAGCCGTTCTGACGTTCTCGTAGACGCCGACTGGGTGCAGGCCCATCTCGGCGACCCTGGCATCGTGCTCGTCGAGGTGGACGAGGACACCAGTGCCTATGACAAGGGACACATCAAGAGCGCGGTGAAGGTCGATTGGAAGAAGGACCTGCAGGACCCGGTACGCAGGGACTTCGTTGACCGTGCCGGTTTCGAAGCGTTGATGTCCGAGCGCGGCATCTCCAATGACGACACCGTGATCTTGTATGGCGGCAACAACAACTGGTTCGCCGCCTACGCCTACTGGTACTTCAAGCTGTATGGGCACCACAACGTGAAGCTGCTCGACGGCGGGCGCAAAAAGTGGGAGCTTGACTCGCGCGAGATGGTGACCGAGGTGCCTCATCGCGAGTCGACCAGCTACCGCGCGCAAGACCAGGACCTGGCGATCCGTGCCTTCCGTGACGACGTGGTGGCGGCCATCGGCAACCTCAACCTGGTCGACGTGCGCTCGCCTGACGAGTTCGCAGGCCGGCTGCTGGCACCGGCGCATCTGCCGCAGGAGCAGGCGCAGCGTGGCGGGCATGTCCCGAGCGCCAAGAACGTGCCGTGGTCGAAGGCGGCGCAAGATGACGGCACCTTCAAGACCGATGACGACCTGAGGGCGCTCTACGGCGACGAGGCTGGCCTTGACTTCGGCAAGGACACCATCGCGTACTGCAGGATCGGTGAGCGGTCCGCGCACACCTGGTTCGTGCTGCACGAGCTGCTCGACCAGGCAAACGTCAAGAACTACGACGGCTCCTGGACCGAGTACGGGTCGCTGGTCGGCGTTCCGATCGAGATTGGTGACGGCAAGTGAGCGGATCGGATCAGGCTTCGGCGGGTGGCTGCGGCGCTCCGGTCGGCGGGATCAAGGTCTCCGGCGGCGCCGGCAACCAGGCGATCGTGCAAGGGCACGTCACCAGCGGCGGCTCACCCGTTCCTTCCGGCTACGCCAGGCTGCTGAACGCGGACGGCGAGTTCGTTGCCGAGGTCCCGCTCGGAGATGACGGCGGATTCACGTTCTACGCGGCGCCGGGCAGCTGGACGCTCCGCGTACTGGCGCCCGGCGGCATCAGGGCCGACCAGGTGGTATCGGCCGAGATCGGCAAGATCACCGAGCTTGAGCTTGCCGTCTGAGCTTGCCATCTGAGGTCGCCACTTAGGGTTCGTTGGAGCATTCGGGGCGGTTGCCAGAGCTTGATTTCTGGCGGCCGCCCCAATGCCTTATTTGACCGCTGGAACGCTGCTACCTGCGGCAATTGCGCGGCGATCGGCGGCGATCGGCAGGCCACGAGCGGCCAGACCTGTTCGCCGACAGTCTCTTTGGCATTACCTCACGTTCATCTCCTCGTCACTTTCGTCGCCTAGAAATGAGCCCGAACCCCCGCAATCAAACAGGCGGGCACACGCGACCGAACTCACGACGTGGAGAGCTAATGTCGATTGAAGCCGGCCGGGAAGAGCAGTCAGCCGACGCCGGCGGCGGCACGACCGCGGCGGCTGGCGACGAGGGCACGCGGGCGGCCGCCTACGCCAATGGCCAGGCGGCGCTGCAGGCTATCGATCTGAGTCTCGGCTTCGGGCAGCGGACGATCCTGAGCGGCGTCGCCACCGGCATCCACCGGGGTGCGATAACGGCGCTCATCGGGCCGACCGGATCAGGAAAGTCGACCTTGCTCCGGACCTTCAACCGGATGAACGACAAGGTCACCGGCTACCGGCACTCCGGTGACGTGCTGCTCGACGAGCGCAGTATCTGGCATCCGAGCGTCGATCTCATGTCGCTGCGACGCCGGGTCGGCATGCTCTTTCAGCGCCCGAACCCCTTCCCCATGTCCATCGCGGACAATGTCATCGCCGGAGTCAGAGCGCACCGGATGGCGAGCAAGGACGCCATGCGTGAGATCGCCAAGCAGAGGCTTACCGATGTCGGCCTCTGGGACGCGGTGCGCGAGCGGCTCAAGGACTCACCGTTCCGGTTGTCCGGAGGCCAGCAGCAGCTGCTTTGCCTGGCCAGGGCGCTGGCGGTCGACCCCGATGTGCTGCTGCTCGACGAGCCCACATCGTCGCTCGACCCGGTGGCCACCGAGTCCATCGAGGCGCTGCTTCGCACGCTGGTGCCGCGGCTGACCGTCGTGATCGTGACGCACAACCTGGCCCAGGCGACGCGCGTCTCCGACTGGACCATGTTCCTGAACTCCGGACGCCTGGTGGAGCACGGACCTACCAGCCAGGTTTTCGAGCATCCCCAGCACGAGGAGACCGCCAATTACGTCCGAGGGCGATTCGGCTGACAAAGACCACTCGCGCGAGAGGCTGGACCCTCTCGCGCGAGCGAAAGAACCGCGCAGGCGCGCGGGCCTCATCGCACGCAGCCGCGTGCGAGTCGTGTAACCGCACGCGTCAGCGTGCAAGACTAAAGGAGTATTCCCCGGTGACCAACCGAACCCGCTTTGCGATAGCGGCTGCTGTGGTCCCGCTCGCTGCGATCGCGGCAGCCTGTAGCAGTTCATCGAGTTCCGGCTCGCCGTCGGGATCGTCGTCATCAAAGGCGGCGGCCATGGCGGGTCCCGCACTTCCTTCATCACCGGCGAGCACGCCAGAGTCGCTGACCGAGACCGGCAGTTCCCTGCTGTTCCCGTTGTTCGGCACCTGGACGACCGCCTATCAGAAGCAGTTCGTGAACTCGAGCAAACAGCCGATCGTCACGATTACGACCGGAAGCACCGGCTCGGGCATCGGACTCGCCGATGCGGCCACCGGAACGGTCAACATCGGCGCCTCCGATGCCTACCTGTCGAGCGCGGACACCGTAAAGTACCCGGGCCTGCTGAACATCGCGCTGGCGATCTCGGCCCAGCAGATCAACTACAACCTGCCCGGCGTCAAGAACCTCAAGCTCAACGGCACCGTGCTGGCGGAGATCTACTCAGGCAAGATCACCACGTGGAACAACCCGGCGATCAAGAAGCTGAACCCGGGCGTTTCGCTGCCCGCCATGAAGATCGTCACCCTGCACCGGGCCGACGGTTCTGGTGACACGTTCCTGTTCACCAGCTACCTGAACGCTCAGGACCCGAGCCTATGGTCCTCGAGCAACGTCAACACCACCGTGAGCTGGCCACCGGCGCCAGGCGCGCTGGCAGAGACCGGCAACAGCGGCATGGTGTCCGGCTGCGCGGCCAACAAGGGTTGCATCGCCTACATCGGCATCAGCTACCTGAGCAAGACCCAGGCGGCCGGCCTCGGCACCGCGTCGATCGCCAACAAGTCAGGCGCCTTCCTGCAGCCGACCCCGGCCACGATCAGCGCTGAGGCTAGTTCGTTCACCGCGAGCACCCCGTCAAACGAGGCGATCTCGATGATCAACGGCCCGTCAGCGAACGGCTACCCGATCGTGAATTACGAGTACGCGATCGTGAAGACCAGCCAGGACAACGCCACTCAGGCGGAGGACATCAGGGCCTTCCTGCACTGGGTCGTGCACACGGGCCAGGACGCGACCACCTACCTCGACCCGGTGGACTTCCAGCCGCTGCCTGCCAGCGTGGTAACCAAGTCAGACGCACTGATCTCGAAGATCGGCAGCTGACCTGATGGCCAGGCAAGCACCTGCCTTGCCAGCCGACGGGGGAGCGGGCATACCGCTCTCCCGCCGGCTCGGCCGCCTGCTGAGCGGAGACGCCACGGCCCGCCGGGTTGGTTTCGCCTTCGCGTTGCTGCCGGCCGTCGCGCTGGCGTTCGTCCTGATTACGTTGCTGGTGAAGGCTCTGCCCGCGTTCGGATTCAACGGCCTTTCCTTCTTCACCAAGAGCGTGTGGAATGTGGGCGGCTACTCGTCCGCGGTCACGAAAACCGGCGGCGTTGAGCACCTGCAGGGCCAGCAGTTTGGCGTGCTTGCCGAGGTCGTCGGAACACTGGTCTCCTCGGCGATCGCGCTCATCGTCGCCGTGCCGGTCTCGGTCGGCGCTGCCTTGTTCATCGTCGAGCGGCTGCCGAGGCAGCTGGCCAATCTGGTCGGCGCGTTCCTTGAGCTGCTCGCGGGGGTGCCGAGCGTCATCATCGGGCTGTGGGGCGCGCTGACCTTCGGGCCGTTCATCGCCAAGGACATCGCGCCAGCTATCGCCAATCACATGCCTGACGTCCCTGTGCTCAGCTACTTCCGTGGCGCGACCGGCGCCGGCCTGGGCGAACTCGTCTCCGGGCTGGTTCTCGCGGTCATGGTGATCCCGATCGTCGCGGCGACCAGCCGTGACCTGATCCGGCAGGTGCCGATCCTGCCGCGGGAGGGTGCGATAGCGCTCGGCATGTCGGACGCGCAAACAGCCCGCCGGGTCACGCTGCCATGGGTGGGCAGCGGGATCCTCGGTGCCGTCGTGCTCGGGCTCGGCCGTGCGCTGGGTGAGACCATGGCCGTGGCGATGACCTGCGGGTTCGCTCTAGGCGCGGTTCCCGGCAACATCTACGGCGCGATGTCTACGATCGCTGCGACCGTTGTCTTCCAGCTTGACCAGGCCTTCAGCGACCCGAGCGGTTTCGAGATCCGCACTCTCGCCGAACTCGCCGTCGTTCTCATGGTCATCACGCTTGCCACTAACGTTCTCGCGGCTCTCCTGGTCCGCCGGGTGTCAGGGACCGCGCTGCCGGTTGGGCGGGGGTTGTAGCGATGAGCAGCACAAGCAGCGCCGATCTCGTTCCGCCGAGCCCGCGCGGAGCTACGACCTACGAGTGGCCAGCCGTTCCGATGCGCCGGCGGGTTGGCAACGCCGTGTTCTGGGTGCTTTGCTTCATCGGGCTCGCGCTGGTAGTCGTGCCCACGATCTGGCTGGCGGCCGGCATCGTCGTCCGGGCCCTGCCGCACTTTAGCTTCAGCGTCCTGACCACCGACACGACCGGTGAGACAGGAGGGCTGGAGAACGCCGTACTCGGCACGGCGTTGCTGGCGCTCGGCGTGCTGGTCATCGGCGGCACCATAAGCATCCTGACCGGCCTGTACCTGGGCGAGTTCGCCCGGGGCCGGCACCGTGGCGTCATGAGGGGTGCCTACGAGGTGCTGGCGGGGATTCCGTCTATCGTGCTCGGGTATTGCGGCTTCGTCGCCCTGTCCATCGGCCTCGGCTGGAAGAACTCGCTGCTCGCCTCCTGGATAGTGCTGTCGATCATCTCGATCCCTTACATCGCCAAGGCCACTGAATCGGCGCTTGGCCAGGTGCCGAGTTCGTACCGTGAAGGCGCTGAGGCGCTCGGCATTCCGGCTGGCTGGACTCTGCGCAAGATCATCTTGAAAGCCGCGACACCCGGAATCGTCACCGGGCTGCTCATAGCGATAGCGATCGCGGTAGGCGAGACGGCGCCGCTGCTGGCCGTCGCTGGCTGGAACGACCAGAACCCGTCACTGAGCCTCACCAATTCACCCATCGGCTACCTGACGTACCCGATCTTCAGCTTCTACCAGAGTCCTGACAAGGCGTCCGTCGATCTGTCCTATGACTCAGCGTTCCTGCTGCTGATCTTCGTGCTGCTGATCATCATCGCCGGGCGGGTCATCATCTGGCGCTCGCGCCGCCATGCGGAGTGAAGTGCCATCAGGGAATGGTTGATGATTTGTCGACGGTTCGCAGGATTTCGTTGCGCGACGCATTACCCGTAGTTCAGCTTCCGGTCACGTCGACTACCTAGAACTGATAGTGACACGCCAGTCACTTTCGCGGTGACTGGCACCTACCCAAACGCGGGCGGAGGGCATCGAAGTGGCATACTCCGGCGACGAAAGGCCAGACGTCGCGGGAGTTCTGGCTGACCGGCTCGCGGCCACGCTTGTGCACCACGAGCCTGGCTGGCGGCTGCCCAGGCCCAGCGCCCTGGCCAGGCGCTATAACGTCAGGCCCCATCAGGTCGAGCAAGCTGTCAGGGAGCTGGCCGCGAGGCACCTGATCCGCCAGCTGCCAGATGGTCAGCTCTACCGAGCGAGCCCAGCCGAGTACCTGATCTCGATGAACGGCGTGCCCAAGCTTGGCGCGCACGTCGACCCAATGGGCAGCGATGTGACGTGCCGCAGCCGGAAGGTGTCGTGGCGCCGGGTTCCAGAAGACATTGGCTGCGCTCTCGGCGTTGCCGCAGCCGACTCCATCTGCGTGGTCAAATGCCACTGGTCGATCAACGGCGATCCAGCCGCGATCTCGACCACCTATCTGACCAATGAGGCGGCGACCAAGGTTAACGAGTCCGTGGATCTGCCGAGTGGCACGTCAGCGGACCTGTTGTTCAACGCGCCGGCTGAACTGGATGACGGGCAGCGGGCCGGCAGGCTCGGTCAGCCAGTGGCGCTTCAACTGGAAATGCAGCCACCCTCGTCTTCGGTCGCTAGGGGACTGCGCCTACGAGCCGGTCAGCCAGCCGTAGTGGTGACCGTGCGGTTCGACGAGCCGACTGCAGGCAGGCCGGTCGCGCTCACTGTCGCCGCGTTGCGTCCAGACCTGTTCCGCATCGTGATCGCCTCGCCGGCTGAGGCGTCCCCGATTCGCGCGGTGGCTACCGCTGACGCCTTCGACGAGACCCAGGCAACACCAGATAGTCGGACCGAGATTAGCGCGATCACAGCCGATCATCTCGCAGCTCGCGAGTCGCAGGTCAGCTACCTCCAAACCTGACGCGACCCAGGCCCCGTGGACGGGCCCTGGCGATCTCGGCATTTGCCTATTACTTCGGGATGTGACGTACTATCTTGTGCCTTTATGCCGTCCTACGTCACCGGCACGCGCGATCGGAATTCATGGCGATTCCGCTTTCCCGCACCCGCCCATATGTCGCAGCGAGATGATTTAGCGGCAACCGTCGCAGTCGTCGCGTTTCTAGTGCAACTCATCTTTGCCCAGTTGACTTTGGCGCTGGTGATCTGCCTTGTCATCCTCGGCAGGCTGAGCAGATGGCGCCCGCTGTGGCTGGCAGTGCCCGCCATCGCCGGGGTCGCCTGGGTGCTGACGATCGGAGTCAGGCCAGCCGTGGCCGGTTACCTGGCCTGCGGCAGTCGGTTGCTGCGCCTCCTGGCGCGCGATGACACCATCAGCGCCAAGGCGAGGGGTCTGCGCGACATGGCGGCCGGGTGGCGGCACTGGCTTCCCGGTCAACTGCCTTTCGCGCTGATCGTGGCGATGACGCAGGCGGTCATATTCTCGTTACCTGCGAGAACGGGGACAAATGCGCGCTACCGCAGGGGCGCGCTTGTGGCGGCGCGGTCGGGCTACCTCGCGGCGACGTTACGCCGAGGCGAACTGGCGACCAGTGACGGCTGCTGTCTCGGCATCGTCCCGAGCACGGGCAGGCGGGCGGCGGTCTCCTGGCAGGAGGCAGAAGCCGGGGTGCTGTGCGCGGGCCAGGACGCTGCCGCTGTGTCGGCGACCGGCCGGGATCTAGCGCTGGCGGCGATCCAGCACAGAAAGACCGTCGTGATTATCGACTTGGTCGGCGAGGCCGATTCCGCCCCCACCCGCGGACGGAACGCGAGCCTTATCGAGTTCATTGAATCAGAATGCGCGACCGTCGGCGCGCCCTTGCGCCGCTTCGGCTGGAGAAGTGCGCATTACGACCCGCTTTCCAGCGCGAGGACGGCCCGGGCCACCAGGCTCACGATGGCAATGATCGACTGGACCGGCGTCGGGCACGCGAGGCAGCTTTTCTGCATGAATTATCTGAACGCGGCATTCACCGTGATTGCCGCAATCCGGACGGATCAGGTCGGCCGGGACCGCGCGAGCGGCGGCATGCTCGATGAGGTCGTCAGGCTGATGAGGCCGGGAGAGCTGAGCGACAGGCTCGCCAAGCTGGCTGGCCGGGCGCCGGTAGATGGCTCGCTAGCGGTTAGGGTGGCCGAGGTGTCCAGGCAGCTCGAAGCGGACCCGGCGACGCTGGCCCCGATGGCCGTTCAGCTCGCAGAACTGAATTCGGCGGCCCTGGCCAAGCTCATCCGGCCTGCGGCCGGCGAGGAATCGATCAGCATCGCCGCTGCGCTGGCCGGTCGCGAGGTCGCGCTGTTTTCGCTCGACCGGCCGGTGCTTGGGAAGCCGGCGACTATGATCGCCCGGCTGGCCACGGCCGATCTGATCGAGACCCTTGCCGAGCGCAGCGATCTTGGCAGTCGCGCCGACTGCCTGATCTGGATCGACGGGTGCGAAGCGATGGACACTCGCCAGCTCGCCGCTCTGGTCGCGCTTGGCGACCGAACGGGGACCGCCGTGGTGCTCGGCACGGCTCTCGGATCGGCGGCCGCCGCGATCGCCGCCGAAATGAACGTGGTCGCGGTACGTGGCGTCAGCCCGGTCGAACTCACCGCGCCACCAGCGGTACAGGCCGCGCCGGCACCGGGTTCGACCGGGCTGTCGGCGCCACCTCACGATCAGATGGCCGACGTCCTGGCCGAGCTGCACGTGCCTGGTTGTCCTGATGCGCTGTCGTTCGCCGTACGTCGGCCGAGGCCCAGGCTGGTGGCTGGCTGCAGGGTCGTGCGGTGATCCCTGGTCCTGTCCCGATCTACCTGGGCTGGCAATACGCGCCGGCGATCGCCGATCCAGGGCCGCCGCCCGCACGGATGACCACAGTCCAGCCCGCCAGGCTTGACGCTGGCTGGGTCGATGCGCAACGCCTCATCTATCGGAAATTAGGCCGCCCGGCCAGGATGGGCGGCGTGGCCTGCGCGTTGGCCGTCGGCGTGCTCACGGTTGCCTGGGTAACCGGCTTGGTCAGCGGCGAGTTGGCTGGAGGCGCGACCGCGACCGCTGTGGCCTGCGGTGCGGGCTGCGCAGGCTCGATCGTGCGTGGCAAGCGCAGGCTCGGCGAGTTGATCGTGGCCGAGCGGACCCGGATAGCTACCGCGAGCGTCACGGAGTCGGCCAGGCTGGCGCACGTGCATCGAGAGCACACCAGCGACTACCGTGCCTGGCGTCGCCGCAAGGCGATCTTCGAGCGGCAGCCGTCTTGGTTCGCGGTCTGCCTGCCAGCGGGGATCGACCGGCTCGACGTCGCCGGAGGCACGCTGGCGGGCTGGTCGGCGCTGCTCACCACGATCGCCGCGACGCACCTGAGTCTCGGCGGCGAGGTGACGGTCGTTGATCTGACCGAAGGAGCCGTGGCGACCGACTTGATTCATGTGGCCCGCCATTCTGGGCTCAAACCCCTGGTCTGGGTGCTGCCTGCCGACCTGCCCAGGCTCGATCTCGGCGCGGGGTTCGACGTACCGACACTCGCCGACGTGCTCGCGCTCGCCGCCCGCCCCGACGACGCGGGTGGTGCCGACCACGCGACGGACTGCGCCCTCATCGAGCGCGTTCTGCGCGTGCTCGGTCCGGAAGCATCCGTCGCCCAGCTGACCGCGGGGCTGCGCGTGCTCGCTGACATTGGCCCGCCACGAGCCGACCTTCGCGCCGGCCTGATAACGGCCGAGCAACTCGACCGGATAGGGACGATGTTCGGTCGCGGCGGCGCCGATCGGGTAGTGATCGAGCGTGCCTGGGCGATCGAATCGAAGCTGCGCCGCCTTGAGACCATGGGGACATCTCAAGCCGAGCTGCCGCCGAGCGCACTCCGGGTCGCCGCGCTCGACCGCCGGTCAGGCGTGCTCGGCAACGCGGTGGTGCGCGCCTACCTTGTCGCGGCGCTCACCCAGATGCTCCGTCAGGCTCCGGGCGCGCCGCCCTGGCAGCACACCTTGTGCTTGTTCGGTGCCGAGCGGCTGGCCGGCGACGTCATCGACCGGCTGACCGATGCCTGTGAGATCTCCGGTACCGGGCTTGTGCTCGGTTACCGGTCGATCCCGGCAGCGGCGCGCGAACGCCTCGGGCGCGGCAACGCGGCGATCGCCTTCATGCGGCTCGGCAACGGCGAGGACGCGCGGGTCGCCAGCGAGCTGATCGGTACTGAGCACAGGTTCGTGGTCAGCCAGCTCACCGACACGGTGGGCACGTCGGTCACCGACACCTGGGGTGACTCATACACAAGCACAGTCGGCACCGCCGACTCCGTAGCCGACTCGATCTCCGTCAGCGTGAACAGAGGCCGCAGCAGCGGCCGGGGCCGTAGCTACCAGGGCGGGTTCGCTCCGTTCGGCGACTTCAGCAGGTCGCGGAGCGGCGACTCGAGCTACTCGATCGGCGCGCAGGACTCGGTGTCCCTGACCGAAGGGATCAACTCGGGTACTTCGTGGGGGCTGAGCCTGTCCAGGGCGCTTGGCGAGAACGCATCGCTCGGTCGGACCGCGCAGCGATCGAGGGAGTTCCTGGTTGAGGCAGCCGAACTGCAGCGGCTGCCGCCCAGTGGCGCGATCATCAGCTATCCGGCACCGACCGGCCGCACAGTGCATTTCGTAGACGCTAACCCGGCGATCGTCGCGCTGCCTGATGTCGCGAGGCGGGGTGCCGCGCATCCGCTGGCCGACGAGACCCACGACGGCTAACTGTCGGTACCACATGACACACTCAAGAAGTGCAGCGCCCACTTCGCCAGGTCGACGTTTTCAGCCACGAGCCATTCGCTGGTAATCCCGTCGCCGTCGTGCTCGACGGTAACGGGCTCAGCACGGCTGATATGCAGCGCATCGCGCGCTGGACCAACCTGTCAGAGACGACATTCGTGCTGCCCGCTGACGTAGCGGGAGCCGACTATCAGGTTCGCATTTTCACGGCGGTGGCCGAGCTGCCATTCGCCGGCCACCCGACGCTCGGCACCTGCCATGCCTGGCTCGAAGCCGGAGGAAAGCCGGCCGGGCCTGATGCGATAGTGCAGCAGTGCGGCGTTGGCCTAGTCAAGATTCGGCGCGTTGACGGCATGCTCAGCTTCGCCGCACCAGCGAGGCGGCGATCGGGTCCGGTCGATGAGGCGCTGGTCGCACAGATCTCAAAGCAGCTCGGGGTGGACCGCGCCGACGTGGTCGACGCGCAGTGGGCCGACAACGGCCCTGGCTGGGTCGCCGTGCTGCTCGCTAGCGCCGATGCCGTCCTGGCGCTGCGGCCGGCGTTCGCCCCTGGACTGAATGTAGGCGTGGCCGGGCCATATACGGCCGGCTCAGAGTGCGCGATTGAGGTCCGCGCGTTTTTCTCCAAAGGTGATCATTCGGTTGAGGACCCGGTCACCGGCAGCTTCAATGCCTCGCTGGCGCAATGGCTGGTGGAGACCAGCCGGATCGCGGCGCCGTATGTCGCCAGTCAGGGGACCGCCATCGGGCGATCAGGGCGGGTGCATGTGTCAACCGACCAGTCGGGCGCGATCTGGGTCGGTGGCGACACGGTCACCAGGATCACCGGCGCGGTCGACGCGTAGCGATCCTCGCGGACGGCACCTGGGTCGGCGTGAGTTTTGCTACCGTTTCTGGTGCCGACGGTGCCCTCTTGAGGCCAACCGGTCCTTATGCGGTGCCGACGAGAGGATTTACCACGGGTTATGAGCAGCGGGTTATGAGCAGCGACTCCGGATTTGGCGGCGGACTCAACGCGCCCTGGTACCGGGTCGTCGCGATACCTGACGCTCCTTACGGTGGCACGGCGGAACGCGACTACGCCTGCGTGCTTCCCGCGCTGCTCGACGCGGCCAAGAGCCGACGGCCGTTCGTGGTCGGCTGGCTCTCCCGTGGCGGGGGCACGCCGCTAGAGCTGTTCACCAACGCGGGACCGCTGCCGGCACCGCCAGCCTGGCCGCCCGCGGGGGGTTCCGGGGGGTCGTCCCTCCGGGTCGGCACCGCGGGGGGTTCTGGGGGGTCGTCCCCCCAGGTCGGCACCGCGGGGGGTTCCGGGGGGTCGTCCGTCCGGGCAAGCACAGCGGGGGGTTCCGGGGGGTCGTCCCCCCGGGCAAGCACGGCGGCGAGCACCGTCGAGCCGGGTCGGCCGGGGGGCGTACAGCCGCCAGAAGCTGGCGCGTCGGCGCATCCCTACGGCCCGCCTGGGGAGTTCCTAGCTAGGCTGGCTGCGCAGGTAACGCAAGCTGAGCGGCACTGCGAGCTGCTGTTTCCTTGGGGCGCGCGAGGCGCGCCATTCACCAAGAGCTTGATGGGTGACCTTGACCGTCTGGTGTGGGTGCCGTGCCCTGGCCGCCAGGCGCCTGTATTCCCCGGCGAATCGGGCAGCCGCACGGGGTCAGGATGGTCAGACTCGCTCAGCCAGCCGACGCCAGGAGGACTCGGCGGCGGGTGGCTGGCCGCGACCGGCGGTTTTCCCGGCGCGGCACCAAGTTTGTTCGAGTCGGCGCTGAGCACGCTGATGGCCAGGCCGTTCTGCTGGCTGGTGGTGGCCGAGCCGACCGACCTGATCGACATCGAGACGGCAGAGCTTCGCAGCGAGTTGAACACGCTGCGCCGGTTCGACGAAGAGCGATCCCGGTTCGACGCCGACCGGATCGCCAGGCGGCTGGCCGAGCTTGACGCCTTCCGCGAAGCCGGGTTGTGGAATGTGCGGGTGCTGGTCGGCGCGACCGACTTTGAGCAACTGAATGTCGTCGGCCCGATGCTGGTTGGCGCGGCCGACCTTACCGCCCATCCGTACCGGCTGAGCGGCGCCGACCGGGTTATGGACCTAGCCGACGCGCTGGCGGCGACGAGTGCCAACCAGGCGGACGGTTCATCGGTGCCGTTCGCCGCCACCGCGGGAGTGCTCGCGGCGCTGGCCGGGCTGCCCAGGCGCGAGGTTCCTGGCGTTCGGATACTTGACGTCGGATACTTCGATGTCACCGCGGAGCCGGCCGGTGACGGCGGGATCAACCTCGGCACGATCTTGGACGGCAAGGACCGGCAAGTCGGCGAGTTTGCCGTGCCGCTCGCCACGCTGAACAGGCACGCACTGGTCACCGGGTCGACCGGCTCGGGCAAGTCGCAGACCGTGCGGCATCTGCTCGACCAGCTCAGCCGCGCCGAGATTCCCTGGCTCGTGATCGAGCCGGTGAAGTCGGAGTACGCGTCCATGGCCGGTCGGCTTGCCGGAAGCGGAGGCGGGGATGAGCCGCTTACGGTCATCAACCCGGCCGACCCCGACGCGATCCCCCTGGCGGTCAATCCGCTCGCGGCCGAGCCTGGCTATCCGATCCAGGCGCACATCGACATGGTGAGGGCGCTGTTCCTGGCCGCGTTCGACGCGCGCGAGCCATTTCCGCAGATCATGGCCCAGGCCTTGCAGCGGGTGTACGAGTCATGCGGGTGGGACCCGGTGAGCGGGGCTGGCCGTCCAGGGGCAACCGTTCCGCCTGCCGTGCCCACGCTGGCTCAGTTGCAGGCGGCGGCCATCGATGTGATCACCGACGTGGGGTACGGGCCTGAGCTGCAAGCCGACGTCAGGGGCTTCGTGGATGTCAGGCTGCGGTCGCTGCGCACGGGCTCAGCAGGCCGGTTCTTCGAGGGCGGTCATCCGGCTGACATCGGCGAACTGCTGCGCAGGAACGTGGTGCTTGCCATCGAGGATGTCGCCAATGACGAGGACAAGGCGTTTTTGATTGGAACGCTGATTATCAGGATCGTCGAGCACCTGCGGCTGCGGGCCAGATCGAGCCCGCCGCCAGCGGGTGAGCCTGACCTGAGGCACATGATCGTGATCGAGGAAGCGCACCGGCTGCTGCGCGCCGACAGGGAAGGCGCGAGCGCCCACGCCGTTGAGTTGTTCGCCAGCCTGCTCGCGGAGATCCGCGCTTACGGCGAAGGTTTGGTCATCGCGGAGCAGATTCCGGCGAAACTGGTCGCTGACGTCGTCAAGAACACCGCGCTCAAGGTGATACACCGGCTGCCAAGCCGCGACGACCGCGAGCTTGTCGGTGCGACGATGAACCTGGATGCCGAGCAGTCACGGCAGGTCGTGTCGTTCCCGCCCGGGATCGCTGCCGTCTTCGCTGACGGGATGGACCGGCCGCTGCGTATCAAGGTGCCATTTGGCGGGCAAGCGGACCGCCCGCCTGAGCCCGGCCAGCTCGCAGAGCCGCCTCTAGCTGGACGCAGGTCGTCGGCGTGCGGTATCGCCTGCACTGGCGTGCGAGCCTGCACGCTGCTCGAGCTGCGCTCGGCCGACTTGCTCGCCGCCGCACCCGAGTACGCCTGGCTGCGGGTATGGACCGAAGCGCTCGTGCTCGCGTTCCTGACCAACTCACCGCTGCCCGTCGTGCCAGCCGCGCTGAGGCAGCGCTGGTCGGAGCTGGCAGAGCGGCTGCGCGAGTGCGTGCTCGCCACGATTATTGAAAAATCCGTTGCCAGCCGGTCTGAGGCGGTCCGCGCTCACTTCGATCCGGCGTCGCTTACGGCCGCCGTCTCGGTCGCGGCGGTGCGGATACTAGATAGCGGCAAGGGTGCTGGAACGCAAGTCGGCACCCAATGGGTGATCCCTCAGCTGCAATGGCTGCATGAGCTGGAACGAGCGTTGCCGCTGATCGGCCCTTCGCCCGATCCGTTCGAGTTGGCGCTGCCGCTTGAGTTCGAGCTGGACGGGGTAGCCGACGATCCTGACATCAAAGTCGGGCAGCGGGTGAGCGCGCTGCGCAGGCACCCGCTGTCGATGGAGCTCGATCGCAACAGAATGCCCGCATGGACGGCGTTGCTCGGTGACGATGACCAGCGCGGATTCGCTGCCGACCTAGCGACGCTCGCTGTCGGATCATCTCATCGCGGCCAGCTGCTTCAGGCGGCCGGCGAGATGGGAGTGGCGGGCTGGCTCGAACCCGTTCTGTCTTGGCCGCGAAGGTTCATTGTCGGCGCCGATGATGAGCTAACCCAGGTGGTTGCGGCTCGGCCGCACCAGATGTCCGGATAATATCGGCGGCCATGGGCAAGCTTCCGATCAGGGCGCGTGTCGCTACTACTATCGGCGGGGCCGCCGGGCGGATGTCGCGGCTCGCCGGACGCGGCGACGGTTCGGTGATCGGAGGTGTCGTTGGCCTCCGGGTAGCGCCTGATCTGCTCAGTCAGCTCGCGGCCGGACGGCAGATCATCCTCGTCACAGGCACCAACGGCAAGACCACCACGACCAGGCTGGTGACCGCGGCGATCGGCTCGCTCGGCCAGGAGGTGGCGACCAACGCGTTCGGCGCCAATATGGAAAGCGGCTTGGTCTCCGCGCTCTCCAGCGCCCACGAGGCGCCGTACGCCGTGCTCGAGGTCGATGAGCGGCACCTGCCCGCTATGGTCAAGCAGACGAGTCCGCGCGCCATCGTGCTGCTGAACCTCAGCAGGGACCAGATGGACAGGGCAGCCGAGATCTGGCTGATCGCGCGCCGCTGGCGGGAGGCGTTCGGCGCGAACCCGCAGTGCCGGGTGGTCGCGAACGCCGACGACCCGCTGATCGCGTGGGCGGCGGGGTCAGCTGGCGACGTCACGTGGGTAGCTGCCGGGCAGCGCTGGCACGAGGATTCCTGGTGCTGCCCCGATTGCGGGTCGCATCTGCGCAGGGACGAGCTTGGCTGGCGGTGCGGCGAGTGCTCGCTGTCAAGACCGTCGGCCCGCTGGGTACTCGATGGCGATAACGTCGTCGACGCGGCCGGGACGGTGCGAGAGCTTCGCCTGGCCCTGCCCGGCCGGGCGAACCGGTCCAACGCGGTCATGGCCCTGGCTGTCGCGAGCCTGTTCGGCGCCGACGTCGATCAGGCGCTGCCCGAGTTGCGCAAGGTGGTCTCGGTGGCAGGCCGCTACACATCGGTGCAGCGGCGTGGGCGCACGCTGCGGCTGCTGCTCGCGAAAAACCCGGCCGGCTGGCTGGAGGCGTTCGACGTCATTGGCACCTCCGGCGGGAGCGGTGGCTCAGCGCCCGTCCTGCTCGCTGTCAACGCGCAGGGACCCGATGGCCGGGATACGTCCTGGCTTTGGGACGTTGACTATCGCGTCCTGGCTGGCCGGCACGTGCTGGTCACCGGTGAGCGCAGTACCGACCTGGCGGTCAGGCTTGAGGCCGATGAGATCCCGTTCGACCTGGTTGATGACATCGATGCGGCGGTCGACGCGGTCCCAGCCGGTCCTGTGGACATCATCGCGAATTACACCGCGTTCCAGCAGATCAGAACCACCGTAGGACGGTCGGCGTGACATCGCGCGGCGGACGGGGACAGATGCCCGGCAGGGCAGGACGGAGCGCGGGACGGCACATGCCAGGTGAACATTCGCAGGCAGCGCTGCGGGTCGACGTCCCTGAGTGGTCAGATCCTGTGCCGTCCGCGGCGTCGCGCCGGCGAAGCGCCGGTTCGAGCGCGCTCAGGATCATCTGGGTGTACCCGGACCTGCTCAGCACCTACGGCGACCGCGGCAACCTGGTCATGCTCACCAGGCGCGCCGCCTTGCGCGGCTTGCCGGTCGAGCCCGTCGGCGTCAACTCCGATGAGCCGATACCGAGGCAAGGCGATATCTACCTGCTCGGTGGCGGCGAGGACTTGCCCCAGATTCTCGCGGCGAAACGCTTGCGCGGCGACGGCGGGCTCGCGGCCGCGGCCGCCAACGGGGCGGTGGTGTTTGCCGTCTGCGCTGGATATCAGCTCATCGGGGAGATGTTCGGCGGGGTAGCGGGCGAGCCGGTCGAGGGGCTTGGCTTGCTTGACATACGCAGCGGCCGCGGCGAGAAGCGGGGTGTGGGGGAGATCGTGGCCGATGTCGACCCGAGGCTCGGCGTTGACCGGCTGACCGGGTTCGAGAATCACCAGGGCGTAACCACATGCGGGCCAGGAGCCAGGCCGCTGGCCAGGGTAGTTCACGGAGTAGGAAACGGCGACGGCACCGAAGGCGCTTATCACGGCAAGGTGCTTGGTACTTACCTGCACGGCCCGGCCCTAGTCAGGAACCCAGGCCTAGCCGATCTGCTGCTGACCTGTGCGGTTGGCGCCCTGCCCGCGCTCGCGCCCGACCGCGAAATCTGGACTAACCGCCTGCGTACCGAGCGCCTAGCCGCTGCCACAGCCTGATCTACCGGCCCTCACGCGCCCATAACGATGTAGCCTTTTCCGTCGAGGTAGGCTTTTCCGCGAATAGAACGGCAAACGCTACCTCGACGGAAAACACTACGTCACAACTTTACGTCCTGCCCCAATCGTCGCACCAGCTACAGTTGATCTTGTAATCTTGGCAGGACGCTGCCGTTTCCCGCGAAGAACCCGGCCCCGCAGCCGCGCCAAATCCCCCAAACCAGGCAATTCGCCAACTTGAGTGCGCCGCTCCCGCGATGAATACGGCAACCCATCGCGCCGCCGAACCCGTAACCCCTGCGATGGATGTGGCAACCCATCTGGGAAATCCGGTGTGAATGTGGCAATCCATCGCATCGCCGAGTCGCGCCATTGCGATGGATGTGGCAACCCATCGCGGCACGGGCGGCTCCGGCGGAGGGGCGGCTCCGGGGGGTGGGGCGGCTCCGGGGGCGGGAGGCGGTTAGTAGATCAGCGGCCTGGCGCCTTCGGCCATGACTTCGGCCACGAAGGTGGCGGCGCCGGCGATCCGAATCTTGTCGATCAGGTCGTCTTCGGTTACTTCCCGCCTGGCGGCGCACTGGGTGCAGACCGTGACCGTGCCGCCGTCAAGTATCGTCGTGAGCAGTTCGTCAAGTGGCGTCGCATAGGCCAGCCTGACCTGCTCGGCGTGGCCGGGCAGGGCGAGCCAGGTGGCCTCGCCGGTGAGCCAGAGCGACACCGGCACACCGCTCGCCACGGCCGTCGCCGCCACGTTGAACGCTTGATTGCAGCGCTCGGCCTCGTTCTTGCCGGCGGTCAGCTTGATAACGAGTGAACCGGAAGTCATTTATTTCGCACCCTCACCCTGCTCGGGACCGAACCTGCTCGTTCCTGACCGTTGCACACCGTACACTGCCGGTGTGGTGGCCGACATCAGCGTGATCGTGCTGACGGTGGCCTGCACCGTGAGTGCGGGGTGCTGCGCAATGCTCGTATTGCGGCTATGGCGAGCAGGATCGCGTCCGTAGCGTCGCGCCTGCCGGTGTTCGTCGTAGGCTGCCGGAATGGACTTCGCCATGCACGGCTCTGACTCACAGCCGGTCCTGCCCCCGCCCCATGAGGCCATCGAGCCGATCAGCTTCCTGCTCGGCCGGTGGGAGGGTGCCGGGGTGGTCGGCTATCCGACGATGGAGAGCTTCAACTTCGGTGAGGAGATCGCCTTCAGCCACAACGGCAAGCCGTACCTGATCTACTCGAGCCGCACTTGGCTGCTTGAGGAGGACGGAACGTTCGGCCGTCCATCGCACATGGAGGTCGGGTTCTGGCGACCGCAGCCTGACAACCAGATCGAGGTGCTGATCACGCACCCGACCGGCATTACCGAGATCTACGTTGGCGAGATCAAGGGCACCAAGATCGAGATGATCACCGATGCCGTGCTGAGGACGTCGACAGCCAAGGAAGTCACCGCGGGCAAGCGACTGTACGGCATGATCGGCGCGGATCTTGGCTACGCGTTCGACATGGCTGCCGTCGGCCAGCCTCTGCAACCGCACCTGTCGGCGCAGCTCAAGCGGGTCAGCGCCAGCGCCAGCGCGAGCTAGCGCTGCTCACCGTCAAGAAAGAGAATCCCCCGGGCTGCTCCCGTATAGCCCGCCAGGGAGGCGAGACTACGCGGGGACCGGCTGGACAAGGCCGATCACCCGGGGGTCCGGTGTCTGCCGTGTATTCGCCGACCGCCGCCTTGGCGGCACGCTAGCAAGGTCACTAGGAAAGGAACCTGGCCAGCAGGCCGGTGACGCGCGCGCCAAGTCGAGGCTCGGTGCGCTCCACGGGACGGCGGCTAGCTGACAGCCACCTCGCGAGTCCGACAACTATGCATACTGTTGGACCACCTCCTTTCCCGCGTTAGCCAGCACGTTACGTGATCGCCCGGTGGCTGGGCAAGAGGGTTTATTTGAGCAGCGCTGTTTGACTAGCCGCCCGGCTGGCCGCGCACGGTAGCGGGCATGCTAGCGGGCTCGGGCGCCGCCGCGCATTACACTCAGGGCCATGGCGCAGACGTGGGATGACACGCTGCGGGCGAGTGGCCACCGGGTGACGCCGCAGCGCCAGCTCGTGCTCGAAGCTGTGACGAAGCTTGAGCACGCGACGCCTGAGGAGATCTACGCGGAGGTCAAGCAGACGGCCGTCGGGGTGAACGTCTCCACGGTATACAGGACCCTTGAGCTGCTCGAGCAGATCGGCCTGGTCAAGCACACGCACCTTGGGCACGGTGCGCATCGCTACCATCTGGCCGCTGACGCTCAGCACGTCCACCTGGTGTGCCGCGAGTGCGAGGCCATCACCCAGCTTGAGCCTGCGGCCGTCGGCTCCCTTGTGACCGCGCTTGAAGCTGAGTACGGTTTTGAGACTGATGTCGGGCATTTGACCGTGTTCGGCACGTGCGCACGGTGCCGGGCCGCCGACGGCAAGGGCAAGGCGGCCGCGTCAGGCACCCAATAATTCACGCGCCGCTTGGCTGACGCCCGCCTATGGTTGCCAGGTGTCCTCGCTCATCGCCAGCGCCGTGACCGTCGCCTACGGTGACCTCCTGGTGCTGCACGACGCCGATCTCGCGGTCGGGCCCGGTGACAGGATCGCCGTCGTCGGACCGAACGGCGTCGGTAAGTCAACCCTCCTGCGGGTGCTCGCCGGCGAACTGCGACCGGACGCTGGCACGGTGACGGCGGCCGGCACGGTTGGCTACCTGCCCCAAGAACGCGATCGCCGCTCCGGCGAGACCGCGATGGGCTACGTCGCCCGCCGCACCGGCGTGGCGGCCGCCGAGCAAGCCATGCTGGCCGCCTCGGACCGGCTGGCCGCGCAGGCGCCAGGCGCCGACCTGGACTACGCTGCCGCGCTCGACAGGTACCTCGCGCTCGGCGGGCCTGACCTTGAGGTACGGGCCAGTGAACTGGCGGCCGCACTCGGGTTGCCAGCCGACCTTGACAAGGAGACGACCGGGCTGTCGGGCGGCCAGGCCGCCAGGTTGGCACTGGCCGCGGTCCTGCTTGCCCGGTTCGACGTGCTGCTGCTCGACGAGCCGACCAACGATCTCGACGTGACCGGCCTCGAACGGCTCGAAGCTCACCTGGCGGGTTACCGCGGCGGCGTTGTCGTGGTTTCGCACGATCGGTCGTTCCTCGATCGGACGGCGGCCGATGTGCTGCGCATCGACCCGCACTCGCGCGAGGTGAAACTGTACGGAGGCGGCTACCAGGCCTACAAGGCAGAGCTCGAGCGCGACCGGGCCGCGGCGGCGCAGGCCTACGAGGCGTACGCCGCCAAGCGCGAAGACCTCGTCGAGCGGGCCAGGAGGCAGAGAGAGTGGGCTCGGTCGGGCGAACGCTCGGCCAAAAGCGAGGCGAGCCGGCGTAAGGAGCCTGACAAGAACATCAGGCATTTCCGGGCCTCGGCGGCCCAGCAAGTCGGTGCCAAGGCGGCCGCCACGTTGCGGGCCATCGACAGGCTCGACCGGGTCGAGCAGGTCGCGCAGCCGCGCAAGGATTGGGAACTGAGGCTCCGGTTCGGCGCGGCGTCGCGCAGCGGCGATGTCGTCGCCGTGCTCGACGCCGCCGTGATCAGACGTGGCTCATTCACGCTCGGACCGGTTAGCCTGCAGCTCAACTGGGGCGACCGCATGCTCGTCCGCGGTGACAACGGCTCAGGCAAGACCACCCTGCTGCAGGCGCTGCTCGGCAGGATCCCGCTTGACGAAGGCCGGGGCTCGCTCGGCGCATCCGTCGTCATCGGCGAGATCGACCAGGCAAGGCGCACCTTCGATGAGTCGGCCACGCTGGTCGATGCGTTCTGTGCCGCGTCGGGGCTGCTGGCAGGCGAAGCCAGGACGCTGCTGGCGAAATTCGGGCTCGGCGCCGATGACGTCGGACGGCCCATCGGGCGGCTCTCGCCTGGCGAACGCACTCGCGCGGACCTCGCGCTGCTCATGCACTCAGGCGCGAACCTGCTTGTGCTCGATGAGCCGACCAACCATCTCGATTTGCCGGCGATCGAGCAGCTCGAACAGGCGCTTGAGGCCTACGACGGAACTCTGCTGCTGGTAACGCACGACCGGACTCTGGCTGAGCGTGTGACGGTGACCAGGACGGTACTCGTCCGCGCCGACATGGCCACCGAGGAATGAACCCCGCCAGCCCGCCAGCCCGCCAGGTGCGCGGGCGAATGCCAGGCGTGGCCGCGCGGGCGCATAGCCTTGCTGTTATGGAAAGTCCCTTGCTAGCCGTGGACGGCGCCGTCGGAGCCGAGTTCCCAGACGTCGGCGTGGCAGCGCACTACGGTGACCCCTACGCCGAGCAGCGGGCGCTCGCGGAGACGGCCGGATTCGTCGACCGC
The DNA here is from genome assembly GCA_035553055.1 of Streptosporangiaceae bacterium. Classification (GTDB taxonomy): domain Bacteria; phylum Actinomycetota; class Actinomycetes; order Streptosporangiales; family Streptosporangiaceae; genus Chersky-822. The sequence goes on along the minus strand of DATNEK010000291.1, from coordinate 14,100 downwards.
TCCGACCGGGATCTGGTCACGATTACCGGAGCCGACCGGCTTAGCTGGCTGAACAGCCTCAGCACGCAGAAGATCGACGACCTTGAGCCTGGCCGCGCGGCTCAGACGCTCATACTCAGCCCGCACGGGCACGTCGAGCATCAGCTGAGTCTCGTCGACGATGGCAGCACGACCTGGATTCACGTCGAGCCCGGCGAGGCGGGTGCGCTGGTCGAGTTCCTCGACTCGATGCGGTTCATGCTCAGAGTCGACTGCGCTGACGTGAGTGCTGACTTCGCCGTGCTGACCGTGATGGGCCCGCTGGTTCCGGCCGATGTCGCCGACATCGCCGGCGGCGTGGCCGCGGTCATGGACTCCGGGTTCGGTATTGACCTTGTGCTCGACCGGGCGCGGCTGGGGCAGGCAGCCGCTGCCCTCGGCGAGCACGGACTGCGGCCAGCGGGCATGTGGGCGCACGAGGCGCTGCGCATCGCCGGGCACCGGCCCCGATTTGGTACCGACACCGACCACAGGACAATCCCGCACGAGGCTGGCTGGATCGAGACGGCCGTGCACCTGAACAAGGGCTGCTATCGCGGCCAGGAGACTGTGGCGCGGGTGCACAACCTGGGCCATCCGCCACGTCGGCTAGTGCTGCTGCAGCTAGACGGGAGCGAGAACCGGCTGCCAGCGCACGGCGAACGGGTGCTGCTCGACCAGGCGGCCGTCGGTTTCGTCGGCTCGTCGGCGCGCCACTTCGAGCTTGGGCCGATCGCGCTCGCGCTGGTCAAGAGGACCGTCCCAGTCGAGGCGACGCTCAGCGCCGACGGGATCAGCGCCGCTCAGGAGGTCATCGTGCGGCCAGACGTCGGCGCTAACGTGAAGATCACCATGACCAGGCGGCGCGAGGAGCGCTGAACATCTGGCCGGAGTAACCTGTGCCGGCAGGGTTATGTGAGTACTCAGCGTCGATTGCTCGATGCCTGCTGAGAACTCAGCCGTCGCTCCATGGAGGTGCACTCCGGTGCTGCGCCGAGTTCTGCTGGCCGCCTCGGCCAGCCAACGGGTACGCCGCGTCATCACTAAGGCACCGGTCACCCGGGGCGTGGTCAGAAGGTTCGTCGCCGGGGAGACAGCGTCTGACGCGCTCGCCGTGGTCAAACGGCTGGCGGCCGAAGGCCTGGCGGTCACGCTCGACTATCTCGGCGAGGACACGGCCGTGCCTGAGCACGCGGCAGCCGTGGCGCACGAGTACGTGTCGCTGATCGAGTTGCTGCACGCGGCCGGCCTGACCGCGGGTGGCAGGACTGAGGTCTCGGTGAAGCCGACCGCGGTAGGCCTCGGGCTGCCCGAGCACGGCGAAAAGACCGCGGCCGAGAATATCACCAGGATCTGCGCGGCCGCCCGCGCGGCGGAAACCACCGTGACTATCGACATGGAAGACCACACCAGGGTCGACGCGACGCTCCGCCTCGTCGATCAGCTGCGGGCGGACTTCCCCGACCTTGGCTGCGTGGTGCAGTCTTACCTGCGGCGCACTCCCGGTGACTGCCAGGCGCTAGCGGTCACCGGATCCCGGGTCAGGCTGTGCAAAGGCGCGTACTCCGCGCCCGACGGCGTCGCGCTGGCTGCCCGCTCCGAGGTGGACAGGAACTATGCGCGCTGCATGCGGATACTGCTCGACGGCGACGGTTACCCAATGCTCGCGACCCACGACCCGCGGCTCATCGCAATCGCGCAGTCGCGTGCCGCCACGCTTGGCCGCGACGCCAGCAGCTTTGAGTACCAGATGCTCTACGGCATCAGGCCAGACGAACAGCGTCGGCTGGCCGCGGCGGGTGCCCAGGTTCGGGTCTATGTGCCGTACGGCAACGACTGGTATGGCTACCTGGTCAGGCGGCTCGCCGAGCGGCCAGCCAACGTGGCTTTCTTCTTGCGCGCGCTCCGTTCCCGCGGCTGATTCCGGCGAGCCGCTAGGCTCGGCAAGGTGATCGCGATCCTTGGCGCCGGCAAGATGGGTGAGGCGCTGCTCTCTGGCATGCTCAGGGCCGGCGTCGCACCGTCGGAAGTAATCGCCGCGGCAAGGCGCGAGGATCGCGCGCGCGAGCTGACGCAGGCGTATGGCATCGAGGTGGTCAGCGCCGACGAGGCCACGCAGCGGGCCGACACGCTGGTCATTACGGTAAAACCGCAGGACATGCCCGCGCTGCTCGATGAAATAACCGACAAGGTGAAAGCAGACCAGCTGCTGGTGTCGGCGGCGGCCGGCATCACCACCAGGTTCATCGAGTCCAGGCTTGCCGTCGATGCCGCCGTCGTGCGGGTGATGTCGAACACGCCTGTGCTTGTCGACGAGGCGATGAGCGTGATTTCCGCGGGCCGGTTCGCCACCGAACAGCATCTGCGAAGGACAGAAGAGTTGCTCAGGCCGGTTGGCAAGGTGCTTCGGATACCGGAGTCGCAGCAGGACGCGGCGACCGCGTTGTCTGGTAGCGGGCCTGCTTACGTGTACTTCCTGGTCGAATCAATGGTCGATGCCGGCATTCTGCTCGGAATGCCGAGGGCCACAGCGCTTGAGATGGTCAAGCAAGCCGTTTATGGCGCCGCCACGATGCTGCGTGAGTCGGGCGAGCATCCGGTCATTTTGCGTGAAGCGGTCACTTCGCCAGGTGGGACCACGATCAATGCGATCAGGGAACTGGAACGCCACGGGGTGCGGGCGGCCTTCCTCGCTGCTATCGAGGCCGCCAGGGATCGTGGTCGCGAGCTTGGCGGCGGCTGACCCGCTGAGTCGCCGGACAGGCCCGCCGGAGCACGCATCAGCCGCCTAGTCGGGGGTTGCCCTTTCGCGTCTACCAATTACGCTGGATACGGGCGTGACTGGTGCGCTGAATATAGCTTGGCGCAAACGGAGCGCCGGAGAGGGTTACCGATGGCAGCAGAGGCAACTCCGCTCAGTGCCGTGCGATTCCTGACGGTGGCTGAGGTTGCGACGATCATGCGCGTTTCTAAGATGACCGTCTACCGTCTCGTTCACTCCGGTGACCTGGAGGCAATCCGGGTTGGCCGTTCATTCCGGGTGCCTGAGCGGGCGGTCAACCAGTACCTAAGGGATGCCTTCGTCGAAGCGGGCTGAGTACGGCGGCTGGCATTACTTACGCACCTTGATCACGCCGGATCGCTAGGCAGTGCCTCCTGCGGTGTCCGCCAGCGGGCGCGACCCCCCGGAGCCCCGCGCGGGCGGTGCCGCTGGGGTACGCTGTGTCATTGGTGTGCGCCTGCGGGCGAGCGGTCTCGCGGATGTCAGGCACGCCGTCACGCGTGGTATCGATCGAGGGTGGTCTCGTGGGTTCAGTAATCAAGAAGCGCCGCAAGCGGATGGCAAAGAAGAAGCACCGCAAGCTGCTGCGCAAGACGCGCGTTCAGCGCAGAAACAAGAAGTAACGGCGGCCCCTGGCGGACTCGCGCAGTTCGCCAGGACGGCCGTCGGCCATGTTGGCGATCCGGGGGGCCCCAACGATGAACGATCCCGACAATGCGCCGGGTACCGGCGGGTGGATCGGGCGGCTGGCCGGCGCGGCTGACCTCCTGCGCCGACGGATAGAAGGCGGCTACCAGGTCGACTCAGAGGGATTTGATCCAGAGTTCAACCGCGCCGTTCTTATGCCCATCGCTCGCGCGCTGTATCAGAGCTGGTTCCGCGTCAAGCTGCGCGGCATCGAGAACGTGCCGTCAAGCGAGCACGGTCTGGTGGTGGCCAACCATTCAGGCGTGCTTCCGCTCGACGCGATCATGCTGCAGGTTGGTGTGTTCGACGAGCACCCGAGGGCGCGCAACCTGAGGCTGCTCGGTGCCGATCTTGTGTACGCGCTGCCGGGTCTGCGCAGGCTGGCCCGGATGAGTGGGCACGTACCAGCGCGCCCGGCCGAAGCTGAGCGCCTGCTGAACGATGGCGAGCTTGTCGGCGTGTTCCCGGAAGGGTTCAAGGGCATCGGCAAGCTGTACAGCGACCGGTATCAGCTCCAGCGGTTCGGCCGGGGCGGATTCGCGCGGACGGCACTGCGCACCGGCGCGCCGATGATTCCGTGCGCGATCGTGGGCGCCGAGGAGATCTACCCGATGGTCGCCGATCTGTCGGAACTCGCGTCCCGGCTCAAGCTGCCATACTTCCCGATCACGCCGCTGTTCCCCTGGCTGGGCCCGATCGGCGCGATACCGCTGCCATCGAAGTGGATTATCGAGTTCTGCGATCCGGTGCCCACTGACGGATTCGCGCCCGATCAGTGGGAAGACCAGGACGTGATCGCGGAACTGGCCGACAAGGTCAAGTACACGATCGCCGCCAAAATCGATGAGCTGCTCGCCGAGCGCGGTCCGGCGTTCGGCCAGTAGCGGCGGACTGGCCTGCCTGGCCGGCGTGGGTGCGGTGCCGGCCTACTCGGGCGTGCGGTGACGCCAGACCGCGATGCCTGCCGCGAGCCCGCCAGCGATCACGCCCGCTCCAGCGGCCACGGGAAGGGCGACCATTGTCGCCTTGCGGCCTTTCCTGAAGTCGTGAATGGGCCAGCCGCGATCCCTCGCCAGCGCGGCGAGTTGCGCGTCCGGGTTGACCGCGTTGGGGAATCCGACCAGCTCGAGCATCGGCAAGTCGTTCACCGAGTCGCTGTAGGCGCTGCACTGGGCGAGGTCGAGATTCTCACGCTCAGCGAGGGCAAGCACGGCCGCCGCCTTCGCCTGGCCGTGCAGCAGTCCGCCGACTAGCCTGCCCGTGTAGACGCCGTCGTCGGTCTCGGCCACGGTGCCGAGCGCTCCGGTGAGTCCTAGCCTGCGGGCCAGGATCTCGGCCAGCTCGACGGGCGTGGCCGTGACGAGCCATACTCTCTGACCAGCGTCAAGGTGCGCCTGGGTCAGCTCTCTGGATCCCTCCCAGACGCGGCTGGCCATTGTGTCGTCGTATATTTCCTCACCGAGCGCTGTGATGTCGGCGACCTTCTGGCCGGCCACGAAGGCCAGCGCAGCCTGCTTGGCCGCATCGATGTGGTCGGCGTTCTCTGCTCCCTTGAGCCGGAACAGAACCTGGCCGACCACCATCTTGACCATGTCGCGCGCGCCGAACATCTTGCGTGCGGCTAGCCCCTTGGCGAAGTAATAAATCGACGCGCCGCGCATCAGCGTGTTGTCGACATCGAAAAATGCCCCGGCGCGCGGGTCAGGTACGATCTCCGGCTGGTCGACCAGCGCGGCCGCCGCCGCCGCGGCGCCAGCCAGGGCCGCAGCGTCGCTGGTCGGCGGCGATTTCGGCGCAATGCCGGCCATCTCAGATGTGTCTGCGTCAGCTGGTGTAGCCTGCGGAACAGTCATTGCCCCCGCCCCTGCTGTTCCCGTCATCCGGAATCTCTCCGTGGTGTAGTTCCGGGAGAGCGACCCTGGCAAACCCGTGTGGTGAAGTTGCTTGGAAGCGCCTTACGGAACTCTCCCGCCCACGCGACCGTTGCCTGATCAGGTCGTCGGTGTAGCTGAGTCACGTTAGTCGAGCCTAATGGGTACGCTAGGTAACCCGGAGCGAACCTCGCCTGGAGATGGCTCGCTACTTAGCTGGTCAGCGGACTTCGCCTCATCAGCGAGTGTCCAGCGCCATAGGCAGGGATGATCGCTCTTATTGTGGTCGCGCTCGGCGCCGTTGCGGCGGCCGTAGGTACGGGCGTGCTCACCGCGCGCAGCACGAGACAGCCGCGCGTCTACTTCGTCGCCTGGACCATCGCGATGTTCGGTCTCGCTGTCGGGCTCGGTGCGGCCACGCTGGGCTACCTGGCCGGGTACAGCGCGCCGATATTCCGCGCTATGGAACTCGGTGCTCAGCTAATCACCCCGATGAGCCTGTGCGTGGCGTTGGTGGAGATCGCGGGCCGCCGCCTTGGCGCTCGCTTCGCCATGCGGCTGGTGGTCTCAGGTGTCGCCATCATCGCCTTGGTCGTACTCGGCACTGACCCGATCAGTCCAGACGCGATATTCACCACGAACTGGCCCGATCCGTCAATCTACTATCAGATCGCACCGCTAGCCGTGCTTGGCTTTCTCGCCCTGTTCACGACGGCGACCTCGCTCGGAGCGCTTGCCATCGCCATGACCAGGTCGTCGAGGGGACAACTACCGCGCAGCGAAAAGGCGGCGGCGCTTAACCTGGCGGCCGCCGCGTTCTTCGTCGTCCTGCCTGGGCTCGCCTGGCTGGCGCACAAGTCAGTCGGCATCGCGCCGCCGCTGCCCGACAAGGACATCTTCGCTGCCTGCTGCCTGCTTGCCGTCGGCCTCATCTGGTACGCGGCGCGGATCGCTGGCGACCGCGACCTGAGCCAGGCGCGAGACGTAGAGGGTTCAAACGCCCGCGCCGACGGTGACTGGGACGACGACAGCATGGGGTCGGACCGGCGCGCGTCGGCGCAGCGGGGCTACGAGACCGGCGAGTTCGACGAGTACGGATCAAGTGATCGCGTGGGCGCCGGCCATCGCCGGCGTTTTGACCAGTCCGACTCCGAGATCCGCTACCCAGAGCTCGCCGCGCTGGCCGCGGGTCCGGCTGAGCTGCCCGATGATCACGGCCCCTACAGCGAGCCTGGCAGCTTCCCGCATACCGGCCAGTTCGATGACTATTACCTCGACCAGCGTCATCTGGTGCGCGAGAACGACGACCAGAAGGCGCAACTGTTCGGGCAGATCACGATCTACACGCTCGTCGAGGGCCGGGTCGAGGACTTCGATCGGCTGACCGAGTGGGTGGTCGCGCAGGTGCGCTCATCCGAGCCCGACACGCTCGTCTACATCGTGCACGCGGTTCCCACCGCTCCGCAGCAGCGGATCTTGTATGAGGTCTACCGCGACAGGGCCGCGCACGAAGAGCACCTGCGCCGTCGCTATGTCATGACCTACCAGGCGGAGCAGCGTCCGTTCGTGCTTGCCACCAACGTGATCGAACTCGGCCTGCAGCAGGCCAAGGTCTCGCCGCTGCCGTCGTTCTCCGCCATCTCCGACATTCTTAGCGAGTCCGGTATCGACCTGACGGGGATTGCCAGGTCATCACAGGCTCAGCAGGCGACCAAGCCCAGGTATGCGCCACCGCATGAGGACCAGCACTACGACAGGCAGCCCGCCTACGACGAGCAGCCCAGCTACGGTCAGCAACCCAAGTACGACTCGCGGCACGAATACGATCGGCAGCCCCGCTACGAGGCGCAGCCAGAATACGAAGCGCCGTACCAGGGCTGGGCCGAGATTCGCGGTGAGGATTCCAGGTACTGATGAAGCCACGTCAGCCGGCTATACCGCATGTCATTACCATGCTCTCGCGACCGGGGTGTCACCTGTGCGACGACGCGCGTGAGGTCATCGCGCGGGTGGCCGGTGAGCTTGGCGTGAGCTGGACAGAGCGCGACGTCACCGCTTCCGACGACGACCTGCGGGAGTACGCCGACATGATCCCTGTCACGTTCATCGACGGGATCCAGCACGATTTCTGGCGGGTCGACGAGGCTAGGTTGCGCAAAGCGCTCGGCAGTTGAGCCAGGCAACTGAACCGAGCAACTTTGTGCATGCGTTCACAAGGGCGTACCGTGGAGAGCGAGAACTTCACGCGGGTAGCTAGACCGCCACCGCCCGCCGGGCCGATCCCCCCAGGAGTTGCCGGCGTATGTCTCGCCGTAACAGTTCAGATAGTGCCACACAGGGCATACCGGAGGCGACAATCGCGCGCCTGCCGCTTTACCTGCGCGCCCTGTACGCGCTCGCCGATCGGGACATACCGTCGGTGTCGAGCGAAGAACTCGCTACGGCGGCGGGAGTGAATTCAGCCAAGCTCAGGAAAGATCTATCCCATCTCGGCTCGTATGGAACGCGCGGCGTCGGTTACGACGTTGACTACCTGATCTATCAGGTGTCCCGCGAGCTTGGGCTGACGCAGGACTGGCCGGTGATCATCGTCGGCGCCGGCAACCTGGGCCGTGCGCTGGCGAACTACGGCGGATTCGCCACCCGCGGCTTCCGGGTAGCGGCGATGATTGACTCAGATCCCCTGGTTGTCGGCACGTCGATAGCGGGCCACCGGGTCTACGGCGCTGATGAGATCGAGCGGGTGGTAGCGCGGTACGGCGTCATGATCGGTGCCATTACCGTTCCGGCCGTCGCCGCCCAGGCGATCTGCGACCGCCTCGTCGCGGCCGGGGTTACCAGCATCCTGAACTTCGCGCCGGTGGTGCTTAACGTGCCGGCAGGCGTCGATGTGCGCAAGGTTGACCTCTCGATCGAGCTGCAGATCCTGGCATTCCACGCTCAGCGGCGATCAGCGATAAAGCCACCGCAGTACGCCGACGCCGAGGTCAGGCCGCTCGATGCGCGTTCGCGCGCCGGCGCGGACTCGCTGGCCGACGCCAGCCACCAGCCCGCACGTGATCGGGAAGCTGCCGTGGAGGCGGTGGGCACATGAGCCTACTCGTCGTCGGCCTCAGCTACTCGAGCGCGCCAGTCACGACTCTCGAGCGCGCTGTGGTGTCCGGCGACGCGCAGGCCAAGCTGCTGCACGACGTGCATACGGCGCCGAGCGTCGCGGGTGCGCTCGTACTCAGCACCTGCAACAGGGTCGAGGTCTACGCCGAGGTCGACAGCTTCCACGGCGGCGTCGCGACGATCTGCGAGCTGCTGGCAAGGCACTCTGGGCTGTCGCTCGGCGAGCTGACCGGGTCGGCTTACGTCCACTACCAGGACCGCGCCGCCCAGCATCTGCTCGCGGTCGCCTGTGGCCTTGAGTCCATGGTTCTCGGTGAGAGCCAGATACTCGGTCAGGTGCGCCGGGCTGTGCGGCTTGCCCGCCAGCACGGCACGCTCAGCCGTGAGCTTTCTGATGTGAGCCGGGTGGCGCTGCGGGCAGGCAAGCGCGCGCACGCCGAGACCGGCATAGACGCCGCCGGGCAGAACCTGGTCACGCTCGGCCTCAGCCGGGCCGCTGGTATGCGCACCAGTGCGCGCGACGGTGAACCGCCGGCGCTGCTTGGGCTCGGCGTACTTGTCGTCGGCGCCGGGGCGATGAGTTCTCTGGCCGTTGCCACTGCCGTCCGGCTCGGTGCCGCCAGCGTGCTCGTCGCCAACCGGACGATTGGCCACGCCGAGCGGCTGGCTGAGAGGTACGGCGCGAGCGCGATTGGCCTCGCCGACCTCGACTCCGGCATCGCCGCGGCTGACGTCGTCGTCACCTGCACGGGTGCGCTCGGGCACGTGATCACGGCTTCCGGTGTAGCCAGCGCCCTTAGCCGGCGCGACAGCGATCGCGGTGACCTGATGCTGCTCGACCTGGCATTGCCAAGGGACGTAGAGCCCGCCGTGGCCGCGCTACCTGGTGTACATCTCGTTGACATCGCCGCGATCGCGACGGCGGTCGAAGAGACCGAGGCTGGCCCCCAGGCGACGCTCGCCAGCGACGCGGACATCACCGCTGTCCGCCGGATCGTCGCTTACGAGCTGAGCTCGTTCCTGAAGGCCGACCGGGCCGCCAGCGTCGCCCCGACGGTCGTGGCTCTGCGCGCTAAAGCCGCGACCGTTGTCGATGCCGAATTGACTAGGCTAGAGCGCAGGCTGGGTGACCTCGATCCGCAGGTGCGCGAGGAGATCGCCAAGTCGATGGGCAGGATCGCCGACAAGCTCCTGCACGGTCCCACCGTGCGGGTCAAAGAGCTCGCGGGTTCGCCAGGTGCCGAGTCTTATGAGACCGCGCTTCGGGTGCTGTTCGAGCTTGACCCAAACACCGTCCAGGCGGTCGGCCGTGCCGACGACGACATGCTGGCGTGGCCAGCGCAGGAGAGTGAGACGTGACCGGCGCACTTCGGCTGGGTACGAGGCGATCTCCTATGGCGATCGCTCAGTCGACGACGGTCGCGCGGATGGTGACCGCGCGGACCGGTCGCGCCGTCGAAATTGTGGGCATCACTACCGCGGGCGACACGAGCAAGGCGCAGCTCACCCAGATCGGCGGCACCGGAGTATTCGTCAGCGCGCTGCGCGAGAGCCTGATGTCCGGCGAGATCGACTTCGCGGTGCACTCGCTCAAGGATCTGCCGGTCGCGTCAGTGCCCGAGATCTCTATGGCAGCCGTGCCGCCGCGTGACGACGCGCGAGACGCCCTCGTCGCTCGGAACGGCGCGAAGCTGGCTGACCTGCCTTCCGGAGCCAGAATCGGTACAGGCTCGCCGCGCCGCGCTGCCCAGCTCCTGCTGATGCGGCCGGACGTCAAGCCGGTCGCGATTCGCGGCAACGCCGGCACCAGGCTGGCCAAGATCACTTCTGGCGAAGTTGACGCGGTGGTGCTCGCCTACAGCGGGCTCGCCAGGATCGGCAGGCTCGACGTCGTCAGCCAGGCCTTCGAGCCTGACGAGATGCTTCCCGCGCCCGGTCAAGGCGCACTGGCCGTGGAATGCCTGGCCAGCAGGCCAGACGTCATCGACCTGCTCGGCAATGTCGATGACCGAGCCAGCCGCGCGGCGACCGAAGCCGAACGCAGCGTGCTCGCCGCGCTTGAGGCAGGTTGCAGCGCGCCGGTAGGCGCGTATGCCGCCGGGACCGATGAATTGCGGCTGGATGCGATTGTCGTGGCAGCTGACGGGGGAGCGGCACTGCGAGGGAGCATCAGCGGGCCGGCTGTGGCGGCCATTCGCCTTGGCCGGGAAGTGGCCGCTGATCTGCTCGCTCGCGGTGCAGACAGGTATACAGATGTGTCCGGTGGACACCTCAGCAACGGGGACGATGCGAAGTGAACCCCACGACCGTGACCAACCAGGCGGGAACGAATAGCGGGCACTTGATGCCCGACGCGAAGCCGGCGACGCCGGGACAGATCAGCGAGCTAGCTGTGACGGGCGCACGTCGGCCAGGACCAGAAGACGCCGAGTCAGCAGGGGGCCAGGCCACGCCGGACACGCGATCGAAAGGCGGCTCGCAGCGCGCTGGCATGGTGGCCTTTGTCGGCGTGGGACCGGGCGACGAGGGGCTGCTCACGCTGCGAGCGGCGGCATTGCTCGCCGAAGCCGATCTTGTCGTCGCCGCGCCATGGGTCAGCGAGCGGATCACTCACTTGCTGAGGAAAGATGCGACGGTGCTTGACTCGTCTGCCGTCGATTCCGATTCCCGCCAGCTCATCAAGGCGGCTAAGCAGGGCCAGCTTGTTCTCCGGCTGTTCAGCGGTGACCCGTTCATGTTCTGCAGCGCCGCTGCCGACGTCGCGAGCTGCGCCAAGGCCAAGGTCCCGTTCGAGGTCGTGCCTGGCATCTCGGCCGCGACCGCTGTGCCCGCCTACGCGGGAATCCCGCTCACCCAGGATTCAGGAACCGAGGTCCGCATCATCCACGCCTCAGAGGTGAGCAGGATGTCGGCGGCGCCAGGGACGCTGGTGATACTCGGAGCGGAGACCGGGATCGGCGATATCGCCAAGATGCTGATCGCTGGCGGCTGGTCGGACACCACACCGTTCGCCATTACCTGGAACGGCACGACCACCGATCAGCAGACCGTGGCAGGCACGCTCGGTACCATCACCGCCGACCTGAAGGCGGCCGGGCTCAGCCTGCTGACCGCGCACGGCCGCGCGATCGCGGTCGTCGGCGAAGGCGTCAGGATGCAGCGGACGCTTTCCTGGTTCGAGACTAGGCCGCTGTTCGGCTGGCGTGTGCTCGTGCCGAGAACGAAGGAGCAGGCCGCCGGGATCTGCGAGCAGCTCAGATCGCACGGCGCTGTGCCCGAGCAGGTACCGACGATCGCCGTCGAGCCGCCGCGGACTCCGCAGCAGATGGAACGGGCGGTGCGCGGCCTGGTCACCGGACGGTACCAGTGGGTCGCCTTCACCTCAGCCAACGCGGTCAAGGCGATCAAGGAGAAGTTCGAGGAGTACGGGCTCGACGCACGCGCATTCGCTGGCGTCAAAGTCGCCGCCGTCGGCGAGCAGACCGCGGCTTCGCTTCGCGCCTTCGGCATCTGTCCTGACCTCATGCCTGGCGACCATGACCAGTCGGCCGAAGGGCTGGCGAACTGCTGGCCCGCCTACGATGACGTACTCGACCCGATCAATAGGGTGCTGCTGCCGCGGGCCGACATCGCGACCGAGGGACTGGTGGCCCGGTTGACCGAGCTTGGCTGGGAAGCCGAGGACGTGACCGCCTACCGCACGGTCAGGGCGGCGCCGCCGCCCGCGCCGATCAGGGAGGCGATCAAGGGCGGCGGTTTCGACGCGGTGTTGTTCACTTCGTCGTCGACAGTCAGGAACCTTATCGGCATCGCCGGCAAGCCGCATTCGGTGACGGTGATCGCTGTCATCGGGCCTGAGACGGCGAAGACCGCCGCCGAGTTCGGCTTGCGCGTCGACGTCGTCGCTCCGAAACCGTCAGCGTCCGCGCTTGTGGCGGCGCTCGCCCAGCACGGCGCGTCAATTCGCGACACGGCCATGAAGGCGGGAGAACCCGTACGGCGGCCAAGCGAACGCCGCCGTGGCGCCCGTCGCCGGGTCAGGTAGCGACCAGCCGGATGCTGCTCAGATACTGCTCAGATACTGCGATTTCAGAATTTCTGATTCCGTTGGATTACGGATCCCGCGGGACTGGCGAAGGGAGTGTCGCAATGGCCGCTGAATTTCCCGCCGCACGCCCGCGCAGGCTCCGCACCACAGCGGCGATGCGCCGGCTGGTCGCGGAGACGACCGTGCGGCCAGCCGACCTGGTGCAGCCGCTGTTCGTGAAGGAAGGGATCACCGAGCCGCAGCCGGTTGGCTCGATGCCCGGGGTGATGCAGCACACCAGGGACAGCCTGCGCAAGGCGGCGGACGAAGCCGTCAGGGCAGGCGTAGGCGGCCTGATCCTGTTCGGAATACCCGCGGTCAAGGACGGTCGCGGCACCGCAGCCGACAGCCCGTCCGGCATCGTCCAGCTCGCGCTCGCCGACCTGGCGGCCGACCTCGGCACCGACACCGTGCTGATGGCCGACCTGTGCCTGGATGAGTACACCGACCACGGCCACTGCGGGATACTGACCGACTCGGGCGATGTGGACAATGACGCTACGCTCGATCGCTACGCGTCGATCGCGATCGCGCAGGCCCGCGCCGGCGCGCACGTCGTCGCGCCGAGTGGCATGATGGACGGCCAGGTCGCCGCGATCAGGTCGGCGCTTGATGGCGAGGGCTTTAGCGACCTAGCCATCTGCGCGTACGCGGCTAAGTACGCATCGGCTTTCTACGGGCCGTTCAGGGACGCCGCCGAGTGCGCACCCCAGTTCGGCGACCGCGCGTCCTACCAGCAGGACCACGGCAGCCAAGCCGAGGCGCTGCGCGAGGTGCTGCTCGACGTCGGGGAGGGCGCCGACATGGTCATGATCAAGCCAGCCCTCGCCTACCTGGACGTCATCAGCCTGGTGTCAAGGTCAGTGCGGCTTCCCGTCGCTGCCTATCAGGTCAGCGGCGAGTACGCGATGATCGAGGCGGCCAGCGCGAACGGCTGGATGGACAGGGATCGTGCGATAACCGAGGCGCTCACCGCGATCAAGCGAGCCGGCGCCGGCATCATCTTGACCTACTGGGCCACCGAAATGGCGGCCAAGCTGCACTAAGCGGCCACGCGAGAGGTGACTTCGCCGCGGCGCGATGCCGGCAACAGCACCAACGGTCCAACGCCGTTGCTCCCCGCCGCCGGCCAACGACAGCAACGGTCCAACGCGGTTGTCCCCACGACAGGAACGGTCCGACGCTGTCGTTGCCGCTCGCCAGCCAACAGCAGTAACGGTCCGACGCCGTCGTCGCCGGCAAATGCCCGGACCGGGAAAACAGGCCCGGATCGGGACATAGGCCACCTCCGCTGTGCGCGGCAGCAAACCCCAGCCCGCCACCCGCCCGCCCCGGCCAGGACTTTCACGCACCGCGACCATCCCTGCCGGGACGGAGGGCATATCACGGGTTAGTGTCGTTACAAAGGCCGCAAATGCTGCGGATGGACGACGGCAACCCCTGATAAGAGCCGCGACCGCCGCCCCCACCACCACCGGTCGGCACAAAACAGCCAGACGAAAACTCTCCGTGACCCGGGAACTCTCCGCCGCTAGCCCGAA
>DATNEK010000290.1:0-21477 GCA_035553055.1 Streptosporangiaceae bacterium | reverse complement strand
AATCAGTCGATGCGCGGCCGCTATGTCGCCGACCTCATCGGCGCAGGCTAGCCGTCCGCTCATGATGGCGGCGTCTGCCCGATAGGCGCGGAACATCCGCGGCCAGCCGACGAAGTCCTCCGGGTACCCGGTACCGCTCGGGCCATCGCACGGGTCTGGGTGAATGAACACGGGTCCGACCTCGTCATAAGGACCTGGGTCCGCGCCTGCTTCGGCCGCCCACTGCCGCAGCGGTGCGTACGAGGCCAGCGCGATCCGCTCCCCCGGTTTGCTGGCGCGCAGGCAGCACCGCAGCGGGCGCCCGCCTCCCTCATCGGTCATCAGCCGTGGCGGGTGCCCAGCGTCATCGGCCACCCGCAGTCTCGCCAGCACGCCCGGGTCGATCGCCCTGACCTCGAAGGCCGCCGTCGCGACACTAGACGCTTGAGCTTGCGTGATCGTCATGTCATCCAGTCTGCTGCTTCCCACCGGACAAAGCTGGCAGGAAAACGACCTCGCTTAGGTGCTCGCGCTCTCAGCCAGCCGGCGCAACGCTCCGCGCACGACCGCGGGATCGGTCGTCGTCCAGAACGGCGGCAGCGATGCGCGCAGGAAACCCGAGTAGCGCGCCGTGCTCAGCCTCGGATCGAGCACCGCGACGACGCCCCGGTCGGTCATCGTGCGCAGCAGTCGCCCGGCGCCCTGAGCGAGCAGCAGCGCAGCCTGCGTCGCCGCGACCGACATGAAGCCGTTGCCGCCGCGAGCGGCAACCGCGCGCTGCCGCGCCGATGCCAGCGGGTCATCGGGTCGCGGGAACGGGATCCGGTCGATGACCACGAGTTGCAGCGACGACCCAGGCACGTCAACGCCCTGCCAGAGCGACAAGGTGCCGAACAGGCAAGTCGGCTCGTCGGCGGCGAACTGGGTGACGAGCTGTGAAGTCTGGTCATCACCCTGGCAGAGCAGCGGGTACTCGATCCGCCCTCGCAGCGACTCAGCGGCCTGGCGGGCGGCTCGCATCGAAGAGAACAAGCCAAGCGTCCGGCCGCCTGCCGCCTCAATCAGCTCGGCGAGTTCATCGAGGTAAGCGTCGGCGAGGCCGTCCCTGGCGGGCGGCGGCAGGTGCTTAGCAACGTACAAGATCGCGCTCCGCGGATGGTCGAAAGGAGATCCCACGTCCATCCCCGTCCACTCCAGCGGGTGCCCCTCCTCAGAACCAGAACCAGAACCAGAATCAGGCTCCCGCTCAGGTTCGGCGTCCGACGACGGCTCATCCGGCGCCCTGACCAGCCCCCACTGCCTGGCCAGCGGCTCGAAAGAGCCCCCGATGGCCAGGGTGGCCGAGGTCAGCACCACGGTCCTGCGGCCGAACAGCCGGCTGGCGAGCAACCCGCCCACCCCGAGCGGCGCGACCCGCAACGTCGGCGGCCGCCCAGACCCGTCGCTGCCTGCCAGGGGGGAGGACCCCCCAGAACCCCCCGCGGTGCTGGCAAGGAACGATCCCGAGCTTGGCCGGTCCATCCAGACCACGTCGGTCCGGTCGGCGATCCCAGTGCCGAACGCGCCGAGCATCCGGTCAGCGGCGTCGGCTACCTCGCCGAGCGCGGCCAGCGCGGCGCGCCTGGCGGCCGCACGGTCGGGTTCGGACTCGTCGATCTTCGAGCTGGTGCGGAACTCGGCGGCGCAGCCCGCTGCCGCGTCCCTGACCGACTCGAGCGACGTCGCCAGCACCTCGTCGAGTACGTCGATCCGCCCGGCCGGGACGTCGGCGAGCACGCGTTCAGCCGCGGAGGACGCTTCGCGCAGCCTGGCCACCCACTTCTCGTCGATCATCTTGCCGCAGCGCCTGGCCGCGACCTCGATGCCGGGAACCGATAGCTCATCGGAGGCAACCGAGGTGACCCGGTCGGTCAGGTCGTGTGCCTCATCGATGATCACGACGTCGTGTTCGGGAAAGATCTCGAAGTCCTCGAGCGCGTCGATCGCCAGCAGCGCGTGGTTGGTCACCACGATGTCGGCCTTACCGGCCTCCTCGCGAGCCTGCTCGGCGTGGCATTGACTGCCGAACGGGCAGCGTTGCACCCCGAGGCACTCACGCGCGCTGACTGAGACCTGGCGCCAGGCTTGCTCGCTCACTCCGGGAACCAGCTCGTCGCGGTCGCCAGTCTTCGTGGTCGAGGCCCACTCGTGCAGCCGTTGCACCTGGCGACCGATCGCCGAGACGGCACCTGGCTCGAAGAGCCCTTCGCCCTGGTCATCGGCCGGGCCGCCGCGCAGCCGCTGCAGGCAGAGGTAGTTGCGCCTGCCCTTGAGAATCGCGAACACCGGTTCCCGGCCGAGTACCGGCGCGATCGCCGCCGCCAGCCTGGGCAAGTCGCGGTCGATGAGCTGGCGCTGGAGCGCGATCGTCGCCGTCGACACCACCACGGTGGCGTGCTCGGCGACCGCGTACCTAGCCGCCGGCACGAGGTAGGCGAGCGACTTCCCGGTGCCAGTTCCCGCCTGAACGGCCAGGTGCTCGCCGGTCTCGATGGCCCGCTGCACCGCCTCGGCCATGGTGACCTGCCCAGGCCGCTCGGCCCCGCCGATCCCGGCCACGGCGGCGGCGAGCAACCCGTGGACGTCGGCGTCAGCGGTTGCGTGCATGGGCAAAAACGTACCCCTACCGCGCGGCCAATCTGAGCCGCCTCGCCCGGAAGTGCCGATTCAGCAGGTGACGTTGGCGCGGCGGATCCGCACCAGCGCGAGCGCGCCGAAGATCACGATGTACACAGCGAAAGACGCCAGCCCGTGCCACACGTCCATCCAGCTGATCGGCGTACGGAGCAGAGCGTCGAAGGTCAGCCAGAAGTGCGTGGGCAAGTACGGGTGGATGACGGCGACCTGCGACACGGCGTCGAGGATCTCGCTGGCCACGACGACGACCAGGATCGCGGCCATCACGCCGATCGCGTGTTGCGTAAACGTCGAAAGCGCGATCCCGATGCCGCCGAGCGCGGACAGCCCAAGCGAGACGTAGATCACAATCATCGCGAGCCTGCCCAGCCCGTCGATCAGCGGCACGGTCTCGCCGGATAGCAGCGTGACCGGCCCGATCGGGAACAGTATCGCCCCCATCAGCAAGCCAACGCCGGCCACGATCAGGCAGGCGGAGAAGCAGAACACCACGATCATCAGGTACTTGGTCGCCAACAGCCTGACCCGCCCGGCAGGCACGGTGAGCAGCGTCCGCAGCGTGCCAAGGCCAGCCTCGCCGGCGATGCTGTCACCGGAAACCACCGCGACCGACAGCGGCAGGACCAGCGTCATCAGCACGAACATCGCCAGCAGGGACAAGAACACGCCGTTCTCAGCCACCTGCCCGATGAACTCGCCAGCACCATTAGGCGGGCCGGACCCAGGCCCAGGAGTGTTGATCTTGAGCACGATCCCGAGGAAAATCGGCGCGGCGGCGAGCACCGCGAGCATCGCCATGTTGCGCGGGCGACGGTAGACAATTCTCAATTCTGAAATAAACAAGCGGAGCCAGTGCCGGACTTCAGAGGCCGTCACCGGCGGCCTGCCGGTCGCCAGGACGTCGTCGGCCGTCCTCGGTCCGCCAGCCGATGATTCGACGCTAGCCGTTGACATTGAAACCCTCACCGGTCAGCTCGACGAACATGTCCTCCAGGCTGGGCCTGACCGTCTCAAGGCCGAAGACCGGAATGCCAGCCCGCACTAGCTCAGCGTTGATCATGTCGGCACCGTGCTCGCCCAGCCGCGCGCTCACCGTCGCCTGGCCGGCCGACGAGGATCCGCCTGGCCCGTCTTCAGCGACGATCTCGGCAAGCCCGATCCTGGCGAGTTGCTTGGCCGCCAGGTCGGGCTCGGTCGTCCTGATCGCGATCCTGGGCTCGCCCTGGCCGCGCAACTTCGTCAGCGTGCCCTGGAAAACCAGTCGTCCCGTGCTCATCACACCGACGTGCGAGCAGATTTGCTCGACCTCGGCGAGCAGGTGCGACGACACGAACACGGTCGTGCCGTCGGCCGCGATCTGCTTGATCAGCGACCTGATCTCGCGGGTGCCCTGCGGGTCGAGTCCGTTGGTCGGCTCGTCGAGAATCATCAGGTCTCGCCGGCGGAGCAGCCCGGCCGCGATAGCGAGCCGCTCCTTCATGCCGAGCGAGTAGACGCGGTAGCGCTTATCCGCCGCCGCGAGCAAGCCGACCTGATCGAGCGCGTGATCGATCCTGGCAGGCGCCGTCGCCAGGTCGGCCGTGCGGTCGGCTGCGTCGCACCTGGCCAGGTTCTGCCTGCCGGAAAGGAACGGGTAGAACGCAGGTCCCTCGACCAGCGCGCCGACTCTGGGAAGCACCTGGTCGAGCCCGACTCTCGCGTCGGTGCCGAGCAGCCGGAAGTCGCCACTCGTCGGGTGCACGAGGCCGAGCAGCATACGGATCGTCGTGGTCTTGCCAGATCCGTTCGGCCCGAGGAAGCCGTAGACGCTGCCCGGCGGCACCGCCAAGCCGACGTCGTCCACGGCGAGCTGACCACTGCGAAACCGCATTGACAGGCCGATAGAAGCGATGGCCAGGTCCGGGTCGACCAGCGCTTGGTGCAGCGCGGCCGCCCGGGCCGGAGTTGGGTCAATCAGTGTCACTTGACCTTCGCCGCGTCTGCGTAGAGCACGTCGGGCGTGACGGCGCCGATCAGGATCTTCCCGCTGTTAGTGATCAGGACGGAGAACAGGTTGGTGCGCAGCAGCCGGCCAGAACCCCAGGTGCCACGTACCGGCGCCGCCGAGTTCAGCAGTATGCGCGCCAGCGCGGAGACCTGCCCGGCGGGCGCCGCACCGGCTGGCAGGATTGGGAGGCTCGACGGGGTTTGTCCGGCGGTCAACGTGTGCTTGGCCGGCGACGGCGACAGTCCTGGCAGCGAGGCGCCGGCGGGCAGGACCGCTACCGAGAGCCAGCCGCTGCCGAGCACTTTCACACGGGACGGCGCCACGGCAGTGGCGTAGCCGAGCCGTGACGCAGGCATGATGATCTGCCCGGCCACCGGAGCGTAGGCGGCGTTGCCGTCAGGCGCGACGCTGACAGCAGCGACGCGCTTCGGCGGCCCGGCCTTGCCCGCGGGCTTGAGCATCGCGCGGGCGGGCTTCGGCGCGACCTTGACCCAGCCCACCTGCTTGGCATACCCCTTGGGCAGCTTGAAGACGACCGTGCCCTTAACGATACGCACCCGCCAACTCAGCTTCGCGGCCCCGAACCTGGGCGCGATCGGGGCTCCGCCGAGCCACCGCTGGCTGGTGAATGGGCCGGGCAGCGGCGCCGGGATCTCGCCCATCGACAGCGGACCCATCAGGCCAGGTGAAACCGCTGGCAGTGGCTCCGTCTTGACGTGCGCCCCGGCTGGCGGGGTGAAGGTGAAGTTGGAGGCCGCCGGCTTGCCGAACGTCAGCGACGTGTAGCCAACCTGGAAAGCCGGACTCGACGTGCCTTTGGAGAAGACATCAAGCCGCAGCGGCAGGTACGTCTTGGAATCGACAGCGATCACGATCTGGCTGATCAGGGACTTGCTGGTGCGAGGTGCGATCACGAGTTCATAGGCCGGGCGGCCTGCGACCACGGTGCTCCCAGCGACGGTGACCTTTGTGGTCGGGCCGATCGCGGCCAGGAACTTGTCGGCGGCCTGCTGCGGCGTCAGCGGCCTGAAGTTGGCGGGGACCTGGCGGCCAATTTTCATGCTCTTGATACATTTCACGATGCGCGCGCGCCGTTGCGACCGCTGTCGCAGCGCGACCAGGCAGCGCGGCAGCAACAGGCCCGGGTGGGGCAGCTTGACCTGGGTGGGAGCCGGCCGGTTGGGCAGTATGTAATGCGTCGCGTTCTGACCGTGGCTGTCCCAGAGCCAGACCTGGTTGCCGTTGACCCGCAGGTCAGTCTCGCCGAACGAGACCGGAATCGCGATCCTCAGCTTGCGCGGGCCGCCGTACCAGATGTCGAACGTGTGCGTGCCCGTGATAAACGAAGCGCCAGAAAGCACCGACGATTGCAGCCCGGGAATATTGGGCAGCGAGGGGAACCCGAGGTTGGCGTTCTCCGTGATCACCGCTGTCATCGGGCCCGGCGGCCTGGCGCCGCGCATCGCGACGAGCAGCTGCGCGGGGGTGCGCTTGGGAAGCGACGGCCCGGCGGCGTTCGCGAGCATCGTGCCAGTCAGCACCCCGGCCACCACAAGGACGGCCGCTGCCGACGTCCACCCGGCCTTGCTGCGGAACATCCGTCGGGGACTCATCGCGCTACCTCCCTGAGCAGCCGACCCATTGACTGCCGTCTTTGATTCACGATACCCATCCGACGGCGCTGGAATAGGTGTCCGCCCTTGCCACCGCGCGATTCCCGGCCTAAATCAACCTCAAGTAGGAGGCGCTCTGCTTCCCCGTGCTACCAGAGGTTATGGCCCGAGGCGATGGGGTTGCCTGCCCACGGTTTCATGGCGTCCACGTTGTCCCTGGCCGGGTGCTTGTGAGCGGCCGGGCCTTCGGCGAATGCCCGCAGCACGTTCGCGGTGACCCTCCTGGTGAAACGGCCGCATTCCCTGGTGATGCCCCAGTGGTAAAGCGGCGGGCCGAATGACTCAACCCAGCGCATCGTGCCGACGCTGAACACCCCGGCACCACCGCGGTGGGTGTAGTAAGCCGAGTCCGCGTAGCTGTTGACACCGTTGCAGGTCAGCGGCGAGTGCGCGACGATCTCGATCGGCCGCTCCAGCGGGTAGGCGGGGTTGACCCTGTCGTACTCGATGCCGACGAGCGCCCTGAACCCGCGACCCTCAGCAACGCCGGTCCCCCTGAACATCCAGGCGTCCGGGCGCCTCACCACGTAGTGCGCGACGGTCGGATAGCTCTCGTAGATCACGCCGGTGACCGAGGACTCGGGGTCGGGGTCGGGCGGTTCCCGAAAGTCGTTGGTGACGAGGGCGTTGTCCTTGCCGTACAACGGGTCCTGTGTGTAGTCGGTCTTGTAGCAGACCACGAGGCGGTCTTTGCCGAGGTGACCAGGTTCCAGTCGAATCCGCCTGAACATGGCGTTGGCACCGAGGAACGCGATGTTGCAGCCGCGGTCCCTGGCCGCGGTCACATGCCAGCGCTCCTGAGGTGTCCAGTACTCGTCGTGCCCAGGCGAGATCAGCGCGCTCGCGCCGTGCAGCAGGCGGCCGTCCCTGGCTATGTCCATGCTGGTGAGGTAGGCCAGCGGGATGCCCATGCGCTCGGCGAGGTTGATGAGCTTGCGTTCGTACACCATGAACAGGTACGCGCCGGACTGGTCGTAAGGCCGGTCGAGGCTGACGACGCGCGCCCGGTTGGCGTAGCTGCCGTCGGCGCCGAGGTAGAGGTCGTACTCGCCCCACCGGTTGTATGCCTGCCAAGTTGAGATGCCGCTCTTGAGCACGACCTTGCCTGCCGAGCTCTGCGACCGCACCGTGACCGGGACGTACCGCTGGCCGGAGTGGGCGTCTAGCCGGAGCAGATAGGAGCCGGCCGGCCAGCCTTCGGTGTGGATCGTGAGCGACCTGCCCCAGCGCGTGTGCACCGTGTTGGTCTGCTCGATCCGCTCCGCCGGACGCTGGCGGTGGCCGCGCACCGCCTTGGACTCCCACACGTTGCGGGCCAGGTCGCCGCGGTACCAGCCCATGCGAAAGGCCTTGACGGTGAATTCGCGCGAGGTGGTCGATACGTAAAGGTGAATCGGCTCGCCCGGCAGCACGCTGTCCTGACCGGCGTAGCCCATGATCGCGTCGGGCGCGCCGAGATGCTTGATCCACCAGTGCTTGTCGCCGGGCAGCGAGTTCTCGCTCACGACGAGGCGACGCGCTGACCTGGCCGGGTCGTCACCGCCGACCGCTGGATTCGACTGGCAACCGGCCAGCGCACCAGCCGCGGGCACGGCGGCGGCCGCTGCCGCCGCCGTGCCGAGGAACGAGCGCCTCGAGTAATCCTTAGGACGGCTCATGGCTCAAGCATGCCGCAGCCGCCAGCACCCGTGCCGGCCACGGCCCAGTTTTTACATACCGTCAAACTCGGTTTTATGGTCAGAGCGCGATGGATTCGATCGCGAGCCTGAAGCGCTCTTCCCAGTCGGCGAGCGACCTGGTCGGCTCGATCGGCGGCGGCTTAATTCGCTGCAAGTAGGCCAGCACGGCCCTGACCACATCGGCTGGCTTCTTCGACGTCACGGCGGCGTCGCCGAACTGCAATTCGTGCTGAAGGTTATCGCGGCCATGACCTTGCACGACGTCAAGGAGCAGCAGCGGCCTGCCGACCGTACGCGCCTCCATGCACGTGCCGCCCGGGCTGGTGATCACCAGGTCAGACGCCGCCATCAGCTCAGGCATCCGGTCGGTGAAACCGAACACCTGCACGTTGGCCCAGCGCTCGGCGACCGCGGCCAGCTTGCGCCGCAGCCGCTCGTTATAGCCGGCTACGGCAAGCACGGCCAGGCCGGAGGCAGCCAGCGCGGCCGCGATGTCGGCAAGCGGTCCGAGGCCGCGGCTGCCAGCGAGCAGCAGCACGCACCTGTCTCGTTCGGTGAGCCCGAGACCGACCCGGGCCGAACGCTGGGTGGGCGGTCGGTAGAACTCAGGGCGGACCGGCGGCGGGATCACGATCACTTTGGCCTCAGGCTCGAACCTGTGCACGCCAGGCTCGGCGGCCACCGACGTGACCAGGTAGAGATCGACGTTCGGGTGGATCCACAGCCGGTGCGGAGACGCGTCCGTGCAGAAGACGACGTGCCGCATCGACGGATACCGAGCGGCAACCGTGCTGACGGCCGACGCCCCGGTCGGGCTGATCGAGATGACGAGCTGCGCGGGGTGCCGGTCCAGATAGTCGCGGAGCCTGGGCACGAGCTTCAGCCGGCTAGCAGCGTCGGCCTGCAGCGCCAGCCGGTTGCCTGTCCGCAGCGCGGCGTAGTGAAAGGCGTCGTAGAGCCCGGGTATCGCGTGCATCGCCCGGAAGGTGGATTCCGCGGCCGGTCCCCAGCCCTGGCCGAGCAGCCAGCTCGCGTCAAGGGTGCGGGTTGACCAGCCGAGCGCCTCCAGTGTCGCCGCGCAGGCGATCGCCGCCGCCTGATGACCTGTGCTGATTGAGCCAGGCACGAGCAGCGCCCTGCGTAGCGGCCAGCCCAACCCTGTTCCTCCCCTCCCGAACCCGGCACCACCGTGCTGGCCAGCCGCGTGGGCAAGTCAGCACCGTTGATGACGTTACAGCGCATCATGATGCACGCTGTGCAATTGCACCAGAGCCGATCGTGACATTCCTGTCACCGAATGGTGGCGATAACATGGATTAGCCGGCTAATTGTCTAAGCCGCACCGCGGTCGGCGTACATGGCTACGACAAATCTTGGGCAAGACGTTTGCGGAGTCCGGTCAGATGCGGACCCGCTGGGCGTTTTGCGCCGGGCACCAAGCGACGGAGGCGATACTCAGCTTGCCCTCAGCTGGCTTCCAGGCGGCTGATGCTTACTGTATGAGTGGCCTGGGCGGGAATCAGGCCACCTAGGCGGCACCGCCCGCCGTTGACCAGTCAAGCCGCAGGCTGGACAGGGGCGAGCGGGCCGTCGTAGTGCTGCGACGGGTATGAGATGGCGAATCGGTTCTGGCGGCGGCAACCAAGTACGCTGGCACCGAGTAAAGGTGGTGGAGATGCGGGACGATCAGGACAACGGCAGCGGCCAGCGCCCTGAGGAGTCTGGGCCGGAGTTCGACACGCCGGGTCAGGATCGAGTTACCGATGGTGACTTCAACGGAACGGTCGACGGCGCTGTCCCGCCTGGCGGCTTTCCCGCACCACCGGACCCATCACCAGCGGACTCGGCGTCGGCCGACCGCGAGCCTGGCTTCACGCAGCCTGGATTTAGTCAGCCTGGGTTCGGTCAGCCTGGCGTCCCCCGGCCAACGTTCGGTCAGCCGGACTCCTTCGGTCAAGCGGACTCGTTCGGTCAGCCGGGCTCGTTCGGTCAGCCGGGCTACGGGCATCCGGGTTATGGCCGGCCAAGCCAAGGTCAGCCCGGCTACGGGCCTGGTCAGCCAGGAAATCCGCCACCCGGAGGTCAGCCCTACGGCTACCCCGCGTTCAACCAGACGATGCCGTTCGGCTACGGCGGCGGCTACGGCCAGCCCGGCTTCCTGCCGCAGCCCAATCAGGGCGCGCGGCACCGCAGGAGCCTGCTCACCTACCTGATCGTCGCTGTAGTGGCCGCCGCGGCGGGTGCCGGCGTCACGGCGTATTTCGCCGGGAACGGCACGTCGTCGAGCGTCTCTGGTCAGCCGCAAGCTGGCGGCGGCAACAGCGGATTCCCGAACATCCCGACGGCGCCAGGCGGCAATTCGGGAGGGAACTCGGGCGGGGTACCCAACGCGACCGAGCAGGCCGTCATCAACGCTGTGCGTCCCGGACTTGTCGACATTTCGAGCAATCTGCAGTATCAGGGCAGCCAGGCAGCGGCCACCGGAATGGTGATCAGCAGCGACGGCCTGGTGCTGACCAACAACCACGTCATCGCTGACACCACTTTGCTGTACGCGACGATGGTGACGACGCACAGGCGATACCGCGCCAAGTGGCTCGGCTACGACGCCACCGACGACGTCGCGGTGATCAAGCTCATCGGTGCCCACGACCTGAAGACGGTGCCGCTCGGCAATTCGTCCGTGGTCAAGGTTGGCGACGGCGTCGTGGCGATGGGCAATGCCGAAGGCGCGGGCGGTGCGACGCCAGCCTCCGGCACGATCACCGGGCTCAACAGGACGATTCGCGCCAGCGACAGCGGCGCAGCGACGAGCGAGACGCTGCACGGCATGCTGCAGACCGACGCCGGCATCGTCCAGGGCGACTCGGGCGGCGCGCTAGCCAACACGGCGGGCCGCGTCATCGGCATGAACACGGCCGCATCGACAGGGACCTTCGGCCCGCAGAACATGGGCTTCGCGATCCCGATCAACAAAGCGCTGGCGATCGCCTCGAAGATCATCCACGGACAGGCGAGCAAGACGATTCAGATCGGCTCGACGGGATTCATGGGCGTCCTCGTGCCGGCCGGGCAGGCGAGCCAGTCGAGCAATCCGGCCCAGCAGCGCCAGCGGCAACTGCAGCAAGACCAGAACGACTCGGGCTTTCCCGTCCAGCCCTCGTCGCCCGCCTGCCTGGCCAACGACCTGACCGCTGGCGTTCCCAGTCCGATCGCGCCGGTAAGCAGCGGCGCGCTGGTCATCGGCGAGTTGTGCGGCACTCCCGCGGACCGCGCAGGCATCATCGCTGGGGACGTCATCGTCGCGGTCGGCAAGGACAAGGTGTCATCGCCGCAGCAACTGACCCAGGTGATGCTCGGCTTCAAGCCGGGTGGCAAGGTCCAGGTGACCTGGATCGATATTCACGGCACGACGCACCACACGCCGATGGTGCTCATCCAGGCTCCGCCGCACTGAGTCCCCCGCACGCGACCATTTCCCCGCACACCGCCGAGCGCGGGCAGCCAGGTTAGCCGACCAGGTCCTTTTGCGCCGTCGCGATCGCGGTCGTCCAATTTGTGGAGATCAGGTATTGAGCCTTTGCCAGCGGCAGGTAAGGCTTCCCGTGCACCGCGTCGCAGACCAGCTTTCTGAGTGTGTTCTCAACCCCGTCCTTCGGGTTGGTGACGCCTGCGGCGTCAGCCTTGTTCGGCTCAGGCCAGAGGTTCAGCGGGGAATTAGGATCACCGCCCAGCTCAAGGGAAATCAGGTGGTCGTACTCGGTGGTTGAACTTTTTCCGGTGAGGTCGTAGGCAGCCTCGCTGGCCCGCTTCTCCGGCTCGGTGATGCTCTCGGGCGGACGGATGGTCGCCGTGTATCCCGACTTGCAGATGGTCAAGGCGAGGTCAGCCTGGGTAACCCGCGGGTTGGTGGCGCCGGGGGTGCAGTGCGGGTCGGGGAGGTACTGGCCAGTCGCGGCGTCGAGCACGACGTAGTGGCAGGTGCCGGGCGCAGGCTGGGCCTGGACGTGGTAGCTCGATTGCGGACCTGGGCCGACGACCGGACCGGAGGCGCCAGTCGCAACGGCTACAGGCGTTGTCGGCGATGACGTTGCTGGCGACGAGCCTGGGGTGTTGTCCAGCCCGCTGCCGAGATCCCCGCACCCGATCAGGAGCAGGCTAATCAGCACCACCAGTCCAGCCGAAGTCCCGGCTGCCGCCACCCTTCTCCTGACCAGGGCCATCCCGTCCTCCGTTCCCCGGCCTTGCCTGCCGGACCATGTTTGCGTGAAGTATCCCAGACTGCGGCGGCCATATCCGTTTTCGGTCCACCGATGCTCGGCAGTGCCGACGATCACGACCGGCGCGAGCACATCGAGACCTGCCTTAGCCAGACAGCCAGGCTGTCATCTTCGCTTCGCACGCTTCGATGTCGATGATCGGAACGTGCTCGCCTTTGGTGTGCGCCTGCATCGGATCGCCGGGGCCGAAGTTGATCGCTGGTATCCCGAGCGCATCGAATCTGGCGACGTCAGTCCAGCCGAGCTTGGCTCGCGGAGTTCCGCCAACAGCGGCGACGAACGACGCGGCCGCCGGGTGACGCAGTCCTGGCCTTGCTCCGCCGGCCGCGTCGACGATCGTCACGTCCCAACGGCCGAACACGTCGCGTAGGTGGTCCGCCGCTTCATCGGCAGACATATCAGGTGCGAACCGGAAGTTGACGGCAACGACGCACTCATCAGGTATGACGTTTCCCGCCACGCCGCCAGTGATCCCGACAGCGTTGAGCCCTTCTCGGTACGCAAGGGCGTCAACCTCTGGCTGACGCGGCTGGTAGCCACGCAGCACCTCGAGCACGTCGCCGGCTTCGTGGATGGCGTTGCGGCCAAGCCAGGATCTCGCGCTGTGCGCGCGCTCGCCGCGAACGGCGATCTGAGCGCGCATCGTGCCCTGGCAGCCGCCCTCGACGACGCCGCCGGTCGGCTCGAGCAGGATGGCGAAATCGCCTGCGAGCCAGTCAGGGCGCTGCCGGCTGAGCCGGCCGAGCCCGTTGCGTTCGGACACGATCTCCTCGCAGTCATAGAACACGTAGGTGACGTCCATGACTGGCTCGGCAACGCAGGCGGCCAGCTTGAGCTGCACAGCGACACCGGCCTTCATGTCAGCGCTGCCGCAGCCGTAGAGAACACCATCACGGACCGCGGACGGCACGTTGCCTGCGATCGGCACGGTGTCAATGTGCCCGGCGAGTACGACCCGCTGCGGCCGGCCAAGCTCGGTCCTGGCCACGATCGCGTTGCCGTCTCTGTGCGCCGTGAGGTGCGAGAGCGAGCCAAGGACCGATTCGATCGCATCGGCCAGCGTCGCCTCATCGCCACTTACCGACGGGGTGTCGACGAGCCGCGCGGTCAGGTCGCCGACACCGACGGACAGATCAAGATCCATTGTCGGAGCATAACGGCCGTGCCGAGAACTGGCCTAGCGCGCGGGGGTCCGGGGAGTCGAAGGGTCGACCCCCCGAGGCCGGCACCGGCGTTGCTACACCGTCGCGGGCTCGGGCTTGGGTCCGTCGGCCGACCTGGCGCCATCGGCTGACGGCCGTGGTTCAGGAGGCGCCGGCGCCGGGCCGGGGAGGCTGCCGAACGCGGCGAGGTCCGGACGTTTAGGCGACATGCCGTCGCCTGCGGAAATACCGTGCAGCCTGCGGCTCAAGTACGGCGCCGCGTGCTCGCTTACCCACTCAACATCGCTCCACCTTGACGACAGCCAGCTACGCGCGGCGCCTGCCGCCCCCGGCCTGATCGGCTGGGCGGACAGGGGTGCGCGCCAGTCATCGGGCGCCGGTATCCCGGCCACCTCGCAAGCGAGCAACGCAACCCGCCTGTGCCCGTCGGCTGCCATGTGCAGCCGATCAGGTGACCAGAGCCGGCGGTCGGTGAGTATGCGCATCGGCCACAGGTCGGCGAGCAGGCAGTCGTACTGAGCCGCGATGACCCTGACGTGCATGCTGAATACCGCCGCCTTGCCGCGGATGAGCCTGATCACGGGAAACGCCTTGGGATCGAAGCCGGTGAACGCCATCACCTTGCAGCCAGCGGCGGTCAGTTTGGCGACCGCCGTCTCGAACGTCACGGCGAGCTCGTCGGGATCGGTGCGCGGCCTGAGCATGTCGTTGCCACCAGCTGCCAGGCTGACCAGGTCGGGGCCGAGCGCGATCGCCGCGGGCACCTGCTCGTTGAGCACCTCGCCGAGCAGTTTGCCGCGTATGGCGAGGTTCGCGTAGCGCAGTCCCGGTCTGTCGTCGGCAAGGTGTTCGGCGAACCTGTCCGCCCAGCCTCTGCAACTCACGCCGTCCGCGCACGGGTCACCCACCCCCTCGGTAAAGCTGTCGCCCAGGGCGGCGAATGACCTGTATTCCCGCATGCCTCATCCCCCGTTCGCTGATCTGCTTGCGCCACCGCTGTCGTTCCGCGCGCGACCCATCAATGCGCGGACCGGTGCGTTATTCCCACGGCTACCAGCTCCTCATCACCCAAGCGCAAGACATGGGCATGCCTAGAGGCGAACCGGACCAGACGTTGACCCGCGCCGACCATGGCCCGCGCGAGTTCGCCGCATGGACTTCGTGAGGAATCCCGCTGACCCCGCATGGGCCTCGCTAGCGAACGGTATTTCACCAGTTCCTGACTGTTTACTGATCCGGTTCTACGGACGTGCCCTAAGGGAGGGCCTTGTGAACGATTTCCTTTATGTCCTGCTTACGGTCGTGGTCTTCGCCGTGCTGTTCCTGCTCGTGAAGGGAGTTGAGCGCTTTGAGCGTTGATAACTGGCTCGGGCTGCTCGCGGGCATCGCCCTGACCGTCTACCTCTTCCTCGCCCTCGTCCTGCCGGAGAAATTCTGATGAATATCCGTCGTGCCGGAGGCACGCTATGAACAACACTGTCGCGGGGTGGCTGCAGGTCGCCCTGCTAGTCGCCGCGCTCGCCGCGTGCTATGTGCCGCTCGGCAATTACATGGCGCGGATCTTCACCACTGACAAGCACTGGCGGGTCGAGCGCGGCGTCTACAAGGTCATTGGCGTCGACCCGCGGGCCGACCAGAAGTGGTCGGCCTACCTGCGCAGCATGCTGTCCTTCTCGGTGATCAGCGTGCTGTTCCTCTACGGCATCGAGCGCTTGCAGCACTACCTGCTGCTCGACGTCTTCCACCTGCCAGCCGTGCCTGCGCCCGTGGCCTGGAACACGGCCGTGTCGTTCGTGACCAACACGAACTGGCAGAACTACTCGGGCGAGTCGACGATGAGCTATCTGACCCAGATGGCCGGGCTCGCCGTGCAGAACTTCATGTCGGCGGCTGTTGGCCTCGTGATCGCGATCGCGCTGATCCGCGGCTTCGTCAGGCAGAACACCGACCGGCTTGGCAACTTCTGGGTTGACGTCACCCGCGCGGTGTTCCGACTGCTGCTGCCGCTGTCCGTGCTCGGCGCTATCGTGCTGCTCGCCACCGGAGCGATCGACAACTTCGCGCACTACCACACGATCACCACCTTGTCCGGCGCGCACCAGACCATTCCTGGCGGTCCTGTGGCCTCCCAAGAGGTCATCAAAGAAATGGGCAACAACGGAGGCGGCTTCTTCAACGCCAACTCCTCGCACCCATTCGAGAGCCCGAACGCCTTCAGCGACCTGTTCGAGATCTTCCTGCTGCTGCTCATCCCCTTCGCGACGCCTCGTGCCTTCGGAAAGATGGTCGGCAGCAACCGGCAGGGCTACGCACTCGTCGCCGTGATGGCGATCATCTGGCTCGCCGCTGTCGGCGGCATCAGCTTCTTCGAGGCGCAGGGTGCTGGCGCCGCGACCCACCTCGCCCACGGCGCCATGGAGGGCGTCGAGACGAGATTCGGCCGACCGGCTTGCTCGCTGTTCGCCGCCTCGACGACGGTGACGTCGACCGGCGCGGTGAACTGCTTCCACGACTCGCTGACGCCGTTCGGCGGCGGCATCGCGCTGTTCGACATCGCGCTCGGCGAGATCACACCAGGCGGCATCGGAGCCGGCATGTACGGGCTGCTTGTACTCGCGATCGTGACGGTGTTCGTCGGCGGGCTGATGGTGGGCCGGACGCCTGAGTACATCGGCAAGAAGATCAGGCCGGTCGAGATGAAGTACGCATCGCTGTACTTCCTCACCATTCCCGTGGTCACGCTGACCGCGGCCGGGCTCTCGCTCGCGCTAAGAAACTGGCCATCGCCGACGACGTCGCCGCTGTCGTCGATACTCAACCCAGGCCCGCACGGGCTCACCGAGATCATGTACGCCTTCGCCTCGGAGGCCAATAACAACGGCTCGGCCTTCGCCGGCCTGACAACGAACACCGTCTGGTACAACACGATCGGCGGCATCGTCATGCTGCTCGGCCGGTTCGCGCCAGAGATCTTCGCTCTCGGCCTCGCCGGGTCCCTCGCCAGGCAGGGCCGGGTGCCGGCCAGCGTCGGAACCCTGGACACGCGCAAACCGCTGTTCGTCGGCATGCTCGTCGGCGTGGTCTTGGTCCTTGTCGGCCTGACCTACTTCCCCGCGCTGGCCCTTGGCCCATTCGCAGAAGGACTGCACTGATATGGCTGTGACGACAACCGACACCGCTCGGGGCACCAGGCGGTCACCGGCCCTTGAAGGGCCGAAGAGGGTCGGCGGCGGGTTGCTTGACCCGAAGATGCTGTGGAAGTCGACCCCCGACGCGTTCAAGAAGCTGGACCCCAGGGTCCAGGTCAAGAACCCGGTCATGTTCGTGGTGGAGATCGGGGCCGCGCTGACCACCTACACCGCGATCAGGACGCCGTCGATATTCAACTGGACGATCGTGGTCTGGCTCTGGCTGACCGTGGTGTTCGCGAACCTGGCCGAGGCAGTCGCCGAAGGCCGAGGCAAGGCTCAGGCCGAGACGCTACGCAAGACCAAGCGCGAGACCGTAGCCCGCCGCCTAGTCGGCTGGCAGCCGGGTCAGGCAGGTACCCGCGAGGAGGAAGTGCCTGGCACCCAGCTCACGCTCGGCGACTTCGTCGTGGTCGAGGCTGGCCAGATCGTTCCCGGCGACGGCGACGTGGTCGAAGGCATCGCATCGGTCGACGAGTCCGCGATCACCGGGGAATCCGCGCCGGTGATCAGGGAATCGGGCGGTGACCGGTCGGCGGTCACCGGCGGAACGAAGGTGCTCTCCGACCGGATCGTCGTGAAGATCACGTCGAAGCCAGGCGAGACCTTCATCGACCGGATGATCGCGCTAGTCGAGGGCGCGAAGCGGCAGAAGACACCGAACGAGGTTGCGCTGAATATCCTGCTGGCCTCGCTGACGATCATCTTCATGCTCGCGGTGATCACGCTCCAGCCGATGGCGTTCTACTCGGGTGCGCCGCAGAGCCTGGTGATCCTGGTCGCGCTGCTCGTCGCGCTGATCCCGACCACGATCGGCGCCCTGCTGTCCGCGATCGGCATCGCCGGCATGGACCGGCTGGTGCAGCGCAATGTGCTCGCGATGTCAGGGCGGGCGGTCGAAGCCGCAGGCGACGTGAACACGCTGCTGCTCGACAAGACCGGCACGATCACCATCGGTAACCGCCAGGCCAGCGAGTTCCTGCCGGTGAACGGCGTCACCGACTTGGCGCTGGCCGACGCGGCGCAGCTTTCTTCCATGGCCGACTACACCCCGGAAGGCCGCTCGATCACGGTGCTGGCTAAGGAGCGCTACGGATTGCGCGAGCGGCACGAAGGCGAACTGCAAGGCGCCGAGTTCGTCGAGTTCACCGCTCAGACCAGGATGAGCGGCGTTGACCTGGCCGACGGCCGTCAGGTGCGCAAGGGCGCATCGAGCGCGGTCAGGGAGTGGATCAGGCAAAGCGGCGGCATTCCTCCTGAGGAGCTTGGCCAGATGGTCGACGGCATCTCAGGCGCGGGCGGCACTCCGCTGGTCGTCGCCGAGCGGGCCAACGGGACCGCCAAGGCACTCGGCGTGATCTATCTGAAGGACATCGTCAAGGAGGGGATCGCCGAGCGGTTCGCCGAGATGCGCAAGATGGGCATCAGGACCGTCATGATCACCGGCGACAACCCGCTCACCGCCAAGGCCATCGCCGACGAGTCCGGCGTGGACGACTTCCTCGCCGAAGCCACTCCAGAAGACAAGATGGCGCTGATCAAGAAGGAGCAGGAGGGCGGCAAGCTGGTCGCGATGACCGGCGACGGCACCAACGACGCACCCGCGCTCGCCCAGGCCGACGTCGGGGTCGCGATGAACACGGGGACATCAGCCGCCAAGGAGGCGGGGAACATGGTGGACCTGGACTCCAACCCGACCAAGCTCATCGAGATCGTGGAGATCGGCAAGCAGTTGCTGATCACCAGAGGCGCGCTCACGACATTCTCGATCACCAATGACGTGGCCAAGTACTTCGCGATCATCCCGGCGATGTTCTCCACGGTGATCCCAGCCTTGGGCAAGCTCAACATCTTGCACCTGCACAGCCCGCAGTCGGCGATCACTTCGGCGATCATCTTCAACGCGCTGATCATCGTGGCCCTGATACCGCTCTCGCTGCGCGGCGTGCGGTACCGGCCGTCCTCCGCGGCGGCCATGCTGCGCAGGAACTTGCTGATCTACGGCATCGGCGGGCTGATCATCCCGTTCATCGGGATCAAGGCCATCGACCTCATCATCGCGTTCATCCCAGGATTCCGGTGATCTCCATGAGTCATCTTCCCGCCTCGCTGAGGCAACTGATCGCGGCCGTACGCGGTTGGGTGATCTTCACCGTGATCTGCGGCCTCGTCTACCCGCTCGTGGTGTTCGGCATCGGCCAGGTCGCGTTCCACAACCACGCCAACGGCTCGCTGGTGAGCTTCCACGGCCGGGTCGTCGGCTCGAGCCTGCTCTGCCAGGAGTTTGTCGACGCCAAGGGCAACCCGCTGCCGCAGTACTTCCAGCCAAGGCCGTCAGCAGCCAGCAGCGGCGCGACGGGCGACTTCGGCTGCAATCCGGTGTACTCGGCCGCGTCTAACCTCGGACCGAACAACACGAAGCTGATCGCCGCGATCAGGCAGCGGCAGCAGGCGATCGCCAAGCTCGATCACGTGCCCGTGTCGGCCATACCGCCGGATGCGGTGACTGCCTCAGCGTCGGGCCTGGATCCCGACATCTCCCCCGCGTACGCGGCCATCCAGGTCAACACCGTTGCCGCCGCGAGGCACATCAGCCCGGCGGCGGTCAGGGCGCTGGTCACCAGGTACACAAGCGGCAGGCAGATAGGCATACTCGGCGAGCCTGCCGTCAACGTGCTGCTACTCAACATCGCTCTGGATCAGCGGCACCCAGTACCGTGAAATTAGAGATGACGGAGACCGACAACACGCAAAGTCAAGGTCGTGCCCCTCGCCGCGGGCTGCTCAGGATCTACCTGGGTGCCGCGGCGGGGGTCGGCAAGACGTTCGCCATGCTCGGCGAAGGTCACAGGCGTCAGTCACGCGGGACCGATGTGGTCGTTGGCTACGTCGAAACCCACGGCAGGCGCCGCACGACTGAGCAGCTCGCAGGCCTCGAGGTCCTGCCGCGCGCCACGATCAGGTACCGGGGCAGCGCGTTCGAGGAGATGGACGTCGACGCGGTGCTTGCCCGCCACCCGCGGATCGCGCTCATCGACGAGCTAGCGCACACTAACGTGCCAGGCTCGCGCAATGAAAAGCGCTGGCAGGACGTTGAGGAACTGCTCAAGGCGGGCATCGACGTCATCACCACCGTCAACATTCAGCACCTTGAGTCGCTGAACGACGTGGTGCTCAAGATCACCGGCGTGCCGCAGCGTGAAACCGTGCCCGACGCCGTGGTCAGGGCCGCCGACCAGGTCGAGCTTGTCGACATGACGCCAGAGGCGCTGCGGCGGCGGATGGCCCACGGCAATATCTACCCGGCCGAGAAGGTCGACGCCGCGCTCAACCACTACTTCCGCGCAGGCAATCTGTCGGCGCTGCGTGAACTCGCGCTGCTTTGGCTGGCCGACCGAGTTGACGAAGGGCTGCACCGCTACCGCGAGGCGCACGACATCCATGGCACCTGGGAGGCCAGGGAGCGGGTCGTCGTGGCACTGACTGGCGGCCCGGAGGGCGACACGCTGATCCGCCGTGCGGCGCGAATCGCAGCCAGGTCCGCCGGCGGCGACCTGCTCGCCGTGTACGTGAGCAGGTCGGACGGCCTGACCGGCGCCGACCCCGGAGCACTCGCCGCGCAGCGGAGGCTGGCCGAGTCGCTGGGCGGCACCTATCACGAGGTCGTCGGCGACGACGTGCCCGATGCGCTGCTTGCCTTCGCCAGGGCAGAAAACGCGACTCAGCTCGTGCTCGGCGCCAGCCGCCGCAACTGGATCAGCACGCTGCTGACGGGGCCCGGGGTGAGCTGGCGGACGATACGCGAGTCAGGCGATATCGACGTCCACATCGTGACACACGCGCAGATGGGCCGTGGTCGCGGCGACGGACTGCCGAGGAAGCGCGGCGGGCTGTCCATGCCGCGCCGGGTGAGCGGCTACGTGCTGGCGCTCGGGCTCGCTCCGCTGTTCACGCTGGCACTCGCCAACATGCGGCACTCGCTGAACCTCACCAGCGACGTACTGGTATTCCTGGTCGGCGTGGTGGCGGTCGGACTCATCGGCGGGCTGGTGCCCTCCCTGATCGCAGCGGTCGAAGGATCAGTGCTGCTGAACTACTACTTCACGCCGCCGATCTATACCTTCACCATCTCCGAGCCGAACAACACGCTGGCACTGATCGTGTTCCTGCTGGTGGCGATTGTGGTGGCGCTGATCGTCGATGATGCCGCCCGCCGATCCGAACAAGCGGCAAGGGCAGGCGCTGAGTCCAGCCTGCTGGTCACCACCGCTGGCAGCATCTTGCGCGGTGAGCAGCCGCTCCAGGCGGTGATCGACCGGGCGCGCGAGGCTTTCGGCATGGAGACCGTTTCCATGCTGGAGCGGGACGCCGGGCCAGGCGGCGCGCCCATGAGCGCATCTGGCTGGCACGTGGTCGCGGCGTCCGCGGGCGTCGCGACCGAGAAGCCTCCGATGACCAGCCCGGATGACGCCGAGGTGGCGATGCCGATCGACGACAACCTCTGCCTGGCGGCACGCGGCCGCACGCTGCCTGCTGCCGACCGGCGGGTGCTCGGCGCGTTCGCCGCGTACGCGGCGGCGGCGCTCGAGCAACAGCGGCTCACCGCGGCGGCCGAAGCGGCCAGGCCGATCGCCCAGGCCGACCGGATGCGCGCCGCGCTGCTCGCGGCGGTCAGCCACGACCTGCGAACCCCGCTCGCCTCGGCCAAGGCCGCGGTCACCAGCCTGCGATCTGACGATGTCCAGTGGGACGCCAGCGACTACGCCGAACTGCTCGCGACCGCGGATGAGTCGCTCGACAAGCTCGCCCGGCTGGTAGAGAACCTGCTGGACATGAGCAGGCTGCAGGCCGG
>DATNEK010000289.1:0-8577 GCA_035553055.1 Streptosporangiaceae bacterium | reverse complement strand
CGACGATGCCGTCGCCGCCCTCAACCCGACCGAGCGACTCAAGGGGAAGACGATCATCAGCGTTCGTCCATGAGGACGCGGAAGAAACCTACTTGGCTGAGTCGTCGTGCGCGTGGCTGGCTGCGTAGGCGTCGTCCGTCGCCTTAAGCGGCTTAAGCTCTAGCTCAAATTGCCCGTCGAGCGCGACCGCGAGGCTGGCCAGCGTCCGCAGCGTGAGGTTCTCGCCCCCCGAGAGGACCTGGCTGATCCGGCCCGGCGAGACGCCGATGCGGCCGGCCAGGTCAGCGCGGGTGAGCTTGCGCTGCGACATGTACCAGTTGATCTCATTCGTAACTTGGGTGATCAGACTGGATAGCTGTTCGTCTGTCGCTTCATCCAGTTCATGCTTCACGGAGGGTTTGCGTAGTCGAACGCTCATGACCAGCTCCCAGGCGGCGGCTTCAGGTGACTCTTAGATCCAGCAAAGACTATAGGTATACCTAAAGGAAGTATCCAAACAGCCACCTTGACCTAACCTCGACAGCCTGATCGTTACCAGATTGATGTCGGATCGTAATCTGCTCCGCAGGTCGAGATAACCCCACCTGACGCTGGCGTTCGTGGCTCTACCCAAGGCCGGGGCCATCCAAATCATGTTGCGCCAATAGCCATAGTCGAAGACGCTCGAAGCGCCTAATAATCTATAACTATCCTAGATGGCCCTGTCCGATCAGGCTGTGGCGCTATGTGACGCAAGAGGGTGGGTTCATGCCCAGATGGGCTGCGGACGCTGCCGGAACCTTTGCCATTTCCGCCGTGTCCGCATACGTCTTTCTTCTGCTTCGGTGCCGAGGAATCGGACACCCTTTCGGACCGCGCGCGAGATGGTGGGCCACGGCGGTTGTCTTGATGACCGCGATCGTCGCCACCGGCCTAGGCGTGGCCGCCGTCGCGGTGAGCGATCACCTGCGCGCGGTATATGTCGGCGTTCTCGTGCCGAGCGGCCTGTGGCTAGGGAAACGGTCAGTCTCGCAACGCAGCCAGCGGGGTGCCGCGCTGATGAGAACGTTTTTCGCTGATATCACGGCCCCGCTGCGGTACCTGGACGATTGCATGGGCGAGGACATGCAGCAATGGTGCGAAGTGCGGTCAGCAGTGGTGGCCTCGAGTCCTGAGCTGATCTATGACGCGGCCCAGCACTACTACCTCCAGGTGACGAACCAGGTTAAGGATCGTCAGAAACAGCATGATCTTGATACTCGGCTTGGCTCCATCGAACACAAGGTCGCCATCGCGCGGCTGGCGAGGCTCGGCACAACTCCGGCCGCCGTGCTGCACGATGACCTGCAAAACCACCCATCGACACGTGAGAACAGGAAGTACTGCGCCGACGATCCGGCCCTTCTGGCCAGCCGGCTCGAAAGTGACGCGAAGAACGAGCTTGCGCTACTGCTCGCCTTCATCCACCAACTCGGCTACAAGAAACTGGTGACCTACCGGGGTTACAAGCCAACGCCGCAAGCAAGACGCTCGCCTCAGCCGCGGTAATACCCCGCGGTTCGCGCGTGCCGACCGCGGGCCGGCCGGTGATCTCAAGCGGGGCGCACAATAGAAGACATGGCGCCCGCACCCCCCGGCTCGCTCGACCAATCCTCGCCCGACCGCCACTCGCCCGACCCGGCAACGGCCCCGATGCGCCGCGCGGCCAGAGTCGTCCTGCTCGACCCAGACGACCGGGTGCTGCTGATGCGCTACGACGACGGCCCGCCGAACGGATCACACTGGACCACGCCGGGAGGCGGTCTCGAACCCGGCGAAAGCCACCCGCAAGCAGCACTACGCGAACTCGCCGAAGAAACCGGCTGGACCGACATCGTCCTGACCGGCGAAATCCACCAGCGCAGCCACACGATGCAATGGGCCGGCCAGCTCGTCCGCCAAGCCGAGCGCCTCTACCTGGCCAGGACCAGCCACCCAGCCAGGCAGATCACCGGCGTCGAGGCCATGCACGCATCCGACGGCATCGCGGCCTGGCGCTGGTGGACGCTAGCCGAACTGGACACCACCGACCAGACGATCTGGCCAGCTGAACTAGCCGAGCTGATCAGGCAAGAGCTCGGCGATGCCTAGCGAGCCACCCGCGCCGCGATATTCGCACGACGAATTCCCGCGCCGGGCGGATAGCAGGCATGAGTCCTGGTACACAGCGAGCATGCCAGCCGAACCCACGACCGCAGCTGACCTGTGCACACGATCCGCGCTCGAGATAGCTGACCTGGTACGTCGCCGCCAAGTCAGCCCGGTCGAGCTGATCCAGGCCCAACTCGACCGGATCGAGGCCATCGAGCCGCGGATCAATGCCTTCCAGCTCGTCAGGCCCGAGGCGGCGCTGCGCGAGGCGGCCGAGCTGGCTGGCCGTCGGCAGCTCGCCGATCTGCCGCTCGCCGGGGTACCGGTCGCGATTAAGGACAACGTGGCGGTCGCTGGCGAGCCGACCCGGCTGGGTTCCGCGGCTACATCGCCGACGCCGGCCGTCGCCGACGACAAGCTGGTCACCAGGCTCAAAGCAGCCGGCTGCGTGGTGATCGGCAAGACCCAGCTCCCCGAGCTAGCGATCTGGCCGTTCACCGAGCCGACCGCGTTCGCTGCGACGCACAACCCCTGGAACCCGCGCCGCACCGCCGGCGGGTCCACAGGAGGCGGCGCCGCCGCGGTCGTCGCCGGCATGGCCGCGCTCGCGCTTGGCTCAGATGGCGGAGGGTCGATCAGGATCCCGGCCGCGTGCTGCGGCGCCTTCGGACTTAAGCCAGGTCGCGGGCTCGTGCCCGTCGGCGGCGGCTTGACCGAGCACTGGTTCGGCCTGACCGAGTTCGGCCCGATCGCCAGGACCGTGGCCGACGCCGCCATGATGCTTGATGTTCTGGCTGGCCGGACGATCTACCACAATCCGCAGCCGGTCGAGCAGCCGATCAGGATCGCGTTCTCCGACCAGCACCCGCTGCCGGGCGCCAAGGCCAGCCCCAGGGTCAGGATCGAGCTCGATGACGTCGCCGCGATGCTGCGCAATAGCGGTCACTCACTGGTCAAAGAATCGCCGCCGTATCCGCTGACGCTCGGCCTCAGGTTCAACGCACGCTGGCTTGGCGGGATCGCGCAAGACGCGGCCGGGCTCGACATCGAGGCGGTTGAGCCGCGCACCAGGCAGATGGTCAAGTTGGGCAGGTTCTTCACCAGCCGGACCAGATCGGCATCGGCCGACCCGTTCGGCAGGCGGATGGCCCGCTGGTTCGCTGATCACGACGCGCTGATCACCCCGACGCTCACCGGCACCGCCGAGCCGATCGGCACCTGGGACGGTGTCGGCTGGGCGAAGACCATGCTGGGAGTGGCGAACCACGTCTACACCCCGCCGTGGAACATCGCCGGACTGCCTGCCGCTTCCGTGCCATTCGGGCACGACGACGACGGGCTTCCGATCGGCATCCAGCTTGTCGGCCCGGCTGGCTCGGAAGCCAGGTTGCTCAGCCTGGCCGCCCAGATCGAGCAGCTTCGGCCGTGGCCAAGGCTGGCCCCGGTGGGATAACCAACTCGGGCTGTCAGTCCAACGGTGCAGGATGGAAGCATGTCCACCGATGGCACGCTCGCGGGATTCAGTGAGCCGACCGCCTCCTGGTTCCGGGCTGCCTTCGCCGAGCCGACTGCCGCCCAGGCCGGTGCTTGGAATGCGATTAGAAAAGGGGAGCACGCGCTTGTCATAGCACCAACCGGCTCAGGCAAGACGCTGGCCGCCTTTATGTGGGCCATAGATAAGCTGGCCACCGAGCCGATCCCGGCGCAGCCGGCTGACCGGTGCCGCGTCCTTTACATCTCGCCGCTCAAGGCGCTTGCCGTCGACATCGAGCGAAACCTTCGTTCGCCGCTGGCCGGGGTCAGCCAGGCGATGCGCAGGCTCGGCCTGCCAGAACCCGAGGTCAGGGTCGGCGTAAGGACCGGCGACACCGCTGCCGACGAGCGGCGTCAACTCGCCAGCAAACCGCCAGACATCTTGATCACCACTCCGGAATCACTCTTCCTCCTGCTCACATCCCGCGCCAGGGAGGGCCTGCGCGGCGTGCAGACCGTGATCATCGACGAGGTCCACGCGCTAGCAGGCGGCAAGCGCGGTGCTCACCTGGCACTGTCGCTAGAGCGACTCGACGCGTTGCGTGGACCGCGTTCCGACAGCCTCTCCGGGCAACAGCAGCCAGCACAACGGATAGGGCTGTCGGCGACAGTCAGGCCACCGCAGGAGGTCGCGGCGTTCCTCGGGGGGGCGGCACCGGTGACGATCGTCGCCCCGCCGAGCAGCAAGCGCCTCGACCTTCGGATCGTCGTGCCGGTCGAGGACATGACCGACCTCGAAGCGACCGTTACCACGCGGTCGGCGGGCGCGGCCGGCGACGGCTTTTCTCCGATCATCGGCCCAGCCGAAGTCGGAGCGCAGGCGGGCGTGGGCAACCCGCGCGCCGGCCGCGCGGCCTACGCGGAGCCGATCACCGATCCGCGGCACAATTCGATCTGGCCGCATGTCGAGGCCCAGGTACTCGACGCCATCGAGGCGCACCGGTCGACGATCGTGTTCGCCAACTCGCGGCGGCTGGCGGAGCGGCTGTGCGCCAGGCTCAATGAACTCGCCGCAGAAAGAGCCGCCGAGCGCGCCGAGATCGAGGCTCGCGGGGAAAGCACACCAGTGATCGACGCGGACATATCCGTGCCGGTCGTCGCCCGCGCGCACCACGGCTCGGTGTCCCGCGCCGAGCGGACCCAGATCGAAGAGGCGCTCAAGGCCGGGCAGCTCCCCGCGGTCGTCGCCACCTCAAGCCTTGAGCTTGGTATCGACATGGGCGCGGTCGATCTCGTTATCCAAGTCGAATCGCCCCCTTCCGTGGCCAGTGGCTTGCAGCGAACCGGTCGGGCCGGTCACAACGTCGGTGACGTGTCGCGCGGGGTGATCTTTCCCAAGTACGCCGGTGACCTGGTGCAGGCCACGGTCGTGGCCGACAGGATGCGGTCGGGCCAGATCGAAGAGCTGCGGATGCCCCGCAACCCGCTTGACGTGCTCGCCCAGCAGATTGTCGCGATGACGGCGATGGACGACTGGACCGTTGATGAGCTGCAGGCGACGGTCAGGCGGGCCGCTCCGTTCAGCGGGCTGACCAGGCCGGTGCTCGAAGCCGTGCTTGACATGCTGACAGGCCGGTACCCGAGCGATGAGTTCGCTGGGCTGCGGCCGCGGCTGATCTGGGACCGAACGACTGGGATGCTGCGCGGACGGCCTGGCGGTCAGCGGGTGGCGGTCACCAATGGCGGCACGATTCCCGACCGCGGCCTGTTCGGCGTGTTCCTGGCGGGCGCGCACGACAAATCTGGCCGCCACTCTCGTCGCGTTGGCGAGCTTGACGAGGAGATGGTCTACGAATCCAGGGTCGGCGATGTTTTCGTCCTCGGCGCTACCTCCTGGCGGATCGAGGACATCACCGCCGACCAGGTGATCGTCTCGCCCGCTCCTGGGCTGCCTGGCAAGCTGCCGTTCTGGCGCGGTGACAGCCCGGGTCGGCCGGCCGAGCTTGGCCGGGCGATCGGCCAGTACTGCCGCGAGCTCGGCGCCTTGGAGCCAACTCGGGCGGCGGCGCGGCTGCGCGACGATGGGCTCGACCCGCTGGCGGCGTCGAACCTGCTGCGGTACCTGACCAGCCAGCGCGAAGCGACCGGCTACCTGCCCGATGACCGGACCCTGGTACTCGAGCGGTTCAAGGACGAGCTGGGCGACTGGCGGCTTGTGCTGCACAGCCCGTTCGGATCGAAGGTGCACGCTCCATGGGCGCTGGCGATCGCTGCCCGGCTGCGCGAGCGGTACGGCGGCATGGACGTGCAGGCCATGTACACCGACGACGGGATCGTGATCAGGGTTCCTGACGCGGACGACCCGCCTCCTGCGGGCTTCGCCTTGCTCGACCCTGAGGAAGTCGAGCAGATCGTCACCTCAGAGCTTGGCTCATCGGCGCTGTTCGCCTCGAGGTTCCGCGAGTGCGCTGCCCGCGCGCTCCTGCTGCCTCGTCGCCAGCCTGGACGCAGGTCGCCGCTTTGGCAGCAGCGGCAGCGCGCGGCGCAACTGCTCTCCGTGGCAAGCCAGTACGGCAGCTTTCCTATCGTGCTCGAGACCATGCGTGAGTGCCTGCAGGACGTATTCGACGTACCTGCTCTCGTCGCGCTGATGCGAGACCTTTCTGGCCGCAAGATACGGCTGGTCGAGGTGGAGACCCCGACCGCGTCGCCGTTCGGCCGGTCGCTGCTCTTCCGCTACATCGGCGCGTTCATGTACGAGGGCGACGCGCCGCTGGCCGAGCGCAGGGCACAGGCTCTGGCTCTGGACTCGACGCTGCTCGCCGAACTGCTAGGCCAGGCCGACCTTCGCGAGCTACTCGATCCGGCGGTCGTCGCCGACGCGGAACGCGACCTGCAGCGCCTGTCGCCCGATCGTCGGTGCTCGTCAGCCGAGGGACTCGCCGACCTGATCATGCAGATCGGCCCGCTGTCCGCAGACGAGATCGCGGAGCGCTGCGCCGACTCAGACGGGGTCCGGGGGTCGCACCCCCAGGCTAGGCACTGGCTCACGGAGCTTGCCGCGCAACGCCGGGTTATCGAGGTGCGAGTCGCGGGTCAGCAACTCTGGGCCGCGATCGAGGACGCCGGGCGGATGCGGGACGCGCTCGGCGTGGCGCTGCCGACCGGCATTCCTGTGGCCTTCACCGAACTGCTGCCCGATCCGCTTGGCGACCTAGTCGCCAGGTACGCGCGCACGCACGGACCGTTCACCGCCACGGACGTAGCGACCAGGTACGGGCTCGGCGTGGCGGTCGTCATCGGGACGCTGCACCGCCTGACGGCCGAAGGACGGACCGTCGAAGGCGAATTCCTGCCGAGCATGGCGGGCT
Source organism: Streptosporangiaceae bacterium (assembly GCA_035553055.1). GTDB lineage: Bacteria > Actinomycetota > Actinomycetes > Streptosporangiales > Streptosporangiaceae > Chersky-822. The sequence goes on along the minus strand of DATNEK010000289.1, from coordinate 1,624 downwards.
CGCAGTGGTGCGACGCCAGCGTGCTGAGAATGCTCAAGCGGCGTTGCCTTGCCAAGCTGCGACACGAAGTCGAGCCGGTGCCGCCGCAGGTGCTCGCGGCGTTCTTGCCTGCCTGGCAGGACGCGCTGCACGACGCGTCCCGCTGGCGCGAGCCAGCAGGGCCACAAGGCGGCGCGGCGGAGGCGGGCTGGCAGCCACGCCGACGAAGCCGGATAGCCGGACCCGACGCCGTTTACGCCATCATCGAGCAGCTCGCCGGGTCAGCCGTGCCAGCCTCAGCGCTCGAGTCGCTGATCCTCCCGGCCAGGGTCAACGGCTACGCGCCAGCGATGCTCGACGAGCTCACAGCGGCGGGCGACGTGGTATGGGCAGGCGCCGGCAGCTTGCCGGGCGGCGACGGCTGGCTCGTGCTGACCCCGGCCGATTCGGCACCGCTGCTGCTGCCGCCGCCGGACGAGATCACCATGACGCCGGTGCACGAGGCCGTGCTGACGGTGCTGGAAGGCGGCGGCGCGCTGTTCTTCCGCGGCCTCGCCGACCGCGTGGTCGCGAAGGTGACCGCCGCGGGGGGCTCCGGGGGGTCGTCCCCCCAAACCAGCACCGCGGGGGGGTCCTCCCCCCAAACCAGCACCGCGGGGGGGTCCTCCCCCCAAACCAGCACCGCGGGGGGCTCCGGGGGGTCGTCCCCCCAGACCAGCACCGCCGAGCGGGCCGGGCGAGGCGGAGCGCCGGATAGCGAGGCGGCGGCCAGCCGGGTCAGGACTCTCAACCGTGTCAGCGATCAGGCCATCGCCGCGGCGATGTGGGATCTCGTCTGGGCAGGGCTGCTGACCAACGACACGCTCGCTCCGCTGCGCACGGTGCTTGGATCTGGCCGGTCGCCTGGTCTCTCGCGGTCCAGTGCGGGCGGCGGCGGGTCTCGGGGCGGGCTGACGGCCGGCGACCTGGTCACCGATGCGATGGCACGGCCAGGACCCGCCGGTTCATCGGCGGCCGTCGGAGGCCGGCTGGGCCGTCCAGCTCGCGGGGCCGGCCTCGGGACGACGGCCAGGCGGCCGAGCTTCGGCCGGGGAGCCATGCCGTCGAACGCCGGCCCTCCGATCGTGAGCGGTCGCTGGTCCTTGTTGCCATCGGTTGAGCTTGACGCCACCCGCCGCCTGCACGCCAGGGCGCTGTCGCTGCTTGACCGGCACGGCATCGTGATCCGCGGCGTCGCCACTGCGGAGCGACTCACGGGCGGGTTCGGTGCGCTCTACCCGGTGCTGCGGGCGATGGAGGAGTCCGGGCAGTGCCGACGCGGCTACTTCGTCGAGGGCCTGGGGGCCGCGCAGTTCGCGCTGCCTGGCGCCGTCGACCGGATGCGCTCGATGACGGACTCGGTGACGGGCACGGGTTCGCCGGATGCCGCAAGGACCGGCGGGCAGGAGCGGTCCGTGGTGGTGCTCGCCGCTGCCGATCCGGCGAACGCCTACGGCGCGGCGCTGCCTTGGCCGCCTCGTCCCGACGAGACGCCGGGGGGACACCGACCAGGCCGCAAGGCCGGCGCGCTTGTGGTGCTGGTGGCTGGACAGCTCGTGCTCTACGTTGAGCGCGGCGGCAAGACGCTGTTGTCCTGGACCTGCGA
>DATNEK010000288.1:0-2904 GCA_035553055.1 Streptosporangiaceae bacterium | reverse complement strand
TCCGCTATATCTGGCTCGGGCGAGCTCTCGTCAGCGTCGCTCAGCTCAGCGGCGCCGTTGGATTCGCTTGAGTCCTGGGCACCGGGGTCAGCAAGCTCATCGGGCGCCAACTCGTCCGAGTCGGCCAGAACGTTCTCCCCTTGGCCCACGACAAAATCCTCCTAGCTGGTAAACACGCCTTCCGGCAGGCGTCAGGGGCAGCGCCGTCTGCGGACTACCGTCCGCTAACCGCACTGTTGGTGCTTGCCGACATAGCGGAGCAGGTCCGGCTAGCGCTTACCAGAGCGCTTGCTGCGCGACTGGCGCTGCGGCTGTTGCCTGACGATCTTAGCCGCCGGCTCCGGCTCCACGGGCGCCTCGGGTTCCGGCCGCCGGCCGAACCGTCGTAGCACTCCGCCTGCCTCGGCTGGCTTATGTCCGTTCGTGGGCGACGCGCCGTTCCGCGACGCCGAGGTGGTGGCCGACTTCGCCGCCGCCGGTTTCGAGGTCGCCGACGACTTCGCCGTCGCCGACGACTTGGCGGTGGCTGGCTTGGCGGTCGCCGGCGACTTAGCCGTGCCCGGTTTAGCCGTGGCCGGTTTAGCCGTGGCCGGCTTCTTGCCGTTGGCGCTGCCTTGCCCGTTCGAGCTCGCCGCAGAATCCGGTACGGCGTCCTGCACGTCAGAAGAAGCCACCGCGTCGGTGGGCACGGCGTCGCTAACCGGAGCGGACGGCTTGCTCCTCTTAGCCGAAGCCGCGCTGCCGGTGCTCGGCTTCGCCTGGGCGGGCTTACTCACCGGCATGTTTCCGCCGGTGGCAGCCGCCGCCGCTCCGACCGGGTACTTACGCAACAGCACGTACTGCTGGCCAAGGGTCCACAGGTTGGTCATGACCCAGTACAAGACCAGGCCGAACGGCCAATATAGGCCGGTCAGCGCGAACAACGGCATGACGTAGGCCATCAGCTTCTGCGACTGGCCCATCGGGCTGTCCGAGGTGCTCGGCATCATGCCGCGCTTCATGCTCTGCCGGACCGTCAGGTAGGTCGTCCCCATGCTGAGCAGGACCACTAGCGCCACGACGATATGAACGTGCAGCGAGGTCCCGTGCAGGAAAGTGTCCTTGATCTTCACACCGAAGATCTCGGCCTGGTTCACGTTCGTCACGAACGACTTCGTGAGGTTGTACTTAAGCGGCGTGTGCGGGCTGTACTCGGCGATCACCCGGAGAACGCTGAACAGGGCGAAGAAAAGCGGCATCTGGAGCACGACCGGCAAGCACCCCATCAGCGGGTTCACGCCCGCCTCCTGGTAGAGCTTCATCGTCTCCTGGTTGAGCTTTTCCTTATCGCCCTTGTACTTCTTGCGGATCTCCTGGATCTTCGGCGTCAGCGCCGTCATCGCCCGCTGCGTGTGCATCTGCTTGATGAACAGCGGCAGCATGATCAAGCGCATCGCGATCACAAGGAACGCGATCGAAAGCACCCAGGTCAGGCCGCTGGTCTGGCCGAAGACAGGGCCTATCACGCCGTAGATGTGCATGATGACCCAGGCGACCAGGTCGTTGATTGGGTTCAAGATGCTCAATGCGCTAGTTCCCTTGCTTGTGCTTCAGCGGCACTCTCGTCTATTCGCCTGTCCTGCGGCGCGGGCGGAACCGGGTCAAGACCACCCGGGTGGAACGGATGGCATCTGCTCAGCCTCCGAACAGCCAGCCAGCTCCCACGTCCAGCTCCGTGAAGCTGAATCGCCTCCAGGGCATAGGCGCTGCAGGACGGGTAGAACCGGCAGCGCGGGCCTAGCAGCGGGCTGACGAATTTGCGGTAGCCGGAGATGAGCCCGGCCAGCGATCGCGCCAGCACGGACATCTGGCCGACCCTCTCGCTGCCGGCTCGCTCGTGATCCGTCACACCGCACCACCCTGCCGCCGCAGCAAAGCTCGTACCACGACATCTAGCTCGGCAGCCAACTCCGCTTGTCTTGCCGTCGCGGCCTGGGGATTAGCGCGCAACACAAGCAGGCTACCTCTAGGAAGGCTGTGCAGATACCCCGCGGCCAGGTGACGAAGGCGACGTTTGACCTTGTTTCGGACTACCGCCTGACCGACCGCGCGGCTCACGATGAAACCGATCCTGGGCGGCTCATCGACGTCCGCCCGTACACGCAGGTACCCAGCTAGCAACGACCTGCCTGACCTGCTGCCTTTCTCGATGGCAGTGGAAAAATCCGCCTTCCGGCGCATCCGTGCGGCAGCGGGAAGCATCGCACGCCACCGTCACCGAGACGGCTGTGCGCTGGTCAGACGCTGACCCGCGCACGGCCCTTGCGGCGCCGGGAAGCGAGGACTGCGCGTCCGGCCCGGGTGCGCATGCGCAGCCTGAACCCGTGCGTCTTCGCGCGCCGGCGATTATTCGGCTGGAACGTGCGCTTGCTCACTTCAACTCCAGTACACGTCAGTGTTTCGGCGCCAACGGTTTCGGCGCTCGTCGTCAGGGGTCGCCACCACGGTGTCGCGCAGTGCGCTATGCGGGCTGATGCCCGCCTACCGCACTGCCGGCGCTTGCCAACCCCAACCTCTTCACAAGGTTAGCGTGCACGCGCTCACGGTAAACGGGCAGCGTGGCAACACGGGCGGGCAGGTAAAGCCGGACTAGCGAACGTTACGCTCACTTCCGACTTACGTCAAACCGCCTGACCAGGCAACCTGGCCGGCAAAGCAGTGACACTCACCGTTTCCCTAACGTACTTCCCCCGGCACCCCTAGGCTGTGGAAAGCTCGGTCGGATGCTGTGGACCGCGAGCGTGCGGTCTGCGGACACGCGGCGCGGGGGGCGAGCCGCAGCATTACACATGCTGTGGAAAAACCTGTTGAACACGTTGGGGGGCGCGGGGTGATCGTCAGATGAGCGAACCGGACCTCGCCGAG
>DATNEK010000287.1:0-9678 GCA_035553055.1 Streptosporangiaceae bacterium | reverse complement strand
CGTCGTAATAGCCAGTGAGTGCCGTCTGCCAGAACCAACCGCGCATCGCCGCGTATTGAGCCGATGTCGGTCGCGGTACCTGGCGAAACAGCTCCACTACCACTGCAAACTGATTGGCATAGGGCAGCGCTTCCGCTGTCGGAGTGCCAATTTCGGTAGTCAGGAAGCCCACCGCCCGACGTGCGGCCTCCGGAATCGCGGCGACCGCTGACCGGAGCGTCGGAGTGTCGAGGAACGGCAGCTGCACGACGTTCGCTATGGCGAATCCTTTTCCAGCAGCCGCAGCTATCGCGCGAAGGATGAGTTTCCTGTCGATTAGGGCGTAGTGCTTGTGGGCGAGCACGTCGCGGATCGCGTCGATTTCATCGAGCAGGTCGAAGTCGAGCTGCCAGGTAGCCGCGCGGACGAGTTCCACCGTCGCGAGCGGTGTTCCCCGAGTATTCACCCGCTCGAAGATCCGGCCGATCTCGGACAGCGGCGTCGCCTGGAGGGTCACCGTGGCGACTTCGTAACCGGTGATGCGCTCGAAAAGGATCCCAGCGCGCATCTGCAGTTCCGGGGACAGGTCATTGAGGCGCGGAAAATAGATAGCCGGACTGTCGAGCAGCCGAAGCGGTATCTGACCGGGCGGCGGCTCATCTAGGTCATAGCGGTGCAGGAATCGCTCTTCCTCAAGTTCGTAGACCAGGTTCCAGTAGCTTTCCGGATCTCCATTGGGCTCCCAGTGCAACGCTCCACAGATGGTGGACAACCTTTGGCACCCGTCCAGCAGGTATGCTGTCTCTCCACCGTCATCTCGGTTATCCACTGCGAGGCCGGCGATTGTGCTCTCGCTGGCGAAGTTGACTGTGCTCTTCCAGAGCAGGAAGCTTCCGATCGGGTAGCCACGTGCGATCGAGTCGAAGAGATCGAGCACCTGCTGACGTGTCCACACGAAGTCGCGCTGGAACTTGGGCAGCCTGATCGTACCGTCCAGAACGGCCCTCGCTAGGTCGGTGATCTTCTCAGGGAGCGGACGATGCTCCCTGCCCCTGGAGTTTCTCGACACCTAATCCCTAGTCGCAGCGGAGGCCGTGCGCAACATTGCGTGGCGCATTTCCATGCCATTTGTAGCACCGCGTCATCACTCGAACAATGGATATCGGAAGGTTCAGGCTCAGGCGTGCAAACCAGCCTGGAGCCGGATGTCGGCGCTCGCGCTGACCACGCTGGCGCATATGAGTCCGATCAGCTACCGAACTGAGAGGTCCGCGCGCCATCGAGGCCGACGGTGGCGAGGCATCGGTAGGTGCGGACGCCGCTGTCGTACGCGGCCTCGTCCGGTGGCACCACCTGGATCGTCCAACGGCTGCGCGGGATCAGCCTGGCCCGGCCAACCCGGGATCTGAGCATGACCCGATACGAGCAGACGGCACGGACGGTCGGGTTGGCCTGGACAGTGTTCACGTTGAATGACGAGACGTCAGAAGGCATGATGCCGATCGCGAACGTCTGCCAGGTGTGCGCCCCGGTGCAAGGCAGGGCGCTCTCTGTGATGACACCGACGGTCTCCACCAGGCCGGTCCAGCATTCTGGCGAAGCCGGGCAGCGCGCGCCGGCGCCAGGTACCCGGGCGGCTGGGCAGTGGCTGGTGGTCGTGGCTGTCCCGAAGGAGCCAATAGCGCCCCCCTGGCTGGCCTTGGCTGAGCCGGCCCCAGCCTGAGCTGGCCCGGTAGGTACCAGTAGCCGAAGTCCAATGAGCACCGCGGCGATGGCGACCGCAACGACGGCTCCGCCAACTCCCGCCGCCAGCGCTATCCGGCCGCGGCCCTCCTGCGCAAGCGACGGCGCGCGCCGCCGGGATGGCGCCAGCCGCCGGGATGCCGTCGGTCGCTGGGATGCCGTCGGTCGCTGGGATGCCGCCGGCCGCTGGGACGGCGCCGGCCGCGGGGACGGCGCCGGTCGCTGGGACGGTCCGGTTGGCGTGGACCACATGCCGCCGACGAAAGGCTCGGTGCTGATGGACGGCTGGCTGGCTGCCTGCGACACGAAGGGCGCCGTGGGCATGGGCAACGGCAGCGACGGCAATGGTTGCGGCGGCACCGGGGGCGCGGGCGGAGCGGGAACCGGGCCGCGGCCAGGCTGGCGGATTAGCGCGGCAAGCTCGTCCCTGAGTGCGGCCGCGCTTGGCAGTCGGCGGGCCGGGTCAGGCGACAGGCACTGCCGCAGAAGGGCCAGAACCGGCGGCGGCACACCGGGGATGTCTTCGACCGGCTGGTCATGCAACGCCAGTATCGTCGCCACGCCCGGCGATCTCGAATCGGCGGGGAACCGCGGCGGCCGACCTGCCATCAGCGCGTACAAGGTCGCCGCGAGCGAGTACAGATCCGCCGCCACGGTCGGTTCCGCAGCATGGAAGCTCTCCGGCGGCGCATACGCCGGAGTCAGCGCCTCGCGGCTTACCGACTGCTCGCCGCTGGCGTCGATGATCGAGGCCAGCCCGAAGTCCGAGAGACCCACGATGCCGTAGCGGTTGATCAGGATGTTCGCCGGCTTGATGTCACGGTGCAGAATGCCAGCCGAATGGGCCGCCGCAAGCGCGTCAGCGAGGCTGTTGCCGATGCGGCAGACCATTTCCTGGTTCATCGGCCCGTTGCGGCGCAACTCGTCGTTGAGCGAGCCGTCCGGGCAGAGTTCCATCACCAGGTAGGGCCGCCCGTCCCCGAGGGTTCCGGCGTCATAGACGTCGATGACGTGCGGATGTCCGGACAGCCGCCCGGCCGCCGTTACCTCGCGGTAGAACCGGCGCTGGTCGCGCTCGGTGTGCAGCACCCGGCTGTCAACCTTCACGGCGGTCTCGCGGCCCACCGCGACCTGCCAGGTCCGGTACACGGTGGCGAAGCCACCCGAGCCAAGTACGCCGGTCACAGTGTGCCCAGGAATGTCCGGTGCGCCGATCACAGTCAGGCAGCCTAGCTGCGGATTGACCGGCGCAGGCGGCGATCCGGGCTCTTGACTCTTGGCCTGGAGATGTTATTCTCGTATTGAGAATAACTCAGTATGAGAAAGACTTGTGGACATGACCAGCGCGGAAGCCATCGCCCTGATCGAGGCGGCAAGCGAGCCAGGTGACCTGTTCACCGGCGACGCCGCACGGTACTACCGGCGGCTGGCACAGCTGACCCACCCGGACGCCTGCCCAGGCGACCGCCGCGCTGCGAGCGCGTTCGCCAAGCTTGCCGAATTGTGGAAACGACATTCCGAACACGGCCCGGTCATCGCCAAAGGCGACATCGCCAACCTGTATCAGGTCAGGCACGGCGTACTCAAGCTGGTCAGAGACCCGGCGGACAACGACCTGATGCGCCGCGAGGCTACCGCGCTCGCTCATCTGGCGACCCGGGTTGACACTCGACAGCGGGCGTTCTTTCCCCGGCTTGTGCAGGCGCGGCGGCAGCGAGACCCGCGCTCTGGCGCCGAGCGCCAGGCCAACGTGCTCGATCAGTTCGACGGATTTCGCACGCTCGCGCAGGTGCGCTCGGCGTTCCCCGACGGCGTCGACCCGAAGGACGCGGCCTGGATGTGGCGGCGGCTCCTCGTCGCGGTCGGCGCGGCACACCGGGCAGGCGTCATACACGGCGCCGTGCTGCCTGAGCACGTGATGATCCACCCGGCCGAGCACGGCCTGGTCCTGGTCGACTGGTGTTACTCGAGCACGGGTGTGGTCGGCCGACTGCCGGCGATCGTGGCGCGCTACCGCGACTGGTACCCGGGTGAGGTGCTTGCGGGGCACCTGGCCGGTCCGGATGTCGATATCTGGCTCGCGACCCGGTGCATGACCGACCTGATCGCCGGGTTGATGCCGGCCCCGATGGCCTCGTTCGCCGCCGGCTGCACGCTGGCCAATCCGCGTCGCCGCCCGGCCGATGCCTGGGCGCTGCTCACCGAATTCGATGAGCTGCTCGACCGCCTCTACGGGCCGCGTACGTTCCGCCCCTTCGCCATGCCGGCGTAGGGGATCTGGTTGCACAAAAGGAGATCAACAATGGGAAGCGGACGATGGTCGGCCGACGTATACGACGCGGCGGAGCGATTCCGGGCTGCCAGCGGCGGCAGCGCTTTCGCCCACAGCGACAGCGGCGCCACGGCGGTTCATCCGGCACTCGATCCTTACGGCGTCCAGCTCAGGGAAAGCCGCGACTCGGCCGAGCACCCGCGGTCGCTCGCGATCGCTGTGCTCTTCGACGTCACCGGTTCGATGGGCAGCGTCCCCCGCACGCTGCAGACGAAGCTACCCCAGCTACTCGGGCTGCTGCTGCGCAAGAGCTACGTGGCGGACCCGCACATACTCTTCGGCGCCATCGGAGACGCCACCTGCGACCGTGCGCCGCTGCAGATCGGCCAGTTCGAGTCCGACAACAGGATGGATGATGACCTGGGCCGGATCCTGCTTGAAGGCGGCGGAGGCGGTCAGAAGACCGAGTCCTATGAGCTGGCGCTGTACTTCATGGCCAGGCACACCGCCATCGACTGCCACGCCAGGCGCGGCAAGCGCGGCTACCTGTTCCTGATCGGCGACGAAATGGCGTACAAGCGCGTCAAGCGCAGCGAGGTACGCGCGGTGATCGGCGACGAGCAGCGCGAGGACACGCCGCTGCCTGAGCTGATCGCTGAGGTCACCACGAAGTGGGATACCTATTACATTCTCCCGGCCGGCGCGAGTTACGTCGGCGACGATGAAGTGCTTAGCTTCTGGCGCGGCCTGCTCGGCCAGAACGTCATCGAACTCGCCGACCTGAACGCGGTCTGCGAGACGATCGCCCTGACCATAGGGCTGGGCGAGGACGCGGTCAGCATGGACGAAGGCCTGGCCGATCTAGCCGACGTAGGGTCGGACGCCGGGCCCGCGGTATCCGCGGCTCTGGCCACTATCGATGCCGCCCACCCGCTGGTCTGCGCCGCCGCCGCTCCTGATGACCTGGACGGCCCGAGCGGGAACGTCCGGCTGTGAACCACGTCATCGTTGCCGACCTCGGCTACGGCGATGCCGGCAAGGGCACCGTCGTCGACTGGCTCTGCTCGCCCGGCGGCGGCGGGCCGGTCCACACGGTGGTCAGGTTCAACGGCGGCGCCCAGGCCGGGCACAACGTCGTGACCGCCGACGGACGGCATCACACTTTCGCTCAATTCGGATCCGGCACCTTTACCCCAGGGGTGCGAACTCACCTGTCGCGCTTCGTGCTCGTCGATCCGCTGGCCCTGGCCGCCGAGGCCGCGCACCTGACCTCGGTCGGCGTTCACGACGCGCTCGCCCGGCTCACCGTTGACCGCGACGCGCTGCTCGTCACTCCCTATCACCAGGCGGCCAACCGGGCTCGCGAGCTTGCCCGCGGCAAAGATCGGCACGGGTCGTGCGGCATGGGCATCGGCGAGGCCGCCAGCTACGCCCAGTCCCACCCAGCCGATGCGCCCAAGGTCTCAGATTGCGCGGCTCCCCGCGCGCTCGCACGCAAGCTCGCGATCCTGCGCGACTGGCTGACGAGCGAGCTAGGAGAACTCGTCGTTCCTGACTCCGCCGACCTGTGCGATGCCTACCGCGCGTTCGCCGCCACGGTTCCGCTCGTGGATTCCGGCTACCTGCGCCGGCTGCTGCGCGCGGGCCGTGCTGTTTTCGAGGGAGCTCAAGGCATCCTGCTCGATGAATGGCACGGCTTCCACCCGTACACGACCTGGTCGACAACGACCTTCGACAACGCGGAGACGCTGCTGGCGGAAGCGGGCAAGTCAGCTATCCGCCTCGGCGTGACCCGCTGCTACATGACCAGGCACGGGCCTGGGCCATTCGTGACCGAGGATCCCACGCTCGAGCTTGCTGAGCCGCACAATCGGCGCGGGACCTGGCAGGGCCCGTTCCGCACCGGGCACCTCGATGCCCTTGCGCTCCGCTACGCGGCGGCCGTCACCGGCGGCGTGGACGCGGTGGCCCTGACTCACTTGGACGCGGCGGCGCGCCATCCCCTGCTGCTGTGCCGGTCTTACCAGATCGACGGGCACCGGCTCGACCAGATTGTTCCAGGTCCGCGGCGCGACCTCGGGCGGCAAGAACAGCTCACCGGGATGCTGTTGCGCGCCCGCCCGATCTACGAAGATCCTGGCGGCGACTGGCCGGCCATCGCCGCCGAACTGCTGAACGCGCCCCTAGCTCTGACGTCCTATGGCCCGGCCATTACCGGCAAGCGGGTACTGCGGCCTGAACTGCTAATGCCAATCGGTGCCTTTCGCCGGCGCCACGGCCGCGCTGATTGTCCGGCATCAGGCGGCCACGTCGACGGTGAGCTTCCAGCCCAGGCACGAGCTTTGGCGTAGTCGGGCAACTACAGAACAACGAGACCGTCCAGCTCGTCTGCCAGACCGTCGGCACGCTCGAAACGAACTCCAAGGGCACCTCGACCTACGTCTGGGACAAGCTCCTCCAGGGCGGCTACGTCAGCGATCTCTACATCGACACGCCTGGTTCTCCCGTATCGACCACAACATCAGGCTTTACCGATGGCATCCCACGCTGCTGACACCGCCGCGATGCGGCGGCACGAGTCCTCCCTATCCGCTACGCTGCGCAAAACCGAAGGGAGGGGAATTGGTGGAACCGTTCGATCCGACGAAGCCGAACATCGCCAGGGTCTGGGATTACTGGCTAGGCGGAAAAGACAACTTCGCTGTCGACCGCGAACTGGCGCAGAGGATGCTGGCGGTCCACCCGGTCTCCGCTCAGATGGCGAGGGAGAACAGGCAGTTCCTCGGGCGTGCCGTCAGGTACGTGGCGGCCCGCGACATCCGGCAGTTCATCGACGTCGGCGCCGGCCTGCCGACCGTGTTGAACACGCACGACATCGCCCGTCAGGTCAACGAGAAAGCGCGGGTCGCGTACGTCGACAACGACCCGGTCGTGGTCTCGCACGCGCGCGGTCTGCTGGCCACGGGTCCTGGCGTGATCGCGGTGCCCGGCGACATGCGCGACCCGGAGGGCATACTTGCCGATGCCGAGCTGACGGAACTGATCGACATGGCCGAGCCCGCGTGCGTGATCCTTTCCGGCGTCCTGCACTTCGCCGACCTCCGGACCGCCCGCGATGTGGCGACCCGCTTCGGCCGAGCGCTCGTCCCAGGCAGCTACCTGATCATCTCTGTCGGTTCTGGCAGCCAGTCAGAGGGAAAGAACTTCGCCTCGGCTTATACGGCCGCGCGCCTCTACATCCACTCGATCGAGGACGTCGTGACTTTCTTCGATGGCCTTGAACTCCTGCCTCCGGGAGTAGGCTCCGTGCGGTCCTGGTACGGCGATGACCCGGCACTGCCACTCGAGCCGCGCACGGCGACCTTCATCGGCGGCGTAGCAAGGAAACCGTGAGATCAGGCCACTGCCATCACGATGGCGTGCAGGGCCAGGCCGATGCCGGCGCCGACAACTGTGCCGTTGATGCGGATGTATTGCAGGTCGTGTCCTAGCAGCAGCTCAAGCTGGCTTGAGGTTTCCGCGGCGTCCCATCGCTGGATAGTCCCGGTGACGAGGCCTGCGAGTTCGTCGTGGAATTGCTCCGCCAGCGCCCTGGCGCCTGACTCGGCCGCGTGCTGCAGGGTTTCTTGGAGGCCTGCGTCCGATTCGAGGCGTCGGCCGGCCGCCGCCAGCGCATCGGTGAGCCAGCGGTGCAGCTCAGAGGTTGGATCGGCCGCCTGGCCGCGCAATGCCTGCATGGCGTTCTTCCACAACGACAACGACAAGTCGCGCAGCCCGGCACTGCGGAGAACCTCGCGCGTGAATTGCTCGACACGCTGTCGCAACTCGGGTGATGTCTCAAGGCGATCGGGGAGTCCGGCGATCCACTCCTCGAACTGCAGGCGCGTCTCGTCGCCGGGATCGGCGGCTATCGCCGCCAGCTTGTGCCGCAGCCGACTGTGCAGGCGGTCAAAGACTCTCCGGTATACCGCGTCGGGCACCCACCGGGGCGACTCGGCATGAAATCGGTCGCGAAGTTCGGCGTGGTGACTGGCCAGATAACGATCGGCAGCCGATACGACCTCGGTCAGCAGCACGTCGTGGTGACTTTCCGCGATCATGACCCGCAGGACCCGGCCGGCTATCGGCGCCACATCGATGCTTTCCGCCGCCCGGTTCAGCCCGGAGGCGAGTACCCGCTGGACATCATCGTCGCGCACGGCCTCGGCGGCCCTGACCATTAGGTCAGCGACATGGCCAGCGAATCGGGCGGCGTTGGCATCGTTGGCCAGCCAGGTGCCCAGGCGCGGAATGAGCCGCGCGGAGCCGATCCGTTCGGCAAGGACATCCGCCGTGAGGAAATTTTCCTGCACGAACTGGCCGAGGGTGGCAGCGAACTGGTCCTTGCGCTCGACGATCAGCGCGGTGTGCGGAATCGGCAGGCCGAGCGGACGGCGGAACAGGGCCGTCACCGCGAACCAGTCAGCGACACCTCCGACCACGGCCGCCTCGGCGCCCGCCTGCACGTAGCCGAGTGCAGTTCCGTGCGCGCCGATCACCGTCACGGCCAGGAACAGCGCCGCCACCGCCGCCAGCAGTGCGGTAGCGCGCCGGCGTGCGGAGGCCAGGCGGCGTGCCCGCACAGCCGGCGGTTCCCGTCCGGGCCCGTACACCGGTGAGGCGGGCGTCGTCGCAGCAGGTTTCATTGGCATCCCAGGTCAGCCGACAGCACGCCGCGGCTATCCGCAGCGAGCTGGCCAGGAAATAGTCAACGGCCAGCCAACCTCAGTCTCGCAGGCCCGCCGCGATCACCTCGAACCCGGTTTGAGGCGGATCGCGGCAGCACTAGGCGGGGAGTATGAGCAGCACGGCGACTGTGGCTAGCCAGGCGGTCATGCTCAGGTAGAAGCCGCGTTCGATCAGCCCGAAGTATCGGTGATGCCCTGACCGCACGGTGATGACCATGGCGATGAGGGTGAGGGTCATGAGTGCGGCAAAGGCGGTGCTGGCGGTGGCGATGGCTGGATGCAAGCTGTCGTGGCGAAGCAGTTTGGCTAGCTGCCATGCCGCTAGGCCCGCCCCGACAAAGGCGGCGGCCGCCAGCGTGCCGTGCCGCCGACCGGTCGCTGTGCGCTCGCCACCGGGCACGTCCATCGGGAACCAGCTGATCGCGGCTCTGGCCGCAGCGAATATGAGGCACAGTCCCGCGGGAATGGCCACCGGTCCTGGCAAGGTCGATACGCCGATCGCGGCGCCGAGCCCGGCAACGGCGTAGCCGATCGTCTGAATCCGATAGCCGTTGCGGTAGCTCGTGATCCCGTATTGGCTGACCGCGTTACGCACGGCCGATAGGCCGGTCGGTGCGAGGTGCAGAGCGACAAGTGCGCCTATGCCTGCCGCTAGACCCGCCGCGATCAGGGCTGCTGCCGTGATCTGCATGAGCGCCCTCCCCCTCTCTCGTCCCGGCCGCCGGCATGTGACTTCTAGCCGTTAGCCATTATGCAACTTGGTTGCATAATGGCTAAGATAGCGATCGATGAACCCGGACGCAACCGCTTACCGATTCGGTGACCTGCTCGCCCTCGCCCGCCGGAGCTGGGTCCTGCGCATGGCCAGCGAGCTTGAGGCGCGCGGGTTCGGTGACTACCGTGCGAGCGACGCCGCGGCCGTCCGCCTGCTGGCCGCGAGCCCAGCGCCCGTCGGCC
>DATNEK010000286.1:0-30663 GCA_035553055.1 Streptosporangiaceae bacterium | reverse complement strand
CCAGCACAACGCTGTTGTCCCACGGGCTGTTGCAGAATCGCCTTCGGTGCGGGAGAGGTGGGGACGGCGGACGTCCTGGATGCTGCCGCAACGGCAGGGTGGGGAAACCAGTTCAGATGGGGCTTATTCTTACGAGCCAGTGGAGATCATTTTCGCGGTGACTCAATTCTGCAACAGCCCGCCGAACTTGCGTTTTAACCTGTGGCCTGGGCTCAGGCAGCTCTTTTGATGACGGGGTGCCTGGTGGCGGGGGTGCTGGTGCGGCCTTTGGGTCGGCCGGGGCCTGGCTTGGAGGGTTTTGGCGGGCTGGCCGGGGTGCCGGCCATTGCGGCCAGGCGACCGAAATCGCGGCGGACCCGGCCGGGACTGAGCTTGCCGGGCTTGCGGCGGCGTTCCCAGCGCTGCCGGTGGTCTTCGGCGGCCGGGCGGGCCAGGCGCAGCTGGGTGATCGCAGCGAGGATGAGCCAGGTCCACCGGGAGACCTGGGCGGGGTGGCGGAGGGCGGCTTTGTCCCAGCCCAGGGTGTGCTTGGCGAACCGGTAGGCGTGCTCGATATCGAACCGGTGCAGGTAGGCGCGCCAGATCAGGTCCAGGTCCGGGGCGCCGGGGCCGGCCCACCATAGCCACAGCGGGCCGGGGACGGCGCGGCCGTTGGGGAGCCGGGTGACGGTGACGCGGATCACGTGGCACTTGATGACCGGCGGTTTAGGGAAGCCTTCGAACCGGCCGCGGCAGAACAGCTTGGGGTGCAGCCCGGACCAGGACTTCACGCTGACCTGCCCGTACTTGTCATCATGCAGGGCTAGTTCCTGATCAGGCGCGCCCCAGGTGGCCGGGTTCTTGCACTCGAACCGGTCGGTGCCCGAGCCGTGGATGCGAGGCCGGCCGGCCTTGTGCGGGATGCGGGGCGGCGGGTCGCGGTACAGCACCCGGTCGTTGCGCAGCCGGACCAGCACCTGCACCTGGTCCAGGTGACCACGCAGGTCCCAGGTCAGCGGCGCCTCGTCATACCCCGCGTCCAGCACGTACAACGGGATGCCGCTTTCCCCGGCCGCGCGCAACCGGGCTGAATGCGCGATCACCTGGGCAGCTGCCTGCCGGGTCCCGTCCTCCCCGGCACCCACCCGGACCTGGTCCTGCGGCGCGGTCCACGAGTCCGCCGCGAACGACATCTGGGCCAGCCACTGGAACGCCCACCCCGCGATCGCCGCCCCGTCGCTGCCATGGGCACCCGGGCAGGAATGATGATGCCACTCCCGGCCCGGGCTGGCCTGCGCCTCCGGCCGCGGGTACGTCGATGCGTCGATCGCGAAGACCAGCGGCCAGTCCTGCGGCCGGACCGCGACCAGCAGGCTCCGCAGCGCCTCCGCATCGATCCCGCCCTCCGCCAGGGCCTGGTACACCATGCCATGGCCGCGGCGGAAACCTGGCTCCAGGCTCAGGTACGGCAGCGACGGCACCAGCCCCGGTGCCGTCAGCACCGCATCGGCCAGCTCGAACAGCGCGCCGCCGCGCCGGTGCAAGCACCAGAACAGCTCCCGGCGGAACCCGGCCAGGCCCGCCACCGCCATCTCGCCCGCCCGCTGACACTGCTGAACCCCGCCCGCCATACTGGACACCACGGCCGCCGCCTTCCTCCGGAAGATCTGTCGCAAGACTCCGAAGATTGCGGCGGCCGCACCCGTCCTGTCACGCAGGCGCGCCGTAACACTCCGCTACATCCTCATATAAGCGGAACAGCAGTTATCAAACCTCATGAGTAACTCAGGTTAAAACGCAAGGCCGAACGACAGTAACCACTACTTTGCTGTCGTCGGCGGCGCGCGCGGAGCCAGGCCAGCGCCGAAGTAATCTGCCCAAACCACTCAAACCGGCCGACGTGGGACCCATGCCGATGGACAATGCAAAGACCCTAGGTGTTTTCGTGTGGCGGTGGTGCGGATGCTGCCTTTGGGGGTCAGCTCGGCCTCGACCGCCCACACCTGGCCGGGCAGGGGCTTTCGGGTTCGTCGGGCCAGTGCACCTCCGCGTCCGGCACGTGCCCCGATGAGGTTCCGGCGCGGAGCGGAGGCGGCGCCGGGAACTGCCCAGGCTCCTGACCGGGCTCGCAGTGGTGGCTCCGCTCAGGTCGCGGCACCGCTGGCCGCGAATCGTTACGAGGACACGAGCGCGATTACCTTCACTGCATGAAGATTATCGCGCCTCTGAGCTACCGGTATATCTAGAGCATAGTAGTATGTTGCATGTGGAGATTGCTTCGCACCCAAAGTCTGGAGCTGGGATCAGCCAGCGGAACCGCGCCTACCTAGAGGAGCTACACCGGCGCACTCACGGTGCCTTCGACGTAGACACGGCCACCAGGATCTGGGGCATCGATCGTAAGGAAGCTAGCCACCTGCTCGGCTATTTGGCCCGGCGAGGATGGCTATCAAGGGTACGGCGGGGGTTGTACGTGGCGGTTCCCCTCGACGCCCGCCACTCCGGTGAGTGGATAGAAGATCCTTGGATAGTCGCCGACCGCCTCTTCGGCCCTTGTTATATCGGTGGATGGAGCGCATGCGAGCACTGGGACCTCACCGAGCAAGTGTTCCGCACCCTGCTTGTGGTCACCACCCGCCGTGTCAGGCACCGTGATGAGCACATCCAAGGGCTTCCATTTCATCTAACCGTCCGCAGCGAGGATGCCTTGTTCGGCACGGTGTCGGTTTGGCGCGGTCAGAACAAGGTGGCAGTGTCGGACCCCTCTCGTACCGTGATCGATGTGCTTGACGATCCCGGCCTAGGCGGCGGCATCCGGACGGTCGCCGATGTCCTAAGCGAGTATTTCCTCAGCGAACACCGCGACGACCGCCGCCTAGTCGAATACGGAGACCACCTGGGCAACCGCACTGTGTTTAAGCGGCTCGGCTACCTGCTTGAGCATGGCAAGGCTGAGGCACCAAAACTGGCGGACGCGTGCCTTGCTCGGCGCAGCAGCGGACTTGCGAAGCTGGACCCCGCATCCGAGATTCCCGGGCGTATCGTCCGCCGCTGGGGGTTGCGGGTCAACGTCTCACTCGGATCATCCGGGGCGAGTTGTGATCGGCCGACCTGACATCGTCGAGAGGGTCAGCGAATGGCAGCTGACCGAGGAAGTCATCGAGAAGGACTACGTACTCGGCTGGCTGCTCTGGGGCATCGGAGCCGATCCCGTACTTGGCGACCAGTGGGTGTTCAAGGGCGGCACCTGCCTGAAGAAGTGCTACATCGAAACCTACCGGTTCTCCGAGGATCTCCATTTCACCGTGCTTCCTGGCGGTCCGTACCAGCCACATCAGATCGAACCTCTTCTCCGCCGGGTCCTCGCTCGGGTCCACGACGCCTCGGGCATCGACTTCGCCTCCCGACCGCCCCTGCTCCGACTTCGACCTGACGAGAGATCCACCGAAGGGCGTGTCTATTACGTCGGCCCGCGCCTGACGCCGGTCGCGGCGAGGGTAAAGCTTGACATCTCGGCCAATGAGACGGTCGTCCGTCCACCTGTGCTGCGCGACATCGCTCACCCCTATCCCGATGGCCCGTTGCCAGGTCAGGTCCGTTGCTACTCATTCGAGGAGCTATTCGCCGAGAAGATCCGGGCCATGGCCCAACGAGCCCGGCCTCGCGACCTCTATGACATCATCAACCTCTTCCGCCGCAATGACCTGCGTCTTTATCCCGAGGTCATCGGCCGGGCGCTGGCGGAGAAGTGCGCCGCCAAGGACATCGCCGTCCCTACGGCGGCTGACTTCGACGGTTCGCCGCTGATCGCCGCTCTTGAATCTGACTGGGACCAGATGCTCGCCCACCAGCTTCCCGCCTTGCCGCCGCTCCGGGGTTTCCTCGATGAGCTTCCTGTCCTTTTCGGTTGGCTCGAAGGCACCGCTGAGTTCGAGGATCTCCCGCCGCTGCCGGCGGGTGCTGGCGAAGATGCCTGGTCGCCGCCGCCGACGGTAGCCACCTGGCGGGTCGGCGTGCCGCTAGAGACTGTCCGATTCGCTGCCACCAATCATCTCTGCGTCGATCTGCTCTATGAAGGAAGCTGGCGCCGCATCGAACCTTATTCACTGCGGCGCAGCAGCGCCGTACGCCTCCTGCTTCACGCCGAGCGGTCCGACGGCACCGGGCACCGCACCTACGGCATTGACAAGATCGGCGGCATCCGCGCAACCACTACGCCCTTCCGGCCTCGCTATCCCATCGAGTTCTCCACCCAAGGACCGCTCCACGCCCCGGTCCAGAGTCGCACCCCTCGGAGTACGTCAACCAGTTTCGCCAAGACTCGATCGCGGGCGCGGACCGATCCGGTATACGTCTACCAATGCACGCGCTGCGGTAAGGAATTCCGCCACACCAAACGCGACTCCACGCTCCGTGCCCACAAGGACCCCTCTGGGTACCCCTGTCGCGGCCGGCGAGGCATCTACCTGGGGACCAGATAGCTGAGCTAGCACTCGGTATAGTTCGGCAGCACGCCGCCGCCACGGCCGCTAGGTTCTCAGCAACCTGTCCATTGGCCACTATCCGAGGGTGAAGCCGTCCGCGCTAGCCCACATGGGCCGGCAAAACACGCTCAAGGAAATGGACTGCCAGACCGTGTGCTCTGCCCACTGGTGAGCCGACCACGTCGTTCGCGTCTGGCGCATAGGGGGTGCACTGTCATCGCTAGCCGGTGGCACTCAAGCGGACACACCCGGCGGCTCACATGGCAGCAACACGGCCGGCAGCGCGCCGACATCGCCGCCGGGGTCCTGCTGCCAAGGAAAGGTCTATCCAGACAGTGCGACAGGCTGCCATTCGGGACAAGTGCACGAAGTACGACCGCCACCAACGGAACCTTGTGGTCAACACTTCGAGGTAGCTGACAGGCCGATGGCACCAGCTATCATCGTCGTAATGGGCTGTCCTGCCGTGGCTGAGGGGGAACCGAATGGCGCGCCTTTCCAGGTCTCCGGTGCGGACGCGGGCCGCCGTGATCGCAGGCACGGTCGCCAGCGTGGCGCTACTCGGCGGGGGTGCTACTACGTCGGCCGCGCATGCCAAGACGGCGGGCTTGGCCAGTACTGCCAGCACTGCGGCTCGGTGGACCGCGAGGAAGCTGCCGCTGCTGCGCGGGCTCAGCGAGGACATCGCGCTGCCGGCGGCGAACACCATCGGCTGCCTGTCTTCGGGCGAATGCGTAACGGCGGTCACCTTTAACGGGACCTACGGCGGTGAGCTGGTGGTCGGCTCAGGTTCCTCATGGCGGGCGATCGTGCCGCCTGCCCCGTCAAACGCGGCCAGTGGCCCGGGCGGGGCTGACGAGCAATTCGCTGCCGCTGCCTGTGGCGGCAGGCGCTGCGTCGCGGTGGGCAATTACTTCGCGTCTTCCGGGTCTGGTCTGCTCGCCGAGACCGGGAAGGGGACCTCGTGGAGGCCGTACGAGCTGCCCGACCGGACGGGTGAGGCCGCGCTAAGGCGCATCGCGTGCGCCGATAAGTGCGCCGCGATCAGCGTCAACTCCGTGTACTACCGCGCCGAGCTTGAACTCGGCTCAGGGACATCGTGGAAGGCTGCCGTGGCGCCGACCCCGCCGAACGCGGGTTCGCACCCGGACGTCACGCTCACCGCGGTGGCCTGCGGCGGTAGGACCTGCGTCGCGACCGGCAGCTATAACACCAAGTCCGGCGGCCAGGATGGCCTTCTGGAAGTCACCACCGGTCGCACGTGGAAGGCTGTCTCCGTGGCCCTGCCCGGTACGGCAGCCGCCCGCCAGGACGTCGTCATGCCGGACGTGTCCTGCGTGGCCTCGGGCACGTGCACCGCCGTCGGGGTCAGCGTCGGCGACATCCCGGGTTCGGCGTTCATCACCGGTTCGGGGACGCGCTGGAGGATGGTGAAGATCCCGCTCCCGCGAGGCAGTTCCCTCCTGACCTCCTACGGGGTGTACGTGGCCTGCGCCACCGCCACCACCTGCACGGCCGTCAGCGAGTACGTCGGCAGCGGC
This sequence comes from Streptosporangiaceae bacterium, assembly GCA_035553055.1. Taxonomy (GTDB): domain Bacteria; phylum Actinomycetota; class Actinomycetes; order Streptosporangiales; family Streptosporangiaceae; genus Chersky-822. Next base: position 24,659 of record DATNEK010000286.1, on the reverse strand, counting down.
GGTTTCGCCCACGGAGTGATCGCGGTCAAGTCCGGAAAGGCGGTGAAGCTGGCCGCCATCCCGGCACCAGGGAAGGGCGTCGTGCTGCTCGCGCAGATCGCGTGCCTGTCGGCGAAGCTGTGCGCGTTCGCCGGTACCTACGCGACCAAATCAGGCTCCAGCAAGCCAATGCTGGTGACCGGTGCCGGGGCCAAGTGGAGAGCCCGCGAACTGCCCGCCCCCAAGGGCGCATCAGCTAATCCGGCCGCCGAGCCGGTCTGGCTCGCATGCCCCCACGCCTGCGACATCGTCGGCATATATGACGGGGACGTGCCCTACCTCTCCGCAGGCCCGGCATAGCCGAAGCGCACGCAACCGTCCGCGACCACAGAACTCGCCACTTCGCGCGCTCCGAAAGGCGGCCAAGCTGGGGTAAGCCACCCGGCTAGTGGCAGATGCCTTTCGTAACAGGTGCGTACGCTTGGGTCGTGAGTTAGATGTTGATGCCCGGGCTGGCGAAACCGCGGGTCTGTTGCGGCTGATGTTCTTGTCGCCGCGAGTGCGGGCCACCCCCGCGCGCAAGCAAGCGCGGCCGGGAAATACTCAAGCATGCACTTGACTATTGCGTTGGCGGGCCGTCATACTCAAGTGCATGCTTAACCAAGCGCCTGACCTTGACCGGGTTTTCCAGGCGCTGGCTGACCCGGGTCGGCGGGTCATGGTAGAGCGGCTGAGCCGGGGGCCTGCCTCGGTCAGCGAACTCGCCAAGCCGCTGACCATGTCGCTGGCCGCCGTCGTGCAACACGTCCAGGTGCTCGAGGCCAGCGGCCTGGTCAGGTCGCAGAAGGTCGGCCGGACCAGGACCTGCAGCATCAACCCGACCGCGCTGCGATCGGCTGAGCAATGGATATCTGAGCGGCGGACGCTCTGGGAGCGCCGCCTCGACCGACTCGGCGACTACCTGGCCGAGACCGCGAACGAGACACCGGAGGAAACCTGATGACCACGCGCTGCGTGATCCACGACACGTTCACGATCGAGCGAACCTACCCGGCCAGCACGGCGCGGGTGTTCGCCGCGTTTGCCTCGGAAGAGGCGAAGAGCATCTGGGGCGACACAGGAGACCTTGAGGCAGCGCCCGACAGCCGCCCTGGCGACACCGAGTTCGACTTCCGGGTCGGCGGGCGCGAGCGCTTCAGTCACGTCTGGCAGGGCACGACCTACCGTTACGACGCCTTGTACTACGACATCGTGCCTGACCAGCGGATCGTCTACAGCTACGAGATGTACGCCGACGACGCCCGCATCTCGGTATCGGTGACCACAATCGAGTTCGCCAAAGTCGCCGAAGGCACCGCGCTGACCTACACAGAGCAAGGCGTCTTCCTCGACGGCATCGACGGACCGCAGGCCGGCGCGTTGCGGAAGGAAGGCACAGAAGGCATGCTCGACGGCCTCACCAGCTATCTGGCCGCACGCGAGCCGCATCCGGAGCCCGGAGTTTCATGATCTGGGAGAATTTCCCACGCTATGCGCGGAAAGCTCTCCCACACACGAAAAGTCTCCCAGATCATGAACCCGGTATCGGGATGATTGCCCGGAATGCCCGGGCAGGCAGAGATTTTGTCGCGTCATCAGCCTTACGCGCGCAAGGCACCTTTCTTGACGGCATCGACAGGCCGCAGGGCCGCGCGTTGCGCAAGGAAGGCACAGAAGAGATGCTCGACGGCCTCACCGGCTACCTGGCGGCACGCGCGTAAAGGCGGCCATCAGGCGTGGAGCGCGCGATGCTCGACGTCCTCGCCGCGGCCGATGATCACATCGGAGGTCAGGCGCGGCTCGAAAAGGCCGTGCCCGACCACCCCGGGAGTAGCGGCCAGCCAGGCGGCAAGGTCGGCCGGGTCGTCGATCGGCCCGTGGTAGTCGGCGATCACGCCGCCATCTGGGCTCGGCGGCCAGCCGGGCCGGACGGTGACCGACTCCAGATGGCGCAGGGTGGCGGGCAGGCCGAAGCTGAGCAGTTCGACCGGAACGGGCGGCCGGAGCGCGCCTGTCGGCTTGGTCGAGTCCGCGATCACCACGAACCGAGTGGCCGAAGCGGCGACGACCTTCTCGCGGGTATGCGCGCCGCCGCCACCCTTGATCAGCCAGCCGTCCGGCGTCACCTGGTCGGCGCCGTCGATCGCGATGTCCAGCAGGTCGATCGTGTCTACCTGCTCGACCGGCAGGCCAAGCTCACCAGCGCGGCGCAGCGTCTCATCTGACGTCGCCACGCACCGGATCGACAGCCGACGTTCAGCCAGCGCGGGCAGCAGGAACGCGACGGTCGAGCCGGTGCCTAGGCCCACGGTCATGCCGTCCTGGACGAGGCCGGCTGCCGCCTGAGCGGCCAGTTGCTTTTCCCGGTCGTTGCTCACTGGCCCAGTCTGGCCGATCACCAGCCCGCAAGCAGCCAACCGGCGCGAATCAACACGCGCATGGCACTATTGGGCGCATGCAATCCACGAATCACCTGATGACCAAGCGTCCCGATGATCACGTCATCGTGCTTTTCGGCGCGACCGGGGATCTCGCCAAACGCAAGCTTCTGCCCGGGCTGTTTCACCTGTCCAAGTCTGGATTGCTGCCGACCGGATACCGGATTATCGGCTCGGCGCCGGCCCAGTTCGCGCTGACCGACGATGAGTTCCGCGCGCACGCCAAGGCCGCTTGCGCCCAGTTCGGTATGGCCAAGCCGAACGGCGCGGCCTGGCATGAGTTCTCCAGCAGGCTGCACTTCGGCGCCGCCGACCCGGACAACCCCAAACCGCTGGTCACCGCCGTCCTGAACGCTGAGCAGGAGCTTGGCGGTAACCCCCGTAGGATCTTCCACCTGGCTGTGCCGCCTTCCGCGTTCGGCTCGGTCGTCACCATGCTCGGTGACACCAAGCTGTCGAAGAACGCGCGGGTGATCATCGAAAAGCCGTTCGGCTACGACCTGGAGTCGTGCCGCAAGCTCACCGAGGTGGTGCACTCGGTCTTCGCCGAGGAGCAGATCTTCCGCATCGACCACTTCCTCGGCAAGGAATCGGTCGAGAACATCCTGGCGTTCAGGTTCGCCAACGGCCTGTTCGAGCCAATCTGGAACCGCGACCACATCTCGCACGTGCAGATCGACGTGCCCGAGCGGATCAGCATCGAAGGCCGCGCCGACTTCTTCGAAAAGACGGGCACCTTCCGCGACATGATCGTGACGCACCTGTTCCAGGTGCTCGGGTTCGTGGCCATGGAGCCGCCGATCACCTTCGACGCCAAGTCGCTGCGGGACGAGAAGTCCAAGGTCTTCCACGCCATGCGGCCGCTGGACCCGGCCAAGGTGGTGCGCGGCCAGTACACCGGCTACCGCGGCGAGAAAGGCGTCGCCCCCGACAGCCAGACCGAGACGTTCACCGCGCTGCGGGTGGACATCGACAACTGGCGCTGGTCTGGAGTGCCGTTTTACCTGCGCTCTGGCAAGTCGATGGCGCAGCGCAGGCAGACCGTGACGCTTGGCCTCAAGGAGCCCGTGCTCAGGATGTTTCCTGTGGCCGCGCGGACCCGGCAGGACGCCAGGAACAACGAGGTCGTCATCGACTTCGACGACCCAGGCTGGATCGCCGTCCAGTTCATGACCAAGCAGCCGGGGCCGCACATGCGGCTCAAGGAAGTCGAGATGGTGTTCAAGTACTCGGACTCCTTCCACCGGATGCACGAGCTCGAAGGCTACGAACGGCTGATTCTCGAGGCGATGCTCGGCGACCAGTCGCTATTCACCAGGTCAGACGAGATCGACCGGGTATGGGAGGTGGCGACGCCGCTGCTTGACAACCCGCCGCCGGTCGACTTCTACACCCCAGGTACGTGGGGTCCTGATGCCCCGATCAAGCACCTGATCGCACCGCATCACTGGCACCTGCCCGACGGTCATCAGGTGTAGGAGCGGCCGTCAGAACCACGGACTATGGGAGCGGCCAGCTGTGCACCGGCTCGCCCGCGTTCATCAGCTCGATGTAGTCCTGCGTCATCAGCCGCAGGGCCTCGTCCCTATCGATGCCGCTTGACTGCATCTGGCGCACCGAGCGCACCTGCCACGCCGCGCCGTTGAGGCCGGTGACGCAGCGTTGCTCGATGATCGACATCAGCCTGCTGATGTCGGCCGAGTCGACGCCCCAGCGAGCCAGCCCGCGCGCCGCCATCGGCAGCAGCCTGCGCAAGGTCAGCTCAACAACCGGAACCATGCCGACACCCGGCCAGTAGACCTCGGCGTCGAGCCCGAACCTGGCACCGGCGGTCAGGTTGGCCGCGGCGGCCGAGAACGACATCTGCGTCCAGACCGGCCGATCGGCCTCGGCGAGCTCGCCGACGAGGCCGTAGTAGAACGCCGCGTTGGCGATCGAATCGAGCACGGTCGGGCCGGCCGGCAGAACCCGGTTCTCGACCCGCAGGTGCGGCTTGCCGCCCATAACCGCATAGACCGGGCGGTTCCACCGGTACACCGTGCCGTTGTGCAGAGTCAGCTCGGCCAGCTCAGGCGCATCACCGCGCTCGAGCACCTCGACCGGGTCCTCGTCCTCACTCAGGGGCAGCAGCGCGGGAAAGAACCTCAGGTTCTCCTCGAACAGGTCGAAGACCGAGGTGATCCAGCCGTCGCCGAACCAGACCCTGGGCCGTACCCCCTGCTCTCTTAGCTCATCCGGCCGGGTATCGGTGGCCTGCTCGAACAGCGGGATCCTGGTCTCGCGCCACAATTCCTGGCCGAACAGGTACGGCGAGTTGGCAGCGATCGCCACCTCGATGCCGGCGATGGCCTGAGCCGCGTTCCAGTAGCTGGCGAAGGTCTCAGGGCAGACCTGCAGGTGGCACTGCAGGCTGGTACAGGCGGCCTCGGCCATGATGCTGTCCACGTAGGTGTGCACCCGGTCCTGGCCGTCGATCGAGATCCGCATCTCCTCGCCACGGGCCGCCAGCATCTGATCGTTGAGCAACCTGAACCTGGGGTTGGGCGACAGCCACTCATCGCCGACGTCGGCCTCCCGCAGGCTCGGCAGGATCCCGATCATTACCAGCCTTGAGCCGCTCGGCTCGATGCGCTCGCCGGCGTAGCCGACAATGCCGCCGACGGCCGCTTGCAACGCGGTGAAGACGTCTCCGGTCAGCATCTCGGGTTCGGCCGCCAGTTCGAGGTTGAACATGCCGAGTTCGGTTGCCCACGCCTCGTCGGCGATCGCGGCCAGCGCGTCGCCATTCGTCATCGCCGGATAACCGGCCTTGTCGACTAGGTTGAACTCGATCTCAAGACCGACCTGCTGAGAGTCGGTCTCGAACCTGGACTCATGCAGCATCCTGGCGAATACGTCTAGGCAGGTCCTTACCTTCGCGCGGTATGCGCGTCTATCCCGGCGACTAATCATGATCGCCGGTACATCCCTGCCCATCCAAGCCTCCAGCTGCGATCAGCCGCCCACCTGTTATTTACCCAGATTTACATGGAAAGGGCAGGCTGACCAGGCCCTATGTGCTCAGGCTGGTATCGGCGCACCAGGTGGTGCTTAGCTATTGCCAGGTGGCGGCGATAAAACCGGAGCCAAGCAGTGATGGCCTATTGCCGCCGCGGGACACATAGAGATCGTGGCCGGCCAAGTAGAGCAGCCACTGGCCAGAAGCGTCGGTAGCAAGGCTGTAGTGATCCAGGTTGGCGAATCCGATCGCCACCTGGTGCACCAGATTGCCGCTTAGGTCCACTACCCACATGAGCCGCGAGGTGTTGTGTATCGGCACGCCGCCACAGCAGGCGCGGCTGATGAACAGGTTGCCGTCCGGCAGGAAAATTCCCTCGCGCAGATAGCTACGCTGCGGCGTCGGCGACCCTGTGACCGGGACAAACGTCACGCCCGACCCGGGCTGCACGTAGTACTTGGCCACCGAGGTGTCCACGATCCAGATGTTCCAGCCTTCGTTGTCCGCTACAGCGGAGGCGGAGACGGCCAGCCTGGTGCTGTCGGCCGCCCAGGACAGATGCGAGATCGGCGACGGCAGCCCGCCCCTTCGCACCTGCGGCGGAAGGGGAAGCACCTGCTCAGCTCCGCTGCTCACGGCGCGGATCACCAGTTTGTATAGCCCGGCCAGGTTCGAGGTATTTGGCACGCAGCCTTGGGTGAGAGACGGCTCGATGGCGAAGGCGAGCTTGCTGCCGTCCGGGCTGATCGCAGGCAGTTCGCCCTGGCCGATCACGGTGGGGCTGCCGCCGCCGATCGGCACCGACTCGATCGCGGCCTTGCAGCCCTGGCTCACGGCGAAGTAGACGGTCGCGCCGTCCGGGCTCACCGAGACCTCATCGCCCAGCACACCGCTTGGCACAAGCGTCTGGGTGGCGCTGCCAGTGGACGGGTCGAGCCGCACGAGCGCTCCGGCGGTCGTGACGGCGACGATACCTGGCTCGCCACTCGACGGCGATGTCGCCGGCGTCGAGTTGGCTAGTCCCGCGCCCCCGCCCGACCCGGCCGGGGTCGTGGCGCCGCCAGCAGAACCTGGGGTCGAGCTACCGCTGCTGCCGCACGCGGCGACGAATATGGCCGAAGCTGCCAGCAGCACGGCAGCGGCCGCAGGCGTACGGAAGCAAGTGGAAACAGGCATATCGGACCTCGGCGTAGACAGGCTGTGAAGCGGGGCGGGGGGTTCAGGGGGGTCGTCCCCCCGGGGTCACGGGGCAAATGGTGATCAACGTCCGCGTTGATTCACGATGGTGACACCCGCGGCCACGCCGAGGCAACTCACTCGCGGCGTGTCACTCGGAGCGTGCCGCGACCGCCATCCTGCGCACCGCCTCGGTCACCAGCTCGGGCGAGGTCCCGATGTTCAGCCGGGCGAACCCGCTGCCCTGCGCGCCGAAGAAGCGTCCTTGGGTAAGCGCGACCCGTCCCTTGGCCAGGAAGTGCGCCGCGGGGTCGTCGCCAAGACCGAGCTTCCGGCAGTCCAGCCACGCGAGGAAGCTGGCCGCACCTGGCACGTAGCCGACCTCGGGAAGCTGCCTGGCCAGCAGATCGGCCAGCAGAACCCGGTTCTGGTCAATCTGGGCGACCACCGCGTCGAGCCAGTCGAGTGCCTTGGTGAACGCGGCGACCGAGGCCAGCACGCCGTGATGCGAGGCGACCAGCGCGTTCCACCGCTCGGTCAGCAGGTCAGCCGTGGCCTGCGAGCCAGCTACGGTCAGGCCGCACTTCAGCCCGGCGATGTTCCAGCCCTTGGACGCCGAGCTGAACGTATAGGCTCGCTCGGCCATCGGATGGTCGAGCGAAGCGAACGGCACAGCCGTCGCGCCCGGCAGCACCAGCGGCGAGTGGATCTCGTCGACGAGCAACTCGACCTCGTGGCGTTGGCACAGATCGGCGATGGTCAGCAGCTGATCAGAGCGCCAGACCTGGCCGAGCGGGTTGTGCGGGTTGCACAGCAGGTAGGCGCTGACATCAGGTTCGGCCAGCGCGCGATCGAGCGAGTCGAAGTCAAGGTCGTAGCTGCCGTCGTCGGCTCGCCGCAGCGGCGCCTCGACGACCCGGTGGCCAAGGTAACCGAGCCTGAGGTAGAACGGCCCGTAGACCGGCGGGTTGACCACTACGCCCGAGCCGGGCGCGGTGATCGCGATTAGCACCTCGGTGATGCCGGTCATCACATCGGGAATCGGAAACACCCGTGCCGGGTTGACCGTCCAGTCAAGTCGCTGCGCCGCGAAGGAGGCGAACGCCTCACCAAGCTCGCCCACGTGCGGGTACCCGGTGTCGCCCATCGCCAGCGCGTCGCTGACCGCGGCGATAATCGGCTCGGCGATCATGTAGTCCATCTCGGCGATGAACGCGGGGAGCACGTCGGGCGGGTACTCACGCCACTTGCGGCTCTTTCGCTTGGTGAGTTGCGTCAGCGAGCAGTCCCCGAGCAGCGGATCCACATATCGATGCTAACCGGCAAACCGGTCAGGCAGTTTAATCTCACCGGTCAGATATCGCTCGACCGACGGGCCGATGGTCGCGGCGAGCTCGTCGACGCTGGCCTGCGCGACAGCGGGCAGCCCGAGCACCAGCCTGGTCAACCCGAGCCCGACCATCTGGGTGGCCACCATCCCCGCGCGGTACTCGACCTCGGCACCGGTCCCCCGCACGTCAACGATGCGCACCAGCGTGCCGAGTATCGACTCAGCGACGAACTCGCGCAGCATTATCGCCGCGTCCTCGCTGGTGACGGCCGACCTGAGCAAGCCGAGGAACGTCTCCCTCACGCCATCGGTCTCCCAGAGCGTCAGCGCTGTGCGCACGATGAGTTCGCCCAGCCCGCGATCACCTGGCTTGCTGGCAAGGGCGGCGCTCAGCACCTCGCTTGGCACCACGGGCAGCCGCATGGCGGCGGCGAACAGCGCCTCCTTCGTGCCGTAGAAGTGATGCACCAAGGCCGGGTCGACCTGCGCCCGCGCCGCGATCGCCCGGATCGTCGCCCCGTTGTAGCCGTGCTCGGCGAACTGCCCGCGCGCCGCTTCGAGTATCGCCTCGCTCGTCTTGCTGTCGCCTGCCCTGCGACCAGACCGGCCTGCGGGCCGCGCGGTCACGGCTGATCCTTTCACCCACCCCCTTTCACCCACCCCTTTTCACCCGCCAGCGTCTACTAGCTCGAAAAATCGCTCTTCCAGGGTCGCTGGCACCTGCCGTACCCGCGCACCTGGCAGATCGCCGAGCGCGAGCCTGACCTTGGCGGGATCGACGCCAGGCACGCGCAGGCCGCGGCCGGCCAGCGCCACCGCCAGCCCCGCCGCCTCGCAGCGGCTGAACGCCGCTGCCCACGAGTCCGCCTCGACCACGGTGGCCTGGCTTGACCCGATGATGTCGGAGGCGGTTCCGGCCGCGACGACGACTCCGTCGGCCATGATCACCAGCCGACCGCATTCGCCTGCCTCTTCCATGTAATGGGTGGTGACCAGCACGCCGGCACCGGCGTCGGCGGCGTCGGCAATCGTCTCCCAGAGCCTGGCTCGGCCGAGCGGGTCGACGCCTGAGGTTGGTTCGTCGAGAATCAGCAGGTCGGGTTGGTGCGACAAGGCCTGGGCGAACGCGACCCTGCGCTGCGCGCCGAGCGACATCGAGCCGATCAGGTCGCCCGCGTAGCGCGCGATCTCCTCCGGCAGCGGGACGTTCTTCGCCTCGTTGAAGACCTTGGCGGTGAACGCCATGTTCTCCGCCGTGGTGAGGTCGTCATAGAGGCCGAGGCCCTGCGGCACGTAGCCGAGCCGGCTGCGAGTCTGCCGGGACGGCGGCTGGCCGAACAGAGCGACCGAGCCTGACGTGGCGCGGGTCAGACCAAGCAGCATTTTAATCAACGTGGTCTTGCCGGCGCCGTTGGCGCCAAGCAGCCCGACGATCTCGCCTGGCTCGACCCGCAGGTTCACGTCCTTGACGGCGGTGAAGCCGCCGAACGTCTTGGTCACGTTGCTGGCCTCGGCGAGCGGGCTCATGCGGCGACCTCTTCGGTCATCGTGATCTCCCTCGCGATCGCGGCCACGGTGACAGCGTCTTGCAGGTCTGGCGTCACCAGCTCGGCGCCTGGAGTGTCCGGCGGTCGCTCCAGCCATACCCGCCAGCGTCCGCCACGGCGCCAGGCCCGGCGGGCCGCTTCACCGGCCGGCTTGTCCGCGACGCGGCACAGCACGCCGGGCATGGCTGCGACGATCTCGTCGCTTGGACCGGCCGCGAGCGCGGTTCCGGCGTCGAGCACGAGCACGGTCGCGCAGCGTTCGGCCTCGTCGAGGTAGGTGGTGGCAAGCACGACCGCGCAGCCATCGGCGGCGGCGCGGGCGATCAGCCACCACAAGCCGCTGCGGCTGACCGGATCGACTCCGGTGGTTGGTTCGTCGAGCACGAGCAGGTCAGGCTGGTGCAGCATCGCGGCGATGACCGCGAGCTTTTGCCGCATGCCACCTGATAGCTGCCCGGCCAGCCGGTTCTTCGCGTCGGCCAGCCCAGCTCGGTCCAGGTACTCTTCGGCCCGGGCCCGCGCGGCCTGGCGAGGCAGCTTGTAACTGGTAGCGCGGAAGTCCAGGTTCTCGAGCACGGTCAGGTCAGGGTAGATGCCCGAGCTTGACGGCAGGTAGCCGATCCGCTGCTTGGCTGGCTTGCGCACGGTGCCGGTCGTCGGGGCCAGCGTGCCGGCCAGGCAGCGCAGCAGCGTGGTCTTGCCGGCGCCGTCGCCACCGACGACCGCGGTGACCTGACCCGCTTGGGCCTGCAGCGTCACCTTGGCGAGCGCGGTCTTCTTGCCGTAGCGGACGGTGAGGTCCTGCGTCCCCCAGCCGGTCATGCCGAGACCTGCTGTGGCTGCCGCGACGGGGTGTCGCTCGCGCCGCGCCCGCGACGCTCGTGGCTGGATGGGGCGAGGTAGCCGCGGAACCGCAGCGTGGCCCCGGTGACGACCACGACGCCGAGCAGCGCGAGGAACACAAATGGCTGCCAGAGCGCGCCGATCGGCTCGGCCCGGAGCATGACGCCGCGCGAGATCTCGTTGAAGTAGGTCAGCGGGAGCAGGTAGGCGATCCAGCGCACCCCGGCGACGATCGAGCTGAGCGGGAAGATCAGCCCGGAAAGCAGTACTTGCGGCAACAGTGTCATCATGGCGAGCTGGATGGCCTGGCCCTGGTTCTGCGAGACGCTGGAGATCAGCACGCCGAAGCCGAGAGTTACGAACAGGAACAGCAGGGCGCCGAGCGCGAACGTGACCGGGGAGCCGCGGAACGGCACACCGAACACGGCGATGCCGACCGCGAGAACGATGATCAGGTCGACGGTCGCGACCAGGAAATACGGCACGATCTTGCCGAGCACGACGTCCCTTGGCGCCAGGGGCATGACCGCGAGCTGTTCGAGCGTGCCCGACTGCCGTTCGCGCACGACGCCGAGGCTGGTGATGATCGTGCCGACGAAGACGAGTACGACGCCGCAGATGCCGGGGATCATGATGTCCGACGTCTTCAGGCCGGCGTTGTACAAGATGGTGACCTGCGGGGTGAGCTGGGCAGCCGACGGCCGGGCCTGGCCGAGCGCAGCGAGCGCGGCCTTGGCGGCGAACAGCTGGCTGCCGTCGATCAGGACCAGCGGCCTCGTCCCGCCGGTGACTACGGCCACGTCGGCTTTGCCGTCCCTGAGCTGGTCGGCCGCCCAGGTGCGGCCCTGCCCGGTCTGGGTCTCGACCACCTTGAACGGGGCCTTGAGCAGCTGCTCGGCCACCGCGGCCTGCGGTCCGGCCACGGCGACCGTGATCGTCTTGACGTCGAAGCTGGCCGCGTACCCGAGCACGACAAGCAGCAACACCGGCAGCACGATCATCATCGCCAGCGTCCGCCGATCCCGCTGAACCTGGCGAAACTCCTTAACAATCATCGCCCACATGGATCTTCGCCTCTCGCCGAGGGCAATAATTCAACGTACGTTGAACTCTACAAACGTTGAATTCTGCCGTCAACGCCCGGCATCGGGTAGACAGAAGGCATGGCGGTGAGTCGGCATGCTGGTGAATGGACGATCGAGGACAAGTGCGAGTCAGCGTGGCACTACCTGCCGGTAGATGTGCCTGCGGGGTCCAGCGCCTTGAAGGTCGATCTCGCGTACAACGCCTCGGGCGGCGCCGGGCTCGATCTCGGGTGCTTCAGCCCATCCGGGTTCCGCGGCTGGTCCGGCGGCGCGCGCCGGTCGTTCCTGATCACCCAGAAGTCGGCCACGCCCGGCTACCTGCCAGGTGAGCTCGAACCTGGCATCTGGCAGGTCGTGATCGGGTTGCACAGGATCCCGGCCGCCGGCGTGAGGTACGAGCTGACCGCGGTGGCGACGAATTCCTCGCCGCTGGCCGCCGCCGACGAGGTCGTAGAGCCGGCTCCGGAACTGACCGAGCGACCGGCCCCGCGCGCGCTGCCCGCCGCCAGAGGTATGAGGTGGCTGGCTGGCGACCTGCACTCGCACACGGTGCATTCCGACGGCGTGCTGACTGTTCCTGAGCTGGCCAGGTTCGCGGCGAGCCGGGGACTTGACTTCCTCGCGGTGACCGACCACAACACGGTCAGCCATCACCGCGAACTGGCCGCCGCGGCCGCCGCGCATCGGGTCGTGCTGGTGCCTGGCCAGGAGGTAACAACCGAGCGCGGACACGCCAACGCGCTCGGCGACCTTCCGTGGGTGGACTTCAGGGAGCCGCCCGACGCCTGGCTGGCCCTGACGGAGGCGGCTGGGGGGCTGCTTTCCATCAACCACCCGTACGGGGGGCAGGTGAGCTGGACCGCTCCGATGGCGCGGCGCCCGCCGCTGATCGAGATCTGGCACTGGAGCTGGCTCGACCTGCGCTGGACCGCGCCGCTGAGCTGGTGGCTGGCCTGGCATCCCGGTGCGACCGCGGTCGGCGGCAGCGACTGGCACCGGCCTGGCTCTGACGCGCCGCCCGGCTCACCGACGACGTGGGTGCTGGCCGAGGCGGCCGAGTCCGCGGCCGTGCTCGCCGGGGTGGCCGATGGCAGGGTCGCGATCTCGGCGAGCAGGGACGGACCGCTGCTGCTGCGGGTGGACGGCGAACTCATCGCCGTTGAAGCTGACGGCGCGATCCTGACCGACCAGAACGGACCGATCAGGAGGGTGTCTGGCGACCTAGCCAGGCTCGGGGACGCAACCGGGTATCACCGGCTGGTCGACCCGGCTGGCGTGACTATGGCCCTGACCAATTAAGGTTCGGCCATGACGGAACGCACCCCTCGGTGGGGACTTACGGTGCCGCTGTTCGGCCACTCCTTGCCCGAGCAGCGCGAGATCGTGACCGAACTCGCCAACCTCGGCTACACCGATCTCTGGTCGGCTGAGCTGAACGGTGTCGACGCGTTCACCCCGCTTGTGCTGGCGTCGCAGTGGACCGACCGGCTGAGGTTCGGCACCGCGATCGTGCCTGTCTACACGCGCGGACCAGGGTGCCTGGCGATGACCGCGGCCACGCTGGCCGACCTGGCGCCTGGCCGGTTCATGCTCGGCGTCGGCACCTCGACGCCGGTCGTCGTGCAGCAGTGGAACGACATCCCTTTCGACAAGCCGTATCAGCGCTCACGCGACATGCTGCGGTTTCTCCGGGCATCGCTGGCTGGGGAGAAGGTGACCGAGCGGTACGAGACGTTCAAAGTCAACGGCTTCCGCCTTGAGCGGCCGCCCGCCGTCCCGCCCACGCTCGCGCTCGCCGCGCTGCGGCCGCAGATGGTACGGCTCGCCGCCGAGGAGTCCGACGCCGCGATCACGAACTGGCTGTCCCCCGCCGACGTGCCGAAGGTCCGTTCGGCGGCCGGGCCTGATTGCGAACTGATCGCCAGGATCTTCGTCTGCCCGACCACCGACGTGGCGACGGCGCGCGGCATCGCGCGGCGGGCGCTGACCGGGTACCTGACCGTGCCCGCCTACTTCGCGTTCCACGACTGGCTGGGCAGGCGCGAGGTGCTGCAGCCGATGATGGACGCCTGGACGGCAGGCGACCGGAAGGGCGCCGGGTTGCTCATCCCCGACGACGTCGTCGACGACCTGGTCATCCACGGCGGCTTCGATCACTGCCGCGAGCGCGTCGACGCCTACCGGACGGCCGGCCTTGACACCCCGGTGATCGCGATACTCCCGACGCCCGGGGTCGACTCCATCAACGCCGCCCGCGCCCTGGGCCCGCGCTAGCTGGGCCTGCGCGTCACCAACGCTGTAGTTCAGCGGATCAGATCAGCATCAGCATCAGACCACGTCAGTAGCGGATCAGGCCGCGGATGTTGAGGCCGTTGCGCATGTCCTCGTAACCCTGGTTGACCTCTTCGAGCGTGTACTCCCTGGTGATCAGTTCGTCGAGCTTGAGCTGGCCGTTGTTGTACATCTCGAGCATCCGGGGAATGTCGTGCTGGGCATTGGACGACCCGTAGAGCGAGCCGCGGATCTGCTTCTCCATCATCGTCAGCATCCAGATCGAGCCGCTGAACTGCGTGTCGGCCGGGTGGCCGACAGCGGTGACGACGACTTTCCCGCGCTTGGCGACCAGGTCAAGGGCCGGGCCGACGTAGTCGCCTTCGGCGACGTCGGTGGTGATGATGAACGAGTCCGCCATCTGGCCACGGGTCAGCAGCCCGACGATCGGCCCCGCCTCCTCGACGCCGGACGCCGCGTGCGTCGCGCCGAGCTCGAGCGCCTTGGTGCGCTTGAACTCGACCGGGTCGATCGCGATGATGTTGCGCGCCCCGGCGATCCTGGCCCCCTGGACGGCGTTGATGCCGATGCCGCCGATGCCCATGACCACTACCGTGTCGCCGGCCTTGGTCTCGGCGGTGCGCACGGCGCTGCCGAAGCCCGTCGTGACGCCGCATCCCACCAGCGCCGCCTTGTCGAGCGAGGTTCCATCGTCGACCTTCACAACCGACTGCGCCGGGACGACGGTGTACTCCGAGAACGTGCCGAGCAGGCACATCTGGCCGAGACCCTGGCTCCCGGCGTGGAAGCGGTAGGTGCCGTCAAGCTGCGGCCCGTTGATCAGGAACATCCCGAGATCACACAGGTTCTGCATGCCGCGAGCACAGTACGAGCAGCGACCGCACGCGGGCAGGAAGCTAAGTACGACCGAGTCGCCCTCCTTGACATGCTCGACCTCGGGCCCGACCTCGACCACCTTGCCGGCGCCCTCATGGCCGCCGACGACCGGGAACGGCATCGGGATGTCGCCGGTCACAAGGTGCTCGTCGGAGTGGCACAAGCCGCTCGCCGTGAGTTTGACCAGAACCTCCTTCGCCTTCGGCGGGTCGAGTTCGACCTCATCGATCTGCCACTTCTCATGCACGCCATACAGCACCGCGGCCTTGGTCTTCATCGCCTCATCCTCGCCGGTAGAACCTGTTTCAGTTCGTGCGTATACGGTAACCAGTCCTGTCACTCGCCGGAAGAGGCGAATGCTGACCCGAGCGCCCGAACCGCGGAGTCCAGCAGTTCGCAGAGGTCATCCCCTGGGCTGGCGAGCCATTGCTCGTAGGCGGCGACGGCGACGCCGAGCATCGCGTGCCCGACCGCGCGCGGCAGCAGGTCATCGGCCCGCTGACCGGTGCGCTGCGCGACGAAGTCCGCGATGACCTGGCGCCAGGCGGCGAAGCGCAGCGTCGAGTGCGCTTGCAGCGCCGGAACGCCCAGTATGAAAGTCATCCGCCGCCGGTGGGCCGGCAGTTGCTCGGCCGGCATCCGGTTGAAGTCCACGACTGCCTGCCTGATCGCGTCCATCAGCGGCGCCCCGGCCGGAGTAACGGCAAGACGCCGCCGCATCGATGCGAGTTCGCCATCGAAGTCACCCCAGGGGACATCATTTTTAGAACCGAAATAGCGGAAAAATGTGCGGCGGCCGATGCCGGCAGCGAAGGCGATGTCGCCGACCGTGGTCTTCTCGAACCCCTGCCGCTCGAACAGGTCGAAGGCAACCTGCTCAAGCTCCGCGCGCGAGGTGATCCTGCGCCGCCCGGTATTCGCCACCCTTGCACTATGGCACTGAATGCCCTTAATGTGTGTGGCACTCGGTGCCATAACAAGGAGGAGCCGTGCCAGAAAGTGCCGTACTCGCACCAGAAACCGCACCTGACCAGGATCAGGACGGGGCGCAAGCTCCCCTCACCGAGGAACTCCTGGTCGAAGAGATCTCGATCGACGGCATGTGCGGTGTCTATTGACCTGGATAGTCCCTGGTGCCTCGATGAGCGGGTCGCAGTCCGCCCCGAACCGTTTGGCGCACTGCTGTATCACTTCGGGACCAGGCGGCTCTCCTTCCTCAAGGACCCGCTGCTGCTGACAGTGGTCCAGGGCCTGGCCGACCACCCGAGCGCCAGGTCAGCCTGCGAGGCGGCCGGAGTCGGCGCCCAGGCGATGCCCGCCTATGAGCGTGCTCTCGGCACTCTGGCCGACTCAGCGATGATCCACGTCAGAGGTGACCAGAAATGACGCTGGCCACCCATTTCACACGCGGGCTGTCGGCGCCGATCTGCCTGACCTGGGAACTCACCTACGCTTGCAACCTGTCGTGCGTGCACTGCCTATCCTCCTCCGGCCGCCGCGACCCGCGGGAGCTGACCACCGCCGAATGCATGGCGGTCATCGACGAGCTCGAGCGCATGGGCGTGTTCTACGTGAACATCGGCGGCGGCGAGCCGACGGTGCGGCCCGACTTCGCTGAACTCGTCGACTACGCGGTCAGCCACCGGGTCGGGGTGAAATTCTCCACCAACGGCATCAAGATCACCTCTGCTGTCGCTCAGCGACTCGCCGGCTCGGATTACATCGACGTGCAGATCTCGCTCGACGGGGCGACGGCGGAGATCAACGACGCCGTGCGCGGGCCCGGCTCCTACCAGACGGCTCTGCGTGCGATGTCGAACCTCGCCGAGGCTGGATTTTCCGGCTTCAAGCTGTCGGTCGTCGTGACCCGGCAGAACGTCGCTCAGCTCGACGAGTTCGCAGCGCTGGCACAGCGCTACGGCGCCCAGCTTCGCCTGACCAGGCTCCGCCCGGCTGGCCGCGGCGCGAACGTCTGGCCTGAGCTGCATCCCAAGCCTGAGCAGCAGCGCCTGCTGCATGACTGGCTGGTCGCCCACGGGGAAAGCGTGCTGACCGGGGACTCTTTCTTCCACCTGGCCGGGTACGGCCAAGCGCTGCCTGGCCTGAACCTGTGCGGTGCCGGACGGGTCGTCTGCCTCATCGATCCGGTCGGCGACGTCTACGCCTGCCCATTCGCCATCCACGAGAGCTTCCTGGCAGGCAACGTACGCGATGAGGGCGGCTTCGCCCGCGTCTGGCGCGAGTCTGAGCTGTTCGAGAGCCTGCGGCAGCCCCAGTCGGCGGGAACGTGCACGTCCTGCTCAGCCTTCGATGCTTGCCAGGGCGGCTGCATGGCGGCGAAGTTCTTCACCGGGCTGCCGCTCGACGGACCGGACCCCGAGTGCGTGCGCGGTCACGGCCAGGCGGCGCTCGCGCAGGTTGCCGGTACGCCTCCCCGGCCATCACCTGATCACTCGCATAGGAGCGCTCCGGTACCGGTCACGATTGGCCGCCGTCCGCCCGACCGAGCCTGCGACGAGAACCCGCTGGCCGGGTTCTCGACCCGCTGATGAATCGGCGCGTCGCGATCGTCACCGGCGCCGCCCGAGGCATCGGCGCCGCCACCGTGACCGCCCTGGCCGAGCAGGGCTGGTCAGTCCTAGCCGTCGACCTGGCCAGGGACGACCCCGACCTGCCCTATCCGATGGGCACCCCTGACGACCTCGCCGACGTGGCGCGGCGAGCTGGGAATCAGGTCGTCGGCTATCAGGCCGACGTCCGTGACGAGGCTGCCCTCGGTGCCGCCGTCGCAGACGCGGAGCAACGCTGGGGCGGCCTCGACGCGGCGATCGCCGCGGCCGGAGTGATCGCGGGCGGAGTGCCGCTCTGGCAACTCCCGGCCGAGCAGGAACGTGCCGTACTCGACATCGACCTCGGCGGCGTGCTCAAGCTGGCGCGGGCCTCGATCCCCGCGCTCCTGCGCCGGCCAGAGCCGCGATCCGGGCGGTTCCTGGCCGTGGCGTCGGCGGCAGCGACCCGCGGGCTGCCGATGCTGGCCGCTTACTGCGCGGCCAAGGCCGGGGTGGCGGGACTCATCAGGTCGCTTGGCGCCGAGCTTGGCGGCACCGGGGTAACCGCGAACGCGGTCAGTCCGGGCTCAACCGACACGCCGATCCTGGCCGAGAGCGCCCGGCTCTACGGACTGCCGGACGCCGCGAGCTTCGGCGTTCAGCAGCCGCACGGACGCCTGCTCGACTCGGGTGAGATCGCCGCCGTGCTCGCGTTCCTCGCCGGGCCGAGCAGCAGCGCGATGACCGGCGCGGTCGTGCCGGTGGACGGAGGACTCGCGCTGTGAGCAAGACCCCTCCCCTGCCGGCCGGCTTCCGCGTCGAACTCGACTCGTGGACCCGCCAGCTGACCGAGGAACTCTGGTTCGGCGGGTCGCCAGTGCGGATCGTCCGGCTGACCCCAGCCGGCCAGGCCGCGTGGCGGGAACTACAACCAGGTCGCGTCACCTCCCGCGCCACCGGCGTGCTGGCCAGGTACCTCACCGACACCGGCCTTGCCCACCCGGTGCCGCCGACCGCGCGGGTCACCCCGGCCGTGACCGCGATCGTCCCGGTCCGCGACCGCACCGACCTGCTCGCGCGCTGCCTGACCGCCATCGGCCGCGACCTCCAGGTCGTCGTGATCGATGACGCCTCCCGCGACCCTGCGACCGTAGCCCAGATCGCCGCGCGGCTTGGGGCGAAGCTGATCAGGCGTGAGGTCAACGGCGGTCCCGCCGCGGCGCGAAACACCGGGCTCGCCGCGCTGGCTAGTGAGGGGGCGACCTGCGACCTGGTCGCCTTCGTCGACAGCGATTGCGAGCCTTCTCCTGACTGGATCGCCAGGCTGGCCGGGCACTTCGCCGATCCGCTCGTCGCTGTCGTGGCACCGAGGATAACCGGCCGGGCGGCCAGCACGGCGGCCGGGCGTTACACCGAGGCGAACGGCGCTCTCGACCTCGGCGGTCGGCCGGCCCGGGTCATGCCCAAGTCCGCCGTATCTTACGTGCCGACGGCCGCGGTACTGGCGCGCCGCGAGGCCCTGCTCAACGTCGCCAGGGACAGCCGCGTCTTTGACGAAACACTCCGCGTCGGCGAAGACGTCGACCTCGTCTGGCGACTGCACGAGGCCGGCTGGCGGATCCGCTATGACCCGTCCGTCCATGTCGCCCACCACGAGCCAGCGACCTGGGCGGAGCTGCTCGCCAGGAGATACCGATACGGCACATCAACCGCCCCGCTGGCGCGGCGCCATCCAGGCGACATCGTCCATCTCGCGCTGCAACCCTGGCCCGCCCTGACGGTCGCGGCGCTGCTCGCCCGGCGGCCCGTGCTGGCAGCCGCCGCGTTCGGTGGCGCGTTGGTAAGCACGGGATACCGGCTGCACCGCGCGGACGTGCCACGCGCGGGGCTGACCAGGGCCACGGCCGCCGCCACCAGGCAGACCTGGCTGGGTCTCGGCCGCTACGCCACCCAGTTCGCGGCCCCGCTGCTGGTGGCCGGGATAGCAATGCCCTCGCGGGGGGACTCGCGTGGTCATCGCCAGGGACTGACGCGGTCCTGGGGCCGGCGAGCGGCGGCTGCCTCGCTTCTGCTCGGGCCGTCGCTCACCGCCTGGGCGCGAAGCCCGCGCTCACTTGACCCGGTCAGGTTCACGCTTGGCCGGATCGCCGACGACATCGCCTACGGGCTCGGCGTCTGGTCCGGTTGCGTTGCCGAGCGCACATTCGAACCGCTGCGTCCGGTCATCGCCTGGCGCCCGCTGCGGATCGATCCGCTGGGCGGCAAGCCCAGGAAGGAACCCCGATCATGAGCAACTCCTGGTTCGAGACAGTCGCCGAGGCGCAGCGCCGGGCCCGCAAGCGGCTGCCCAGGTCCGTCTACAGCGCGCTGCTCGCAGGAACCGAGAAGGGCCTGACGGTCAGCGACAACGTAGCCGCGTTCGACGAACTCGGATTCGCACCGCGCGTGGCTGGCCTCCCGGCCCAGCGAAACCTGTCCACGACGGTCATGGGCCAGCCGATCGCGTTCCCCGTCATCATCTCCCCCACCGGCGTCCAGGCCGTGCATCCCCAAGGCGAGGTCGCCGTCGCCAGGGCCGCCGCCGCCCGTGGCACCGCCATGGGTCTCAGCTCGTTCGCCAGCAAGCCGATGGAGGAAGTCATCGCGGCCAACCCGCAGACCTTCTTTCAGATGTACTGGCTCGGCGGCCGGGATCAGATCGCCGCGCAGCTCGACCGGGCCCGCGAGGCCGGCGCGGCTGGCGTGATCGCCACGCTTGACTGGTCGTTCTCGCACGGCCGGGACTGGGGCAGCCCGCACATCCCGGAGAAACTGACGCCGCGTGAACTGCTCCGCCTCGCACCGCAGGGCCTGGCCCGCCCTAAGTGGCTGGCGAGCTACGCCAGGACCGGTCACCTCCCCGAGCTGACCGTGCCGAACCTAGCCAAGGACGGACAGCCCGCGCCCGGCTTCTTCGGCGCCTACGGGCAGTGGATGGGGACACCACCGCCTTCCTGGGACGATGTCGCCTGGATGCGCGAGCAGTGGGGCGGCCCGTTCCTGCTCAAGGGCATCACGCGGATCGACGACGCCAAGCGGGCCGTCGCGGCCGGAGTGACGGCGATCTCGGTGTCCAATCATGGCGGCAACAACATGGACGGCACCCCGGCCACGATCCGGGTGCTCCCCGGCATCGCGCGGGCCGTCGGCGATCAGGTTGAGGTGCTGCTTGACGGCGGGATCCGGCGCGGCAACGACGTGGTCAAGGCCATCGCGCTTGGCGCGCGGGCCGTCATGATCGGCCGAGCCTACCTGTGGGGATTGGCCGCGAACGGGCAGGCAGGCGTCGAGAACGTACTCGACCTCCTGCGCAACGGCATCGATTCCGCGCTACTTGGACTCGGCTGCTCGTCACTGGCCGACCTGGATGAGGACAACCTCGTGATCCCGGCGGACTTCGCCCGCACGCTCGGTGGACCTGCCCAGCCATAATGATCAGGTGGCTGTAACGCGAAAGACGAAGCCGGACTCGGCCAGGCGAGACGACGTGGTCAGGCTCGCCGGTCAGTTGTTCGCGCAGAAGGGTTACCGCGCCACGACCGTACGAGAGATCGCCGACGCGGCCGGGATACTGTCAGGCAGCCTCTATCACCACTTCGACTCCAAGGAGTCGATCGGCGACGAGATACTCGCCAGCTTCCTCGACGAGATCCTGGCCGACTACCGATCAGCGGTCGCCTCAGGTGGTGACCCACGGTCGGTGCTCGAACAGATCGTCCGCACCACGAGCAAAACGCTGGCCAAACACAGGGCAGCGCTGTCGATGCTGCGGAACGACTGGAGTTATTTCAATAGCCATCCCAGATTCGGATATCTGCGTAAGGCCCTTCGCGAGTTCGAGCAGACCTGGATCAGCCAGATGGAACGCGGGGTGGCGGAAGGCGCGTTCAGGGCGGATCTCGACCCGCGCCTCACCTACCGCCTGCTCCGCGACGTGCTCTGGATCCCGGCGGCCTGGCACCGGTCGGGCGGCTACACGACCGACCAGGTCGTCGACGCGTTTCTAGCGCTGCTATTCGACGGCATCACGGCCAACGGCCACAGCTAGCCAGAGCTGTTCACGTAGTAATAGCCCTGCACGTCCGCGATCACCTGAACGGCATCGGTCGAGTTGTTGTAGAAGTCGATCGGCCCCCCGGTGACCGGGACGATGACCTGGCTGGTTACCGTACCGCGGGCGCCGAACTCGATGGTCGGATCTCGCGGCAGCGCCTGGTCGTCGGCGAATACGGTCAGTGATCCGCCGGCCCGGCCGCCGATGACGGTCACGCTGAGCACTGCCATGGTGACGATCCTCGGCGGGTCGGGGAGATTGCTAGTGCTGAATTCCGCGGCTCCGCGCGGAAGCAGTGCCCCGCCGGCACCACCGAAACTGGTGCGGGTGTCGAGCACGCGGACCGGGCCGGCCACCCGGAACCGGGCCCCGGCGGCAGAAAAGTATCCGATCAGGTCCGCGGTCACGTGCACCGGGCCGGCCGAGCCGTTGTACAGGTCGATCCTGCCGTTGCGCACCGGGACGCTGACCAGATCAGAGATCGTCAGCCGTGGGCCGAAGGTGATCTGGCTGACCAGCGGCCGGGGCCGACCGTCAGCGAACGCGGCCAGGTAACCGGGCTTCGCCGGGGTGTGCACGGTGAGGTTGACCGCCACCGCGCTGACTCCGCTCCTGGGTACCCCGGCAACGCCGTCGACCTTTATCCTTACCTGCCGCCGCGCGCCCCCGCGGGTATCGAGTATCCGCGACGGCCCGGCGAGGGTAAGCAGCGAGTGCTGGCCGGCCGTGGCGTAATAGCCGGACAGGTCGGCGGTCAGGTCGAGGCGTCCGGCGGAGCCGTTGTAGACGTCGATCCTTCCGTGGCGGGCGGACACCACGACCTGGTCGCTGATCGTCTGCCCGGCGGCGAAGCTGATGTCGGTGACGCGCGGACGCGAGGTTCCGTCCCGATACACGGTCAGGCTTCCCGATCGGACGGGATGGCGAACCGTGATGCTGACGACGACAGCCGCGACGCCGGTCCGCGGCACCCCGGCCACGCCAGCGACCTTCAGCCTGGCTATCTGGTGCGCGGCCAGCGGGGCCTTGGGCACGCCCAGGCCGGTTCGGGTGTCCGCCACCCGGACCGGTCCATCGGGAACGAAGGAGCCGGATGGCGGCAGCGGCGGACCGGCGGTGACCCGGTAGGCGTCGGGCAGGTATCCGGGGGAAGGAACACCGACGGTGTAACCGACGTCATCCATCGCCACGTCGTACAGCCCAGGTGCCACGTCCTGGGTGTCGACCCGCATGGTCATGGAGGTGTCGCGAGAGTTCAGCGAGACCGGCGTGATATTTATGTCGGCTGGCGAGCCGTTCCGCGCCAACTCGATCGCGGTGCCGAGGTTCAGATGGGTACCGCGGACCACGATCGTGTTGAGGCTGTCCGCCGGACCGGTGTGGGGATTGACCGACGTGACGAGGGCGGGCGGGATAGTCATCGAGCATGTCATCGTGCAGACGCCCTGGAAGAGCGCGCTGAACGGAAGCGGCTGCTGGCCCGGATAGACCAGCAGAACGTCGTCGCCGGCCTTATCCGTCGGCTGCGTCTGGCAGCCGACGCCACTTATTCCGCCTAGGTTGCATAGGCCGAGCTCACTGGTCCAGTCGGCCCTTGAGTGCCCCACAATGACCGGACTGCCGACGGTGCCCAGGTTGAGCGTGCTGAACAGGAAGAACTGCTGGCTCGGCTGAACGGCCACCACCAAGCAGTACACGGGGGTGGCCTCGGACAGGCTGACCCTGACCGGTGCCCAGCCGGTGGCACCGGACACCCGGTGCGCCTGGCACTGCGGCGCCCAGCCGGCCTTGGTGCCGACTCGCCAGGTGTCGAGGTGCGCGGTGATGCCGACGCCCTGGTAATTGTCGGCGAGCACCAGGACCTGGTAGGAGGTGAATCCGGTAACCGTGCAGTTCACGCCGAACTGGCGGCAGATTACGGTACCGCTGTTGTTGGTAACCTCGGCGATCGCTCCAGCCGGGCTCGGCGCGCTCGCGCGGACGTCGATCGCGAGGTCGTCGGTTGCCTTGGCGGTAACGCGGAAGCACCGGGCGGCCAGATCGGAGTTCAGCAGCAATGTTGCTGCCGGGACGCCGGGGACCGTCGAAGCGGGCTTGGAGCACAGCGCGGTGCTGGACACATCGCGGCGGACCAGGTGGAAGGTGTCGCGTACGCCGCTGGTCAGCAGGAGCAGCGCCGTGTAGGTGACCGTCGGCTTATAGGAACAGACAGCGGAGCTGGCGCCCGTGCAGACGGTCGTGCCGGTCGGGTCGTTCACCGACAGGCCCGCATCCACGACGTTCGCGACGTTCGAATAGTCAGTCATCTCGCCGGTCGAGTGCTGCTTCGCCGCGATGCTCAGGCACGCGACGTCGGCCGAATCGGTGAGCGTCGCCGTCGCACCCCAGGACCCGCCGAATCCGGATCGTGGCCAGACCCGGCAGCCGGCGGTGGAATCGGTACGCTGCGTCAGGATGCGATAACCGCCGTTGGCCCGCTGGTCGGCCAGGACGACGTGGAAGGGCGCGACGCCGGTTAGCGCGCACACGGTCTCGACGGATCCGCTGTTCTGGCACATCTGCACGCCGGTCGCGTCGAAGACGTGCAACTGCGGCGCCGAACCGTTGGCCGTCGGCTGATCGAACAGGTAGTCCGTCTTGCTCGCCGCGGTAGGAAGAGTGAGGCAGATCTCTTCGCCGAGCCCGGAGAAGGCACCGATCGCCGGTCCCGACGCGAAGTCTGTGTCGCCGGTTGCCTCGCACCCGCGGCCCTCGTTCGCCGCGATGAAGACAATGCCGATGTGCGCCGGAAAGGCCGGAGCTGGGTCGATGACGAAGTTGTAGCTGCCGACAGCCAGATCACAGGTCGAGCCGAAGTTGGTGCACGCGACGGTCCCGTCAAGATGGTAGAGGCTGCCCGCCAGGCCAACGCCCTGGTCGGGACTCACGGCAACGACCTGATACTGCCCGGCGACCGATACGGTCAGCGTGCGGCAGCGGTCGGTTGAGGTGACGTCCGGTGCTGTCCCGTAGGTCAGCTGGGACGCGGCCAGACAACCCTTGGGCTGCGTGAGGTCGTTGAACTGCAGCGCGTAGCTGCTCGCCTCACCCTGCTGAGTGTTCACGAACACCAGGTAAGGCCCGGTACCGGTGAGGGTGCAATCACCAGCGTCGTCAAAGCAGATCCGGGCACCCGTCGAGTCAAACACCGTGACAAGCAGATCCTCGAACGGATTCGATTCGATGTTGGCGTGGAACACGTCGCCAGACTTCATGGCCAGCGTGAAGCACGCGCCCGCCGCGCCGGCCGCGATCGAGCCGGTGAGCGTCTTCGCGGCGAACGACGGGTCGGCCACCGAGCAGGTGCTGTCGGAGAGCAGCGGCAGGAACGACAGCGTGTAGGAGCTGTGGCGGTTGCTCACCGCGAGCGTGTAG
>DATNEK010000285.1:0-4086 GCA_035553055.1 Streptosporangiaceae bacterium | reverse complement strand
CACCAGCTACTCGGTTTCGCTGGCGTCCCCAATCCTGCGGGCAATTCGAGTTCGGCGAAACCGACGGTGCCGGTCACCAGCCGCCGAGCCACCTCGGGCGGGTCGGGCACACCGCAACCGCGTTCGTCGGCCGCGTCGCATTCCGCCCGATCAACCTCGCCGTCGCCGCACCGGAGTTCGCATGCCTCAGCGAGCCCGACCGCGCCGGTACCCACGATCACCCTCAGCCAGGTGCCTCGCCCGCATGGCCAGTCGGTGCTGCTGATCGCCTCTATCCCGCAGGCGCGTCGCGGCGACCTCGTGCAGCTACAAGAACTGGTCGGCGGGCAGTGGCAGGTGGTGTCCAAGCACCGGTTGCATACGGACAAGCAGACCAAGTTCACCGTCGTGGCCCGTAAGATCAGCGTGACCTACCGGGTCGTACTGCCCGCGACCGTTAAGCACGGTCAGGCGGTCAGCCACCAGGTAACGGTCGCGGCCCGCCCGAGGAAGGGAGGGCAGCAGGGCGGGCATTAGGCACCGGGCGGCTGCGAGGAGGCGACAGTGGAAAAGTCTTCGCCGCTCGATTCAGTTGCCCAGGTCGCCACGACAACGGCCGTCGTCAGGGTCATCAACGAACGGGCCGTCTACGAGCTGATCAGGCGGCTGGGAACCGCGTCCGCTTCGCAGCTGGTTGCCGCGACCGGCTTGTCCAAGGCGACAATCGGCCTCGCGTTCGCCAGCCTGGAGCGTGTCGGTCTGATCAGCCAGGTCGGCCACCGCGTCGGCCAGGTCGGCCGGGCGCCGAGGCTTTATGAGATCCGCCCTGACGCGGGACGCGCGATGGCGGTCGACGTCGGCGCTTCTTGGATCAGGCTGGCCGTCGCCGACCTTTCCGGCGCGATCACGGCCAGGGCCGATCATCGGGTAAGGGCCCTCGCCGCGTCCGCGCTCGCCGAGCAGATCGGCGAGCTAGCGCGGGCGACGGCCGCGGATGCCGGCGTCACGCTCGACGACATCACCCACACCGTGGTCGGGTTCCCCGGCATCTATCAGCCCGACGCCGACCGCATCATGGCCGCGCCGAACCTTCCCGGCTGGGAAGAGCCGGGTTCGGTGGACGCGCTGCGGGCGCAGCTTGGACCCAGGTTCTCCATCGACAACGACGTCAACCTGGCCACGGTCGCCGAGCAAGAGCACGGCGCTGGCGCGGGTGCCGCCAATTTTGTCTTCGTCTCGGTCGGCACCGGCATCGGAATGGGCATCGTCATCGGCGGGGACCTTTATCGCGGGTCGAGCGGGCGGGCTGGTGAGATCTCGTTCCTGCCAGTGGGCGACGGGCTCGGACAGCTTCCTGCTCCCGCCGTGAGGCAGCACGGGATACTTGAGACGGTCGCCTCGGCTGACGGCGTGCTATCGGCGGCCAGGCGGATCGGTATGAGCGCCAGCTCGACTGAGCAGATCTTCGACGCGGCCAGGTCGGGCGATCACGCGGCGATTCACGTCGTGCACGACGAGGCGAGTCACCTGGCGCGAGCGCTCGCCGCCGTGATCGCCGTGCTCGATCCCGGCCTGATTGTCATCGGCGGCGGCATCGGCGGCAACGCCGATCTGCTGCTCGAGCCGACAAAGCGACTTCTCGGCGACCTGCTCGCGCTCTCGCCGCCGCCGATCGAGATGTCGCTGCTCGGCAGGGACGCGGTCGTACTCGGCGGCCTCGCCGCTGGCCTTGACCGGGCCAGGGACGACGTGCTGGCGCAGATCCAGGCGTGATACTCCGCGCCATTGACAACCGATCAGACATCGGCCGGATGCCCATTGACACATATGTAAGACAGGCATACAAATAATCCGACAGCACTAACATGCCCACCCATGCCCCTCGAGCGGCGGGAGTCGGACCATGAGAGCTTCACTACGTCCCGGCCCGGCACTGGCAGCCGCTGCCGTGCTGGCTATGGCATCACTTACCTTCGCCGTCACGGCGAACGCCGGCCCGAGCCGGCCGGCCGCGCCCACGATCGCCGCAACGCTGGCGGCCGCCCCGAGCACGGGCGCGAGCGATATCACCGACCTCGGCGCGAACGGCTGGTCCGTGCAGAGCAGCGCCGTGGCTACGCAGACCGGCGCTCAGATCTCCACGCCAGGCTTCAACACGTCGACCTGGCTTCCGGTAGCCAACGACGACGCGGGAGCGCCTGGCACCGAGGTCGAAGCGCTAGTGCAGAACGGCAAGTGCCCTGGCGACACCGCGCTGCAGCCGGTCAACCAGAACGACAGCGGACCGAACAGTGTGTTCTTCTCCAACAACATCCAGTCCTGTTACGGCTTCATGAGCAAGATCGGCTCCGATAGCATCGCCGAGTTCGACGTGCCCTGGTGGTGGCGCACCGACTTCACGCCGAATCTGGCCGCCGGGCAAACCGCGACCCTGATCGTCAATGGCGTGATCGGCTCGGCGAACGTGTGGGTGAATGGCACCGAGGTCTCCACTTCTTCGACCGTTACCGGCGACTACACCAGCTTCACCTTCAACATCAGCAACCTGGTCGTGGCGGGTACGAACTCGCTCGCGATTGAGATCAACCCGAACGACCCCACCACGAATTTCACGCTGGACAACGTGGACTGGACCCAGATCCCGCCTGACAACAACACCGGCATCCAGTTCCCTGTCCAGCTTGCCGTCGACGGAGCGCTAGCGGTCGGCAACAGCCATGTGAACCAGAGCGACGCGGCCAACTTGTCGAGCGCGGCGCTGACGGTCAAAACCGACGTCACCAACCACACGACGGCCGCGCAGACGGCGACCGTCACCGCGACTATCACCCCGCCGAACAGCGGTACGCCGATCACCGTGAGCCAAAGCATCACCGTCCCGGCGAGCACGACCCAGACCGTGTCGTTCACCCCGAGCGGCTTCCCTTCGCTGACGATCGCCAATCCCCAGGTGTGGTGGCCTTATCAGCTCGGAGCCCAGCCGCTCTACACTCTTGGCGTCTCGGTCGCGCAGGGTGCCACCCAGTACAACTCGACCACCGAGACCTTCGGTATCAGGACCGTAACCTCGTCGCTGGTCGGGTCCAACGCGATCGAGCCGAGCGGCGCCCGGGCATTCAAGATCAACGGCGTGCCGATCGTGATCAGGGGCGGCGGCTGGTCGCCGAACCTATTCCTGCACTACTCGGCCGCTGACACCGCCAAGCAGATCGCGCTGATGAAGAACATGGGCCTCAACTCGATCAGGCTCGAAGGCCACATCATGCCCGCCGACTGGTTCCAGCAGATGGACGCGGCCGGCATCCTGGTCAACGGCGGCTTCCAATGCTGTGACGCCTGGGAGGTCGGCGGTACCCTCACCCAGGCGCAGCTGAACGTCCTGCAGAACTCGGCCCAGACCATCGGGACGAACCTGCGCAACCACCCGAGCGTGTTCAGCTTCCAATGGTCGGACAATCAGCCGAGCAGCCAGCAGGAATCGGTGTCAGAGACCGGCTTCACCAACGCCGATTTCTGGCCGCAGACCCCGCTACTCGCCTCGGCGGAGTACAAGTCGACCACGACACTCGGCAACTCCGGTGAGAAGGAGGGCCCGTACGACTGGGTGCCGCCGAACTACTGGTACGACACCACGCACCTAGGCAGCGACAGCACCGTGACCAACGCGGGCGCGGCCTGGGGCTACGACAGCGAGGAGAGCGCCGGGGACACCATCTCGACCACGGACTCGCTCAACCGGTTCATGTCGGCAAGCGACCTGTCGAACCTGTGGCAGAACTCCAAGGCCAACCAGTACCACGCCAACTACGAGACGCGCTGCACCAGCGGCTATTCGTTCGGCACGCTCTGCCACTTCGACGCCGCGATGAACGCCAGATACGGAACGCCAACCAGCCTGGCCCAGTACATCGAAGAGGGTCAGGCTCAGAACTACGAGGACGTCAGGGCGCAGTACGAGGCGTATATCGACCACACTAATAACACCCCGCTGCCGTCGACGGGCACGATCTACTGGCAGATGAACAAGGGCTGGCCGAGCCTGCTGTGGTTCCTGTGGAACTTCGACGGCGACCAGGCCGGCAGCTACTTCGGCGGCCAGGAGGCGGA
>DATNEK010000284.1:0-2935 GCA_035553055.1 Streptosporangiaceae bacterium | reverse complement strand
CAAGTCGATCATCGTGATCAAGCGCTCGATGGGCACCGGCTACGCGGGCATCGACAACGAGCTCTACGCCAACTCCAAGACCAGCATGTACTTCGCCGACGCGAAGAAGGCACTGGCCGAGATGACGGCGGCGGTGAAGACCCTTGTGGGATAGCCGCTCAGAATCGTCGGGCGGAGCCCGACAGCCGGGGGTCCGGGGGTCGCCCCCGGGAAAGCAGGCGGGATAGCAGACCTTACGTCGTCATTAGATTCGCTGGTACTGGAGTTTCCGGCCGGGGAACCTGGGAAGCAGGTACAGCAGCCCGTACGGTCGCCGCCGTACGGCCGTCATTGGCCCCTACAACACAAATCCGGAAGATCCCCACCCGCCCGCAGGGCAACGAGCACGCCATGCCCCCTCCAGTGCCATGGACGTGCCGCAGTCACCCGCAGCTCTTGCCGTGCCGACGGGCCTGATACGATCTCGGTTTTGCGATCAGGTCCGCCACCGCGGACATCGGGGGGTAACAAGGGTTGCCCTCCGGGAGACAACAGCATGCCTTTCGTCTACACCACGAATCTGTCTGAGGTACGCGCCCTGGCGGAGAAGCAGGCCAGGGTGGCAGGCCTGCCGGACGACCGCGTCGTCGACTTCGTGATCGCGGTGAGCGAGGTCGCGGGGAACACGGTCCGGCATGCGAAGTCGCCTGGGTCGATTGAGATCTGGTCGGACAGCGACGAGATCGTCTGCGAGATCCGCGACGAGGGCGTCATCGCGGACCCGCTGGCCGGCCGGCAGCCGCCGTCACCGGACGCTAATGGAGGCCACGGCCTCTGGCTCGTCCACCAGGTCTGCGACCGGGTGGACCTGCGCTCCGACAAGAACGGCACTGTCATCCGGATGCACATGTCTCTGCGATAGGGCCATTACCAGGCGAGTATCTCGGCTGGCAGTCCGGCTAGCACTGCTGCGGAAACCGCTCTCCGATGTAGCCTTGGGGCGAACGCTACTTACCAGTTACTAATGTTTAGGAATACACACCGATGGACGTTGGCGGTACTAGTGAGCGCATGGTGGAATATCTGCGCGACCACCATGACAAGGTTGTCGAGCGCTGGAGCGAACTGGTCACCGCCCGCGTGCGCGGCCGCATCTCGCTTGACGAAGTGCGGCGCGAGGTTGACGACCTTTACTCGCTGATCGTCAGGGTGCTGTCCGGTGCCGATGATCACGCCGCCGGCGAGCTGCGGGCCGCCCTTGACGAGCTCTCGCGCAGTCGCGCCAGGGACAGCTTCACGCCAAGCGAGACCGCGCTCGGGGTGTTCTCACTGAAGGAAGCCGTGTACGAGCTCGTGGCGGACACCGCCGAGCTGGCGCCCGAGTTCCTCGCGTTCTCCCGCATGGTCGACGACCTGGGCCTGCGGACCTTCGAGGCGTACTCGGCGGCGCGCGAGCAGATCATCTCCGACCAGGCGTCCGCGATGCTTGAGCTCTCCACGCCGGTCGTCCGGCTGTGGGAGGGGATCATCGCGGTGCCGCTGGTCGGCACGCTC
Source organism: Streptosporangiaceae bacterium (assembly GCA_035553055.1). Classification (GTDB taxonomy): domain Bacteria; phylum Actinomycetota; class Actinomycetes; order Streptosporangiales; family Streptosporangiaceae; genus Chersky-822. Next base: position 1,402 of record DATNEK010000284.1, on the reverse strand, counting down.
GACTCGGCCCGCACCCAGCTGGTCATGGAGAAGCTCCTCGACACGCTCGTGGCGACGGGCGCCGACCACGCGGTGATCGACATCACCGGCGTGCCGACCGTGGACACCGAGGTCGCGCAGCACCTGCTCAAGACCGTCAGCGCGGCCCGCCTGCTCGGGGCCGAGTGCACGATCTCTGGCATCCGGCCGCAGGTCGCGCAGACGATCGTGTCGCTCGGCATCGAGTTCGGCGACATCGCCACCAAGGCGACGCTCGCAGACGCGCTCGCACTGGCGCTGAGCCAGGCCGGGATGAAAGTGGTCCCTCAGTTATGGAGCAAGTGCCGATCCTCAAGATCGGGCAGACGCTGTTCGTCTCCATTCAGATCGACCTGCAAGACGATACCGTCGTGCGCCTCCAGGAGGACCTGGCCGACGAGCTGGCCGCCACCGGGGCCAGCGGGGTGATCATCGACATCACCGCGGTCGAGATCGTCGACTCGTTCATCGGCCGGATGCTGACCATGATCGGCTCGATATCGCGGCTGTTTGACGCCGAGACGGTCATCGTGGGCATGCGGCCGGCGGTGGCGATCACGCTGACCGAACTCGGGCTGTCCCTGAGCGGGGTCCGCACCGCGCTCAACGCCGAGAAGGGTCTGGAGATCCTGAACGGGAAATCCTGATGGATGAGCTGCCTATCCAGTCGGGAGACGACGTCGTCCGCGTCCGCCAGCAGGTACGCGGCGCCGCGGCGGAAAACGGGCTGTCGCTTGTGGACCAGACCAAGCTGGTGACGGCCGCCAGCGAGCTCGCGCGGAACACATTGGTGCACGGCGGCGGCGGTGTGGCCCGGATCGAAGTGGTCAAATCACCGAATGGGCGGACCGGCGTCAAGCTCCACTTCACCGACGAGGGGCCTGGCATCGCCGACGTCGACCTGGCGCTCACCGACGGGTGGTCGTCGGGCACCGGCCTGGGACTCGGGCTGTCCGGCGCCCGGCGGCTTGTCGATGAGTTCGAGCTGAACTCAAAGCCCGGCAAGGGCACGAGTGTCGTGGTGGTCAAGTGGTCGCGCTGAACCGGTCGCTCGTCGCCCAGGCCCCGGGCGACCTGCGCTGGCTGCGGGTCGAGGATCCAAGCGCGGCCGCCGCCTGCCGCGGCGCCGCCCAGGCGCTGGCCGGCCGGCTGGGGTTCCCCGAAGCGCGCACCGACCAGCTGACCCTCGCGGTCACCGAAGCGGCGTCCAACCTGCACAAGCACGCCAGCCAGGGGTCGATGCTGCTGCGCATCGCCAGGGAAGATGGCAGGCCGGGGATCGAGATGGTGTCCATCGACGCCGGGCCAGGGTTGCGCGACGCGGCCGCAGCGCTGCGCGACGGTCACTCAACCAGCGGGACCCTGGGCATCGGCCTCGGCGCCA
>DATNEK010000283.1:0-13470 GCA_035553055.1 Streptosporangiaceae bacterium | reverse complement strand
ACCCGGCGGCAGATGCGGGCCTAGTTCGGTTCTGGCCGTCCGGTAGCCGCTTCTCGCGCCGTCAACGCAGGCCTGAAGGTGATGCCTGGCCAGCGTCGCGAGAGCGACCGGATGGCGCCTGAGCACGCCGTGCAGCAGATAGTCGGAAGGGACAACCTCAAGCAGCCAGGCGATAGCGGAGCGTTCGAACTCTTCGCTGCCCGGGGGATGCACCCCTGCGGGCCAGCCAGGTGGTACATACTGCGTCACGAACCCAGTTTACCGAAAATCGAACAGGTGTTCTAGTCAGAGTTCATAGCCGGACCCGGCGAGCGCCACTGCCCTCCTTGACGCACCGAGGGCGCCGTCGGCGACATCGCTGACCGTGCGCACCCACGGCCGCAGCAACTCATCGAGCCGGCTGATCTCAGACTCGAGCACAGTCAGGCCAGGCGTAGGCACGCTCGCACCAAGCTCGACAAGCAACGGCCGCAGGTGAACGTCGACCGCCAGCGCGTGCCGCGGTGCGTTCATCACGAGCAGCGGCAGTGCCCAGATTCCGTTGAGCGCGTGATACGGCAGCCGGTCGAGGAACACCTTGAGCAGACCGGTGTACGTGCCCTTGAAGGTCGGGCTCGCCACCAGCAGCAGATCAGCGCCACGCACCAGGTCAGCCGCATCCTCGACGGCTGCCGATGGCTCGGGCAGCAGCAACCGCCTTGACAGCGAGGACAGGTCGACGAGTTCATAGCCAGACGTCAGGTCGAGCGCCGAGGCGACTGCGTCAGCGGCGGCCTTGGCTACCTTGAGCGTGCGTGAGCAGGGCTTGGGATTACCCACGATGACAACGAAGCGCACTGGTTCCTCCTGCCGAAATTTATGCGCTGGCCAGTAGCCCGGACAGATCTGCCGGCAGCGCCACGTGCCCTCTGGCGCGCAGTTCAGGCAGCACACCTTCGCCGAACCAGTACGCCTCCTCCAGATGCGGGTAGCCGGAGAATATGAACTCGTCGATCCCGAGCGAGGCGTACTCTTCGATCCGGTCGGCTACCTCGGCGTGGCTGCCGACGAGCGCGGTTCCCGCGCCACCGCGCACGAGGCCGACCCCAGCCCACAGGTTCGGGTAGATCTCCAGGTCGGCGGCGGGACCGCCGGAGCGGTACCTGGTGTGCAGCGAGACCATCCGCTCCTGGCCAACCGACGCCGATTTAGCGAGCGCCTGCTGCGCGCTGTTGATCTCGGCCATGCTCAGGTCGGCGAGCATCCGATCAGCTTCGGCCCAGGCCGCCTTCGAGCTGTCTCTGCTGATCGTGTGCAGCCTGATGCCGAACCGCAGCTGACGTCCGGCGGCTTCGGCGAGCCCGCGCACCCAGGCCAGCTTCCTGGCCACCTGAGCGGGAGGTTCACCCCAGGTCAGGTAGACGTCGGCGTACCTGGCCGCGACCGGCCCCGCGGCGTCCGATGAGCCACCGAAGTAGACCGTCGGCAGCGGCTCTGGCGGGCTGAGCACAGTCGCTCCGGTGACCTGATAATGGCGGCCGGCAAAGTCATACGGCACGCCGCTCCATGCGCCGCGCACGATGTCGAGGAATTCGCCGGTCCGCTCGTAGCGCTGGTCGTGGTTCAGGTGGTCGCCGAACCGGCGCTGCTCGCTGTCCTCGCCGCCGGTGACCACGTTGAGCAGCAGTCGGCCGCGCGATATTCGCTGGTAGGTGGCTGCCATCTGGGCCGCCAGGGTTGGCGACGCGAGCCCAGGGCGGAACGCGACGAGGAACTTCAGCCGCTGCGTCTGGCTGATCAGCGCCGAGGTCACCAGCCAGGCGTCCTCGCACCAGGTGCCTGTTGGCGTCAGCACGCCGGTGAAGCCAAGTTGCTCGGCCGATCTGGCGATCTGCGCCAGGTAATCAATGTCGGGCGCTCTGCTGATCGCGCCGGTCGAGCGGCCATTGAGCGCGCCGCCCCCGACAATGCCGCGGCCGTCGCCTGACGTGGGCAGGAACCAGTGGAAGACCAGGCTCATGACGTTCCTCCGAGAATGTTGTTGTAGGTGGTCACAGCGAAGTTGGCGAAGTCGACGTGGCCAGGGATGAGCCCGGCGGCGGTGAAGGCGTTGGCGATGGTTTGTTCAGAGCGGATGACGGCCGGCGATATCGGGGTCGGCGTGGTGAGAGAGTTCCTGACCGCGGCGAGCATCACCTTCTCCGGCAGGCCACTCGCCTTCGCCCAGGTCGCCGCCCACGCTGCGGGGTGACTGGCCGCCCAGCGGTACGCCTGATCAAGCAGCCGGAGATAGTCGCCTATCGCCTGCGCCGTAGCCGGATCGGCCAGGGCGGAGCGAGACGCGACGACGAACGAGTAGGTGTCGCCGACCCCCGCGCCGGTGGTCAGCACTCGCGCGTGATCTTGCGTTTCCGCCTGCTCGATAAAGGGAGACCAGACATCCCAGGCGTCTACCTGGTGGGCCGAGAACGCCGCCTGTGCCTCGGGCGGCAGCAGGTAGTCGGGCGTAACGTCGTGGATGCTCAGCCCGGCCCTGGTGAGCGCGGCGAGCAAGTGGTAGTTGGACGAACTGCCCTCCGTGACCGCGATCCGCTTGCCGCGCAACTGCGCCACCGTGTGGATCGGCGAGCCTGCCGGTACCAGGATGGCGGTGCCGAGCGGGTTGGCGCGAAGCGCGCTGACGACCGCTATGCGGCTGCCGCCGGCGGCGGCGAACACCGGTGGCGCGTCTCCCACCGCGCCGATATCGACCGCGCCCGCGCTCATGGCCTGCAGCATGGGTGGCCCGGCGGTGAAGTCCGACCAGTCCACCTTGAACGGGAGCTTTCCGATCAGCCCGGCGGCGGTAAGGAGCGCCTGCGAGCCGGCTCCGGCCTGGTCGCCGACGTGAAGGGTGACGTCGCCCAGACTGGCTGGCACGCTTGATGCGCCTGCGGTGGCCGGGGCCGACTGGGTTGGTTGCGTTCCGCCTGAATTTGCTTGTGCTGGCGAGCACGCCGTGACCGCGGCACCTGTCAGCAGCGCGCTAGCCGCAAGCCAGGTGCCGTGGCGGAGCCGCGTCCGTCCGTTGGTGATCATGATGTTCCTTCCTCATCGACGCCAAGCTCGGCGAGCAGGCGATTTCGCAGGTGGGTGAGTTCTGGTGTGTTCGGCGGGCGCGGGCGGGACGCGGTAACGGCGCAGGCGCTGCTGATCCGGCCCGCCGACAGGACGAGCACCCGGTCGGCGAGCGCGAGCGCCTCGTCGACGTCGTGAGTCACGAGCAGCACGGCGGGTCTGTGCCGCGCCCACAGGCTGAGTACAAGCCGATGCATCGCGATCCTGGTCAGCGCGTCAAGCGCGCTGAACGGTTCGTCGAGCAGGAGCAGGCTCGGCTCCCGCACCAGCGCTCTGGCCAGCGATGCGCGCTGCGCCTCGCCGCCTGACAACGTCAGCGGCCACGCGTTGGCGCGCCCGCTGAGGCCAACCTCGGCGAGAGCGGCGCGAGCGGCGTCACGCGGTGCGCGGGTGCGCAGGCCGAGGCTGATGTTCGCCAGCAGGCGCTTCCACGGGACGAGCCGGGGTTCCTGGAAAGCGATCGAGACCGGCCCGCGCACGTCCAGATCGCCGGTGATCTCATCGTCGAGCCCGGCTAGCGCGCGCAGCAACGTCGATTTGCCTGAGCCGCTGCGGCCGAGCAGCGCGACGAATTCGCCGTGTGCGATGTCGAGATCCAGATTGTCGATGACCGTGTCGGTGCCGAACGACCTGACCAGGCCGCTGGCCCGGACGACTGGCATGAGGGTTACCGTGCCGCCAGGCTCATGCGCCATCTCAGGGCCCTCCTTTCGATGAGCCGCACAAGCGCGTCGGTGCCGAGGCCGAGTGCGCAGTACACGAGCAGCGCGACGATGATCACGTCATTGCGCAGGAACTGGGTCGCCTGGCTGATCATGAAGCCGAGGCCGGCGTTCGCGTTGACCTGCTCCGCGACCACGAGCGCCAGCCAGCCAACGCCGAGGCTCTGGCGCAGGCCTACGAGGATCTGCGGCAGCGCGCCTGGGAGCACGATCGCGGTGATCAGCTCGCGCCTGCGCAGGTCGAGTACCTGGCCGAGTTCGGCCAGCTTGCCGTCGACCGCGCGGATGCCTGAGAACGTGTTCAGGTACAGCGGGATCGCGACGCCGATGGCGATCAGCAGGATCTTGGGCGTCTCGCCAATGCCGAACCAGACGATGAACACCGGGATCAGCCCGAACAGCGGCAGCGTTCTGAGCATCTGCATGAGGGGGTCGAATGCGTTCTCGCCGAAGCGGCTGAGTCCCGCGACGATCGCCAGCAGCACCCCCGCGGTGGCGCCGAGCGCGAAGCCGGCCGCGACTCGCTCAAGCGAGACTGCCAGGGCGCCCTGCAGCGTGCCGTAGGCGGACGAACCGGTCGTGACCAGCGAGAGCGCGGTCGACCAGACGGCGGTCGGCGGCGGCAGCTTCTGCGCCGAGATCAGGCCGGAGCCGCTGGCCAGCTGCCAGCCTGCCAGCACGATCACCGGACTGATCAGCCTGAGCGCACCTGCACCCCGGCCTCGGTTGTGGCTGCGGCCGAGCGTGCGGCCGGTGCGGACGCCGGGCGTGCGGCTGGTGCCGGGGCCGGGGCCGACGCGCTGGCCCCGGTCGGCGTCTGGGTTGGCGGCTGCGGTCGGCTCACGTCCGTCGGCAGGGTCGCTGCTGATCACCCCGCGTTCGAGGTCAAGCGCGTTTCTCAATCCAGGCACAAGTACTCCCTTCCAGACTTTTCACCCAGATGCTGTTTGATATTATCTATAAAGTCAAGCGAAAAACTAGACTTTACGATGGGCTGGCGAACAGCAGCGGCGTGCACATTGCTGTCGTTGGGACAGCGGCGATGTGCACATTGCTGTCGTTGGAGGCGCGGCCGCGAGCAAACAGCGCTGGACCACTCGGCCGCTCGCCCGTCCGTCAGCATGGTGTGCGAAATTGATCTTCAAAGCTGCGTCGCCGGGCCGACGATGCTGTTCTGCTGGTGCCGCCGGTGGACGTGATGGGCAGCGGAGTAGGGCCCAGCGGCGGGTAAACTGGCAAAGCCTCGTTCGGCGCCTTCCCAGTTTGCAATGGAGTTCTCCAGCATGCCCGCCAGCCAAGCCGATCTCGCCAACCGGGTCGCCATCCGCGATGACCTGCGCAACGTGGCCATCGTCGCCCACGTCGACCACGGCAAGACGACGCTGGTCGACGCGATGCTGTGGCAGTCAGGTGCGTTCCGCGCCAACGCTCAGGTCGCCGAGCGGGTGCTCGACTCAGGCGACCTGGAGCGTGAAAAGGGCATCACGATCCTTGCCAAGAACACGGCGGTCACCCACGGCGGACTGACGATCAACATCATCGACACGCCTGGTCATGCCGATTTCGGCGGCGAGGTCGAACGCGGCCTTTCCATGGTCGACGGCGTGCTGCTGCTCGTCGACGCCAGCGAGGGCCCGCTCCCGCAGACCAGGTTCGTGCTGCGTAAGGCGCTTGAAGCCTGGCTGCCGGTGATCTTGGTGATCAACAAGGTCGACCGGCCCGACGCGCGGATAGCTGAGGTCGTTGACGCCTGCTACGAGCTTTTCCTCGACCTGGATGCGACCGAGGACCAGATCGAGTTCCCGATCGTATACGCGTCGGCGCGCGCCGGCCGGGCATCGCTGAACCGGCCGCAGGACGGCACGCTGCCTGACTCGGCCGACCTGGAGCCGCTCTTCGGCGTGATCGCGCAGCACGTTCCGGCGCCTTCGTACGATCCGCACGCGCCGCTGCGCGCCCACGTGACCAACCTCGACGCCTCCGCCTACCTGGGCAGGATCGCGCTCTGCCGGGTGATCTCAGGTGAGATCACCCGCGGCCAGCACGCCGCTTGGTGCCGTCGCGACGGGTCGATCGAGCGAGTAAAGATCTCAGAGCTATTTAGAACGCAAGCGCTCGAGCGAGTGCCGACCCAGAGCGCATCGGCCGGGGACATCATCGCCGTCGCCGGCATCGGCCAGATCATGATCGGGGAGACGCTGGCCGACCCAGAGGATCCGAGACCGCTTCCTCTGATCACCGTGGACGAGCCGGCGATCTCGATGACTATCGGCGTCAACACCTCGCCGCTGGTCGGCCGAAGCGGGACCAGCGACTCGCGGCGCGGCCCGGCCGGGCGGGGCGGCACTAAGGTGACTGCCCGTATGGTCAAGGACCGGCTCGACGCCGAACTCGTCGGCAACGTGTCGATCCGAGTGCTCCCGACCGAGCGCCCCGACACCTGGGAGGTCCAGGGCCGGGGCGAACTGGCACTGGCCGTGCTCGTCGAGTTGATGCGGCGCGAGGGCTACGAGTTGACCGTGGGCAGGCCAACCGTTGTCACCCGCGAGATCGATGGCAAGCTGAACGAGCCGGTCGAGCGCCTGACAATCGACGTGCCCGAGGAGTATCTCGGCGCGGTCACCACGCTGCTCGCGCTCCGAAAAGGCAGGCTCGAGCAAATGACGAACCATGGCACCGGCTGGATCAGGCTCGACTTCATCGTGCCGGCTCGCGGGCTGATCGGGTTCCGCACCCAGTTCCTGACCGATACGCGCGGCACCGGCATCGCGCATCACGTGTTCGAACGGTACGAGCCGTGGGCGGGCTCGATGCGCATGCGCGCCTCTGGCTCGCTGGTCGCCGATCGCACGGGCACCGCGACGACGTACGCGATGTTCTCTCTGCAGGAGCGCGGCACGTTGTTCGTCGAGCCGGGCACCGAGGTGTACGAGGGCATGATCGTCGGGGAGAACTCGCGGTCCGACGACATGGACGTCAACATCGCCAGGGAGCGCAAGCTGTCCAACGTGCGCCAGTCGACTGCCGAGGAGCTCGAGCGGCTGATCCCGCCGCGGCTACTCAGCCTGGAGCAGGCGCTTGAGTTCTGCGCCGACGGCGAGTGCGTAGAAGTGACGCCGACGGTGGTCAGGCTGCGCAAAGTGATGCTGGACGCCAAGGAGCGCGCCAGAACCCGGGCGCGGAGCAGCCGGGCCGATTAACGGACCGCCTGATGCACCACGAACTGACGCCAGGATGGCCATCGGCGCGGTGGCTCAGAGCCTATGCACGATGCCAAGGTAGATGAGGCTGCCGATGCCGGCGACCAGGCAGTAGATCGCGAACGGCGTCAGCGTGCGGGTACGGAAGTACTTCATCAGGAAACGCACGGACAGGTAGGCGCCGATGCCGGACACCACGCTGCCCACGATGATCTGGGGTCTGATGCCATTGCTGAGCGGGCCGAGCAGGTCGGGCACCTTGAGCACGCCAGCCGCGAGAATAACCGGAGTCGCGAGCAAGAACGCGAATCTCGCGGCGTCCTCCCGCGACAGACCGCGGAACATGCCAGCGGCCATCGCCACGCCGTCCCTGCTGATGCCGGCCAGCAGCGCGAGTATCTGAGCTGACCCGATGATCAGCGCCTGACCGTATCCGTATGACGTGATCCGCCGGTCAGCTTCGATGGCGATCACGATCTCATCCTGGCGGATGGCTCTTTGGCCAGAGGCGTGCTGGGCGCCAGTTGCGTGAGTCGGCGCTGCGCCGCCGGCTCCGACTAGCTCGGGCTCTCGTTCGCGTTCGGCAAGCACCTGCTTGTCGGCCTCGCGCGACTTGCGCGGCCTGAAGCGCTCAGCTGAGAACAAGATCAGGCCATTGATGACGAGGAAGATCGCCGCCCGGCTCGGCACGCCGAACAGCGTGCGGAACGTGTGCTCGAAGGTCACTCCGGTCAGGCCGACCGGGATCGTGGCGAAGATGATCATCCAGGCCAGCTTCTGGTCCGGAGTCTCGATCTCCATGTGCCGCAGCGAGCTGAAGAAGCCGCGAATGATCCTGACCCAGTCGCGCCAGAAGTACGCGGTGAGGCCGATCGCGGTAGCGACGTGCAGGCCGACGATGTACGCCAGGTAGGGCGACTCGGGCTTCGCGACGCTCAGGTCCGTGGACCAGCTACCGCCGACTAGCGCCGGGAGAAGCACATTGTGGCCCAGGCTAGACACCGGGAACAGTTCGGTGACGCCCTGGATGAGGCCGACGATTATGGCCTCGGCATAGGTCAGGTGATGCATGACGGCCTTTCGCTTCGCGGACGACGAGCGCCCGGAGCAAGGATATTCACGCGAAGCCGATCGCGGGTCAACTACGGGTCTACAGGGCAGACAGAAGCGGAAAACACATGTGTGGTTTGGGTGACCGCCGGCGGCTCGTCAGGTCCGCTTACCAGGAACCTTCGGCGTGTCGCGCGGTACCCTGCGAGCGATCTTGTTGCCGAGCCACACCACCGGGTCGTACTTGCGGCCGATCACTCGCTCCTTGAGTGGTATCAGCGCGTTGTCGGTGATGTGGATGTTCTCCGGGCAGACCTCGGTGCAGCACTTGGTGATGTTGCACATGCCGAGGCCGAAATCGTCCTGCGCGATCTCGCGCCGGTCAGCGGTGTCAGCTGGGTGCATCTCGAGCTCGGCGATCCGCATCAGGAAGCGCGGCCCGGCGTATGCGGGCATGTTCTCCTCGTGGTCACGGATCACGTGGCACACGTTCTGGCACAGGAAGCACTCGATGCACTTGCGGAACTCCTGCGACCGCGCGACGTCCACTTGCTGCATGCGGAACTCGCCGAGCCCGACCGAAGGATCCGGCGTGAACGACGGGATCTGCCGCGCCTTCTCGTAATTAAACGAGACGTCGGTGACCAGGTCACGGACGACAGGGAAGGTCCGCATCGGCGTCACCGTGATCGGGTCATCCGGCTCGAACAGCGACATCCGCGTCATGCAGGCCAGCCTGGGGCGGCCGTTGATCTCCATCGAGCATGACCCGCACTTGCCCGCCTTGCAGTTCCACCGGACCGCTAGGTCGCCGGCTTGAGTAGCCTGCAGCCGGTGCAGGACATCGAGCACGACCTCGCCCTCGTTGGCCTCGACCTCGTAGTCGACCAGGTCGCCCTGACCGGCGTCGCCGCGCCAGACCTTTAGCTTAACTTTCGCGCCCATTACTCTTGCGACTCCTCCGGAGGCACTTCTTCCTCGGTGTAGTACTTCTTCAGTTCGCCGCGGTCGAACAGCGCGATCAGGTCATCGCGCATCGGAGCCATCGGCTGCTCGGTGAGCACGACATTGTCGCCGGAGAGCGTGAGCATGAGGTTCACCTTGCGCCACTCTGGGTTCATGCCGGGATAGTCGTCCCTGGTGTGGCCGCCGCGGCTTTCCTGGCGCTCAAGCGCGGCCATGGCCACGCACTCGGCCATCAGCAATACGTTGCGCAGATCGAGAGCCTCGTGCCAGCCGGGGTTGTAGGCAGGTCCGCCCTCGGCCCTGACCACCGCGGCGCGCTCGCGCAGCTTGCCGAGCTCGACCAGGGCTGACTTGATCTCGGCCTCGGTCCTGATGATGCCGACCAGGTCGAACATCGTCTGCTGCACCTCGGAGTGCACGGTGTAGGGGTTCTCGCCGACCGTGCGCTCGAACGGCGCCATGGCCTCGGCCCTGGCGGCCGCGATCTCGCCCTCGCTGGGCGTCGGCCGCTTCTCGCCGAGGTTGCCCACGTACTCGGCGGCCCCGATGCCAGCCCTTCGGCCGAACACCAGCAGGTCGGACAGCGAGTTGCCGCCGAGCCTGTTCGATCCGTGCATCCCGCCCGATACCTCGCCGGCGGCGAACAGTCCTGGCACGCACGACTCGCCGGTGTCCGGGTCGACCTCGACGCCGCCCATCACGTAGTGCTGCGCGGGGCCGACCTCCATCGGCTCCTTGGTGATGTCGACGTCGGCAAGCTCCTTGTACTGGTGGTACATAGACGGCAGCCGCCGCAAGATCTCGTCGGCGGGCAGCCGGGAGGCGATATCCAGGAACACGCCGCCGTGCGGCGACCCGCGCCCGGCCTTGACCTCGGCGTTATTCGCGCGGGCGACCTCGTCGCGCGGCAGCAGTTCGGGCGGTCGCCGGTTGTGGTCAGGGTCGGTGTACCAGCGGTCGGCTTCCTCTTCGGTCTCGGCATACTGCGCCCTGAACACGTCGGGCACGTACTTGAACATGTACCGCTCGCCGAGCGAGTTCTTCAGCACCCCGCCGTCGCCGCGCACCGACTCGGTGACCAGCAGGCCGCGCACAGAAAGCGGCCAGACCATGTGGGTCGGGTGGAACTGCACGAACTCCATGTTCATCAGCTTCGCGCCGGCCAGAAGCGCGAGCGCGTGACCGTCGCCCGTGTACTCCCACGAATTCGACGTGACCTTGAAAGTCTTGCCGATGCCGCCGGTGGCCAGCACCACCGCAGGGGCTTCGAAGACCACGAACTGACCGGTCTCCCTTATGTAGCCGAATGCCCCCGCGATTCTTTCCCCGTCTTTAATGAGTCTGGTGATCGTGGTCTCGGCATAGACCTTGATCATGGCCTCAGCGTCGCCAAGCGAGCGCGCGTCCTCCTGCTGCAGCGCCACCACCTTCTGCTGCAGCGTCCTGATCATCTCCAGGCCTGTGCGGTCGCCGATGTGCGCGAGCCTGGGGTACTCATGACCGCCGAAGTTGCGCTGGCTGATCTTGCCGTCCTTGGTGCGGTCGAACAGCGCGCCCCAGGCCTCGAGTTCGTAGACCCGGTCAGGTGCTTCCTTGGCGTGCAACTCGGCCATGCGCCAGTTGTTCAGGAACTTGCCTCCGCGCATCGTGTCGCGGAAGTGCACCATCCAGTTGTCCTTCTGGTTCATGTTGCCCATGGCGGCGGCGCAGCCACCTTCGGCCATCACCGTGTGCGCCTTGCCGAACAGCGACTTGGAAATGACAGCCGTCCGCTTGCCGGCCAGCCTGGCCTCGATCGCCGCCCGCAGCCCTGAGCCGCCCGCGCCGATCACCACCACGTCGTAGGGGAGCCGATCGATCTCAGTCATTGGATAGAACCGCCTAGAAGAACCTCGGGTCAGCAAACACGCCGCTGGCCACCAGCCGAATGTACAGGTCAGTGAAGAGCACGAAGCCGAGCGAGATCCACGCGAACTGCATGTGCCTGGCGTTCAGCTTCGATACCAGCGTCCATGCCTTGTATCTGAGCGGGTGCTTGGAGAAGTGCTTGAGCCTGCCCCCGGTCACGTGCCTGCAGGCGTGACAGGACAGCGAGTAGAGCCAGAGCAGCGCGGCGTTGACGATCAGCACCAGCGTTCCTAGGCCCATGTGACCCCACTGGCCCGCCCCGTTCCTGAACGCGAGCACCGCGTCGATCGACAGGATCACGTTGAAGATCAGCGCGATGTAGAAGAAGTAGCGGTGCAGGTTCTGCAGGATCAGCGGCAGCCTGGTCTCCCCGGTGTACTTCCTGTGGGGCTCGCGCACGGCGCAGGCTGTCGGCGACTGCCAGAACGCCCGGTAGTAGGCCTTGCGGTAGTAGTAGCAGCTCACCCTGAATCCCATGGGGCCGCCGATGATGATGATCGCCGGGGCCAGCCAGGACAGCCAGGGGATCCAGTGGAAGCCTGAACCCTTGACGCAGGTCGTGGCTAGGCAGGGCGAGTAAAGCGGCGATATGTACGGTGCGGCGTAGTAGTCCTTGTTGACAAGTGATGCCCATGTTAGGTAGATCACCACGATGCCAAGGAAGATGCCGTTGATGGTTGGCTGCCGCCACCACGGGTCGCTGCGCAGCGTCTTAGCTGCGATCTGCGCCCTCGATTTGGCTGGCGCCTGCGTTACCTGCGTCATTAGCCGTCTCCGCACTGAAACTGAGGCCTAGGCTCATCGCTTCGCTGCTCGCGCGGACTCGCCTGTGATCCGGTGATACCGCCGCGTTCCCGCGTTGCCCACTGAACCCTATTCCAACGGTAATCCGCACGCCGCTATGGGTAGCGCTTCGGCCGATGTGACGCTGGACACTGTATTGGCCCCGGGGGAGCGACCCCCCTGGACCCCCCGCGTATTGGCCCGGCGCCCTGCCCCGACGATCCGCCCTCAGGACGTTGGTGGCGAGGGCAGGTCGAGGGCTGAGCGCAGGAAGTCGACCTGCAGCAGCAACAGGTTCTCGGCCACATCCTCCTGTGATGCTATGTGAGTGACTCCGGTCAGCGGCAAAACGGAATGTGCCCGGCCAGCCGCCAGCAGTGCGCTGGACAGCCGAAGCGCGTGCGCGATGACGACGTTGTCGTCGGCCAGGCCGTGGATGATCATCAGCGGCCTGGACAGCTTAGGCGCGTCGGCGAGCAGCGATGACCGGTCGTAGTCGCCGGGGTTCTCCGCGGGGTGGCCGAGGTACCGCTCGGTGTAGTGCGTGTCGTAAAGCCGCCAGTCCGTGACCGGCGCTCCCGCGATACCCGCATGGAAGACGTCAGGCCGCCGCAGCACAGCCAGCGCCGAGAGAAAGCCACCGAACGACCAGCCTCTGATGCCCACCTTCGCCAGGTCGAGGTCGGCGAGCCGCTCCCGCTCGCAGTGCTCGGCGACGGCGGCCAGCGCGTCCACCTGGTCATCGAGCGCGGGCGAGGCCAGATCACCGGCGATCGAGCGCTCCCAGTCAGATCCGCGCCCCGGTGTCCCTCGGCCGTCGGCGACGATGACAGCGAAGCCCTGGTCTGCGAACCACTGCGAACTCAGGTAGGCGTCAGCGCTTGCCGTCACCCGCTGGCTGTGCGGGCCACCGTAAGGGTCCATCAAGACCGGAAGTGTGACCGTGCCAGGTTCGTACCAGGAGGGGAGTATCAGGGCGGTTCGCAACTGGCGCCGGCCGGCGCGCAGGAACGTGACCCGCGGCTCGCCGACGATAGGCCGCTCAGCCAGCGAACCGATCGTCGCGACAACCTCGTCCGCGGTCCCGTCGACCGCGTGCTGGTCGACCACGTGCTGGTCGACCACGTGCTGGTCGACCACGGGCCGGAGCACACGCGTCATCGCCCCGGTCCGCGCCATCGACTTCGCGGTGAACACCGTCGTGCCGCCCGACCTCACCGCAGTGTGCACGCCGCCTGGCCCATCAGGCTCGATCGAGACCCTGGCCAGCTCGCCCGAGCTATAAGCCCACACGCCTATGTCCGCGGGCTCACCCCAAGACGCCGCGAACAGCACGGTATCGCCGTCCACCGACAGCACCGACCTGACCTGCATCCCGGCGGGCGTGACCGGCGCCGCGCTGCCGTCGGCCAGCTCGGCCGGGTCAGCGACAAGCAATCGGGTCGTGCCGTCGACGATCGTCGTCCACACGACCTTGCCACCTGGTGTCCTGGCTGGTACTCCGGGCACGATGTCAAGCCAGTGCGGATTGGTGTCCTCGCGCAGCAGGCTTGTCTGCCCGTTAGCGGCGTCGATGGCGAGCAGCCGCATCAGCCGCTGATCCCTTGACTGCACCGCGATGATCGGGCCAAGGGCATCCCAGTCGGCCGCCGCCAGATACGGGCAGGCGTCGGCGTCCCAGGCGACCGGCACGACGCTCCCGTCCAGACCTGCTACGAGCAGCGAAACCGCGGCGTTCGCCGTCC
>DATNEK010000282.1:0-5835 GCA_035553055.1 Streptosporangiaceae bacterium | reverse complement strand
TGGTTCGTCCTGGCCTGGGGCACAGCCGCCACCATCGCCGCCGCCGCCGGCCCGCTCCAGGCCCGCGTCATCCCCCGCCTCACCCACGCCAGAGCCTGGATCACCACCCACCGCGACCTCGCCTTCCGCTACCTCGCGGAGGAGACAGTCGGCAGCTTCACTGGCCAGGCACGGGCGTACGGCCTCGCACTGCTCGCTACCTTGGCCGCGGTCGGTTACGTGCAGGCGGCGAGCACGCTCATGGGCCCGTTCTTCGTGATCATGCAGGGGATCACGCTGGTGACGGTGCCCGAGGCGGCGCGGGTGCTCCGCCGCTCGCCACGGCATCTGCGGACCTTCTGCCTGCTGCTTGCGGCCGGGCTCGCGCTCGCTGCCGCCGCGTGGGGCGCGGTGCTGCTGGCCGCGCTTCCCAGCGGACTCGGTGACTGGCTGCTTCGCGGCATCTGGCGCCCGACCTATCCGCTGATCTTGCCGCTGACGATCGCGGTAATGGGCGCGTGCGTCACCGCGGGCGCCACCGCTGGCTTGCGCGGCCTGGGCGTCGCCAAGCGGAGCCTGCGGGCCGAGCTAATCGGGTCGGGCAGCTATGTCGTCTTTTCGCTTGCCGGAGCGGCCATCGCGGGTGCCAGGGGATCAGTTATCGGCAGCGCGGCCGGGACCCTGCTCGGCGCCGCCATCTGGTGGAGGCAGCTGCACGTCGCGCTGCGAGATACCGGCCACGCCGCCACGGGCTCGCTGCTCCCTGGTCGCCCGGCTGGCCGGCACCGCCTGATCATGCCCGCGCGCGATCGGAGCGCGCTGCGTCCGGCGGGCGGCGCCCAGACCGATTGGGATCGGAGAGGAGAGACGTGACCAAGGCACCACGCCTGACCATCGGGCTTCCTGTGTACAACGGCGAGCGCTATCTAGCCGAGTCCGTTGACGCCTTGCTCGGTCAGACCTACGAGGACTTCGAGCTGGTCATTTCTGACAACGCCTCGAGCGACGGTACCGCTGACATCTGCGCGAGCTACGTCAAGCAGGACTCTCGGGTGCGCTATATACGCCAGCCGCGCAACATCGGCTGCGCGCCTAACCACAACTTCCTGGTCGCCCAGGCGAGGGGCGAGCTGTTCAAGTGGGCGTCCGACGACGACTTGTATGCGCGCGATCTGATGCGACGCTGCATAGACGCGCTCGATGCCTACCCGGACGTCGTGCTCGCCCACTCCTGGACAGCGATCATTGATGGAGCTCGCACCGTCACCAGAGCGGTCCCTTACACCCACGCCACGGACGCGCTCTCGGCTTCCGAGCGGTTCCGCAGCCTGCTGTTCGACCATGGCGGTGACGACGACGGCGGCATCATCAGGATGAGCGTGCTGCGCCAGACGCCGCTCAACGGCAGCTATTATCGCGCTGACCGCACCTTTGTGTCGGAACTAGGACTATACGGTCCTTTCTACCATATTCCTGAATGGCTCTACTTCAGGCGCGATCATCCGGCCAGGGCGGCCCGTGCTTTCCGTTCGGTTCACGGCTGGTGTGTCAACCTCGATCCGCGCCGCGCCAGCAGGCTGAGAAACCCCGCCCCGCGCCTGTACGCCGAATACGTGTGGGCCTTCGTCAGCGCGATCAGGCGAGCGCCGCTCTCGCCGACCGAGCGCCGAGAGTGCTACCACCACCTGGCGCGATGGGCGGCCAGCCGGGCTTTCACGTCACACCGCCAGTTCGTCGGCCTGACGACGGCGCCCGAGGTACCCGACATCGGAGTCGACGCGCTCGTCGCCCGTCGCGAAGGCAGGTTGCTTTGACCAGGTCTACCCAGCTG
Source organism: Streptosporangiaceae bacterium (assembly GCA_035553055.1). Lineage (GTDB taxonomy): Bacteria > Actinomycetota > Actinomycetes > Streptosporangiales > Streptosporangiaceae > Chersky-822. Next base: position 4,025 of record DATNEK010000282.1, on the reverse strand, counting down.
TCGCCGCAGGACCAGGCACATCCCACACCCGGGCTGCCACAGCGAATCGGGTTGTTCGGGTATCTCGGGTCCGGCAACCTCGGCAACGACGCCTCGATGGAGTCCGCACTCCGCTACCTGAGATCCGCTCATCCCGACGCGATCATCGACGCCATGTGCACCGGCCCTGATCGGCTCAGGCACCAGTACGGGCTCGACGCGATCCCATTGTTCTGGTACCTCAAGCACGAGCGCCGGTTTCCCGGTGCGGCCGCGATAGCGATCAAAGGGCTCGGCAAGATCGTCGACATCGTCAGGATCGCCACCTGGGTGCGATCTCACGACGTCGTGATCGTCCCAGGCATGGGGGTACTGGAGACGACCCTTCCGCTGCGGGCGCTCGGCGCTCCCTACGCGATGTTCCTGCTCTGCCTGTCGGGTCGGCTATCGAAGACGAAGGTCGCGCTGGTCAGCGTCGGAGCCAACGTCATCAAGCAGCCGCTGATCCGGTGGCTGTATCGCTCAGCCGCCTGGCTGGCATGTTATGTCTCCTACCGAGACACCGACTCGCTCCGCGCCATGCCGCGGCGAGGCTTTGGCATCACCAGGCCGCGCGTCTGTCCCGACCTCGCCTTCGGCATTCCAGCCAGGTCGCAAGAACCTGGCGATCGGCTGGTCGTCGGCGTCGGGGTGATGGATTTCCGCGGCACCAACGACAACCGCGGCCAGGCCAGGCAGATTTACGCCTCGTACGTCGCGGCGATAACTGGCTTTATCGTCTGGCTCACCGACACAGGCCACAGCGTCAGGCTATTCGTCGGGGATACCAAGGGCTGCGACGACCGCGTCGCCGACGAGATCCGCTCCCACGTTCTGCTACACAGACCTGACCTGGAAGGTGATCGGGTCACAGCGGCGCCGGTGTCGTCGTTCAGCGATCTCATGGACGCCATGGCGCCGGCCGGGACGATCGTCGCGACGCGGTATCACAACGTTATATGCGCGCTGCGTCTCGCCAAGCCAACGATCTCGCTCAGCTACGCCGCCAAGCACGACGCGCTGATGTCGCACATGGGGCTGGCCGAGTACTGCCAGGACGCCGGAGCGCTCGATGTCGACCGCCTGATCGAGCAGTTCGCCGACATCCAGGGCCAGTCGCCCCAGTTGCGCCCGACCATCGCCGAACGGAACGAGGCGCTGGCACGCCAGGTCGCCGAGCAGTTCAGGTACCTGTCCGTCCTGCTCATCCCGTATTCGGCGGAGGAGAGAACGACCGTGGAGACGAAGTAATGAGGAGCTTTGCAGCATCGAACTCTCACATGTCAGCCGTTCATGGCCTGATACCGGGCGGCGCGCACACCTACGCCAAGGGCGATGACCAGTACCCGGCTGGCATGGCACCGGTGATAGAGCACGGCGCCGGCTGCAGGGTATGGGATATCGACGGCAACGAGTTCGTCGAGTTCGGCAATGGCTTGCGCTCGACGACGCTTGGTCACCGATTCGAGCCGGTGGTGAACGCAGTGCGCGATCACCTCGACCTCGGGCTGAATTTCGTCCGGCCGCACCGCATCGAACGGCAGGCAGCCGAGCGCCTTGTCGATCTGATTCCGAGCGCTGAGATGGTGAAATTCGGCATCAACGGATCCGACTCGACGACGGCGGCGGTGCGCCTGGCCCGTGCCTACACCAACAGGGAGATGGTGGCCGTATGCCGGCAGCACCCCTTCCTGTCCACTGACGACTGGTTCATCGTCACCACGCCGATGTCGGCGGGTATACCGAAGGCCGCGCAGCGCCTCACGGTCCAGTTCAACTACAACGACCTAACCGATCTTGATCGTCTTTTCGAGACGTTTCCCGGAGAGATCGCCGCTGTGGTGCTCGAGGCCGAGACCATCGAGCCGCCGGCCGGTGGCTACTTCGCCGGCTTGCGCCGACTGTGCGACAAGCACGGAGCGCTGCTCATCCTGGACGAGATCATCACTGGTTTCCGCTGGCATGAGCGCGGCGCGCAGTTCGTCTATGACATCGAGCCCGACTTGTGCGCCTTCGGGAAGGGGCTAGGGAACGGCTTCCCTATCTCGGCGCTGGCCGGCCGGACCGACATCATGCGCCTTGGAGGCTTCGTCGATGACGCCGACCGGGTATTCCTCCTGTCGCAAACCGCTGGCGCACAGCCCTGGGCGCTTGCCGCCATGCTCGCGGTCATCGACACCTATCAGGACGGCCATATCGCCGAGCGGCTGCACAAGATCGGCGCGCGGTTGCGCCGTGGCGTCGAGCAAGTAGTCGCGGACGCCGGCCTGAGCGCCCATTTCCTGCTCAAAGGACGCGACTGCAACCTGGTTTACGCAGCACTCGACGGCCAGGGGCAGCCAAGCCAGGAGTTCCGCACGCTCGTGCTCCAGGAGCTACTCGAGCGAGGCATACTCGCGCCGTCGTTCGTCGTCTGCGCCGCTCACGACGAATCGGCGATCAGCCAGACGATCGACGCGGTCGCCGGGCTCATGCCCATCTATCGGCGCGCCCTGGAAGGCGGCATCGCCGGGGTGCTACGCGGCAGGAGCGTACGCCCCGCCATCAGAGCCCGCGGCTAGCGCGGTGATCACGGGCCGATGGCATCGCCAAAGTAGCGTCCGGCTGTTACGAGCGCCACTCGCCTGACCAGAGCGGGCGCGGCACCGGATGGCGGCTGGGCTGCCCGGGTAGGCGCTGGTCTGGCGCCGGCTTGGGGGTGGCGGGATCACCCGCCCGATGGCGCCCGGCCGACCTGTCCGGTCTGCGCAGCGCGGCCTGCTTGGCGATGCGAGACTCGCGCAGCGCGGCCTGCAGCTGCCACCACCAGACAAGTGCGGAGAATCCGCCGGCGATGGCCATGCCGCGTACCGTGCCGATGGCCCCGGCTGACAGCGCGCCGAGCACGCTGGCGATCACCGCGGCGGTCGACGAGATGATCATCGCGCGAAGACTCCGCCTGGACGAGCCAAGCGCCCTCAGGCCCGCGCTGGCGCCGACTGTGCCGCATGTTCCGATCACCGACACCGTGACCGGCAAGATCAGCTGATTGGCCGGCCGCCATAGCGAGCGCAGGGCGACGTGACCGATCCCGAGCGGAAGCACCAGGTGCGCGGCTACACCCCACGCCGCCGCGGCGACGGCGAGCACCGATCCGACAAGCAGGCAGAAGACGCGCAGGTGCCGGGGCGAGTGGCGGAGCACCCGCGCCGCCTCGGGAACCGTCACCAGGGAGATCCCCATCAGCGCCGCAAGGAACGGGCCCATGACGAGCTGGGCGGCCTGGACGTAGCCGACGGCGGCGAGCCCGGCGATGACGCCGACGAAAGTCAGGCGAAGCTGGGCCGAACCGCTGAACGTGGTGTTCTCGGCGAGGTAGCGGAAGGCGAGGTCGCGGTGGGTGGTGATCCAGGCTCTGGCGTGGGTGAGGCGGGGGATGACGCGGGCCTGGAGCGGGCCGGCGGCGGCGGCGATGGTGGCGGCTGTGCCCCAGGCCAGGACGAACCAGAACACGGTCTCGTGGCCGGACAGGCGCAGGGCGAGCAGGGCGGGGGCCATGGCGGCGGCCCAGATGGTGTCGTTGAGGAAGGCGTGGCCGCCGCGGCCGTGGGCGAAGAAGGCGTACCGCCAGGAGTCTTGCAGCATCAGCCCGGGCATGGTGATGCCCATGGCGATGAACGCGGCCCGCGCGGTGCCGGTCAGTGCCAGGCTGGCGGCGAGCAGGCCGGCCGCGGCGGCCAGGCCGACCGCGGCGGCGGTGCCGGTGGAGGCGGCGACGGCGCGCCGCCAGGCGGTGGTGCTCACGCCGCTGAACCGGACCACCAGCGGGTCGGTGGCCAGCCCGCGCGAGGCGTTGAGCACGAGCGAGTAGGTGACATAGGCCAGGCTGAACGCGCCGAACTGGACCGCTCCCAGCGTCCTGGCCACGTACAGGCTGACCGCGAAGTTAGTCAGGCTGGACACCGCCTGATCAGCCAGCCCCCACCCAAACCGCCGCCCGAGCCCGCGGCGACCATCGGCTAGCACGC
>DATNEK010000281.1:0-9209 GCA_035553055.1 Streptosporangiaceae bacterium | reverse complement strand
TTTGACCTATGTGACAGATACGGCAAGGCCCCATGGGACGCATCAAAGGTGGCCTATAGATATGACGACCCCGAAACTGGCATGCCACTGGCTGGCCTGCTGGGTTTGCTGGCCGAGTTCGGCGCGATAGCCGGTCGCGGGCGCAAGCAGGCGATTACTCCGCTTGGCCGCTGGGCGACCGCCCAGCTAACGGCCGACCTGCCCGGTCCGGCTGACCCGGATCTGTCGGCCAGCGAGATGATCGCTCAGGCGGCCAGGTTCGGCGATGAGGCGCTGCCGGTCTGGGAGAGCATGCCGGGGGCGAACCTCGACGCATGCCTCACAGAGGTGCGGGCCACGGGTCACCCGGATGCCGAGCAACTCATCGCAGAGGTGGCGGAATTCGCCGCCTCCGGCGCGCCACGCAGCATCGACCAGGTGGCCGAGCTGAAGATCTCGCTGGCAAACTGCCGGCCGCCGATCTGGCGGCGGATCCGCCTGCCGGTCACCGTCACGTTGGCCGACCTGCACGAGGTCATCCAGGTGCTGTTCGGCTGGGGAGGCGACCACCTGCACCTGTTCCAGGCGGGGAAGAAACTGTACAGCGACCCGTTCGTGAGACTTGAGTATGCCGGGGACGAACGCGCGGTTCGCGTGCGAGATGTGCTGACGCCAGGCGGGCGGATCGAATACAACTACGACCTCGGAGCCGAGTGGGAGCACGAGATCGCGATGGAAAAAATCGTGGCGCGTGATCTTGACCAGGACTACCCGGTCTGCCTGGCGTACAAAGGCGATTCCCCGGTCGAGTACTGGTCCGAGGAAGATCCCGAGGAGCCAGAGCCGTTCAACCTGCCCGATGTCAACCGCAAGCTAGTCGCGCTCGCCGGGTCGACGGACTGAGATGACACTGGTCGAGTTCGCGCCGCCCGTTAGGTGGCGGCCGGTATGACTCCCTACGGCGACGAATGGACCCGCAAAGGCGCGACGCTGAGCGACAAGACGGCTCGCACCGAATTCGGGTTGACTCAGGATGAGATCTACGCGGCAATCCGCGGGGGCAAGCTGCAATACCGGCAAGGCTCGATGCACGGAAACCCGTGGCTGCGGCTGCTCCGCCGCGAGGTCGAAGATCTCGTCAAGACCCGGCATGGCGCGCAATACGTCAGAGAACGGAAGCAGCGCATGGAACTGGCACGTATCAACCGGGAGCTGAAGCAACTCCGGGCACAGATCGTCGCGCTCGAAGAAAACCGGGCCGCGCTCCTCGCCGATCTCGGCATGCTGTGACGATCAGTTAGTGACCGCGAGCGCGAAGGGAAGCACAGCTCGGGCACCGCACCCACGCAGGAGCTTGGTCGCGAACGTCATGGTCCAACCGGTGTCCACCCGGTCATCCACCAGCAACACCGGGCCGTCGGTCCCGGCCAAGGCCACCCGAAGCGGACCGGGCACGGTGAGGGTTCGCGATAGCGCGGCCAGCCGCTGGGCGCTGTTGTGCTGGCGCCCCGGAGGCTCACCGCCCATGTAGTCGAGGCTGCCGAGGTAGGTCAGCCTGCCGGTGGCGGCGATCCGCTCGCCCAGCGAATTGATCATGTTGGGCCTGGTGCGCGATGGCACCGTGACAACGCCGACCGGGCGCTTGTCCCAGTCCCAGGCGGCGAGCACCTGGACCACGGCCTTGAATAGGTTGTCGGGAACGACCTGGTCGGCGGCGCCGTCGGCTAGCAACTGGCGGAGCGTTACGCCCCAGCCGATGTCTGTCAGGCGCCCGACGCTGCGACCTGGCTCGGCCGCTTCCTGCGCGGAAATGCGGCCCGTGGCAGCCACCCCGAGTTCCGCCATCCCTGTCGGCCACATGCGGCGGGGCTGTAGCGTTACGCCTGGCCGCTGGAGCCTGGTGCGGGCAGTTTCCTCGCTCGCCTGGCTGACCTGCGTCGTTCGGGCCGCGCCGGTGCAGTTGTCGCAGCGGCCGCAGGCGGCAGCGGCCGGATCGTCGAGTTCCCGGCGCAGGTAGTCCATGCGACAGCTGGTGGTCGCCACGTATCCGAGCATGGCCTTCTGTTCACGCGTCCGTTCGGCGGCCACGCGTTCATAACGTTCGGTGTCGTAGGCCCACGGCTGGCCGGTTGCTTCCCAGCCGCGGCTCACCCGGCGGACAGCGCCATCCACGTCGAGCACCTTGAGCATAATTTCCAGGCGGCTGCGTCCCAGGTCGACCTGTGCTTCCAGGGCCGCCAATGACAGCGGGCCGCTGGCCCGCGTTAGCACGTCAAGGGTGGCGCGGACCATGCGTTCTGGCGGGAAAGCCAGACTGGCGAAGTACGCCCAGATGTCGCGGTCCTCTGTGGCGGGCAGCAGGATCACCTCTGCGCGTTCGACCCCCCTGCCTGCCCGCCCGATCTGCTGGTAATAAGCAACCGGCGACTGCGGCGCCCCCAGATGGACAATAAAGCCAAGGTCGGGTTTGTCGTACCCCATGCCGAGCGCGCTCGTCGCGACAACAGCCTTGAACTTATTGGTGAGCAGGCTTTCCTCAATATGAAGACGCTGCTCCGGGTCGGTCTGCCCGGTATAGGCCTGCACCGCGAGCCCCCTTTCCCGCAGGAATTCCGCCACCTCATGGGCGCCGGCCACGGTCAGCGTGTAGACGATGCCAGAGCCTGGCAGGCCCCCGAGGTGGTCGGCCAGCCAGCCAAGCCGCAAGGCTGCCTGCGGCAGCCGCACGACCGACAATTCAAGGCTGTCGCGGTCGAGCGGGCCGCGCAGAACGAGCGTGGGTGACGGGCCGCCCTGGCTGGTGCCGATTTGTTCCGCGATGTCGCGCGTGACCCGTGCGTTGGCAGTCGCGGTGGTGGCGAGCACCGGTATGCCGGCCGGGAGCCCCGCAGCCATCTCGCGCAGGCGCCGGTAGTCAGGCCGGAAATCGTGACCCCAGTCGGAGATGCAATGCGCCTCGTCGATCACGAGCATCCCGGCCGAACCGGCGAGGCGGGGCAGGACCTTGTCGCGGAAGCCAGGGTTGTTGAGCCGCTCAGGGCTGACAAGCAGAACGTCGATCTGGCCAGCCAGGATCTCGGTATAGATCTCCTCCCACTCTTCGGCGTTTGAGGAGTTGATCGTGGCCGCCCGGATGCCGGCCCGCTCGGCGGCGGCGATCTGGTTGCGCATCAGCGCCAGCAGCGGCGACACGATGACGGTCGGGCCCGCGCCCTGCTCCCTCAGCAAGGCCGTCGCGATGAAGTAGACGGCCGATTTTCCCCACCCGGTACGCTGCACGACCAACGCTCGACGTCGGTCAACTACGAGTGCCTTGATCGCGCTCCACTGATCTGGGCGCAGGCTGGCGCGCTGGCCCGCCAGGGCACGCAGGCAGCGTTGCGCCGCTGCCATGACGTGGTCATCCGTGGTTGAGGCCGCCGGGCCAGGGGGTGAAGTCATGCGGCCATTGATACCAGCAGGGCGTGACCCGCGCGTGACGGGAAGGGAGCCGAGGTAGCCACTCTAGGTCGTATGCGCCGCAATAATGCGACGTGCCCTCTGGACAGAGGACATGCCAAGCGGTCCCGAGACCGTGCATCCTGGTTGGCGGATCGTCGTAGCCGACTGGACCGACCCAGGTCCTGATGCCCAGCGGTCCGACGAGGGGGGCGACGCCGGTGGCGGGCCGCTGCAGCTAAGCAGGCCTTGATGAGGCGGTCCGCCGTCGGCGCCGTTGTTTCCGCGCAGCGATGCCTTGCGTCAGTGCGGCCCTAAATAATGGTTCAGTTATTTTCAGGCAGATATACCGGGCTGGCCGCGGCCGACATGGAATAACATTGCCAGTCGTACCTGGGTAACTGACTGGGGTCGCTTATGCGATTTGTCGCGCCAGCAGAAATGAGGCATCTAGACCGGCTGAGGCTGATGCGTCCGGCAATCGCCCGGATGGTGGCAGCGCTGCGAGCCGGCGTTGGCGCGGCAGCCGTGGTCTCAGGGGCGCTAGCCGGCGGCGAGCCGTTGTCGTGGTGGATACTTGCGCCGGCCCTGGCCATTGTCGCCGGGTGGACGGCATGTTATGTGACCGTGGCGTGGACACGCGGGCTGCGTGACTGGCTGGTAGGAACGGATCTCCTGCTCGCAGCCGTGCTGTGCCTGGCGATCGGGCACCTGGTGCCCGCCAGTGCCCTGGCCGGGTCGACCAGCTGGGTGAGCTTGATCGCCGCGATGACCGTGGTGAGCGCACAGCTCGCGGGCAAGCCACGCCTCTGGCTGCCGGCCTGCCTGGCTGTGGCCGCAACGATGGTGGTCGGATCGCGGCTCGCTCGTAGCCCAGACGGCGGTCTGTACAACGGCGGCCTGATGGTCACGCAGTCTGTGCTCACCGCCATCGTCATGGTTATCGTGCTTCGCGGGGAGCGATCGGCCGTGCGGGCGTTCGCCGACCTTGAGCAAGCGCAAACCGCTGCCATGCTGGCGGCCGCGCACAGGGACGACGAACGAGCTCAGCTGCGTATGGTGCACAACGGTCCTTTGACCATTCTCACGATGGCGTTCCATTCCGGTGATCAGCGGCCGAGCGCGATGGCGCGACAGCGAGCCGCCGAGGCCCTTGAGGCGCTGCGAGACATGACCGCGGTCACGACGAGCCCGCGCGGAGGCCAGGTGCGGCTCGACGAAAGGCTCGCCAAAGTCACCGCCTGGTACGAGGTACTTGAGGTAGCGGCCGACCTGGAACCTTGCCTGGTCCCGGCGGATGTAGCCGACGCGTTCGCCGGCGCCGTGGCAGAAGCCCTGGAGAACGTCGTCAGGTACGCGGGAACCCAGCGGGCCGCGGTCCGGCTTCGCGACGAGGACAACGTGGTGCGGGTCACGGTGGCTGACGAAGGCCGGGGATTCGATCCCGCGCTGGTCTCGGGCTTCGGGTTCGGGTTACGCGAGGACCTGGAGGGGAGGATGGCTTCCGCGCGAGGCTCATCCATTGTTCATTCGCGCCCAGGTGCCGGAACGGCGGTCCACCTGGAGTGGGATCGTGCTTAGCCAACTCGTCCTGCGCGATAGCAGGCCCGGAGAGCCGACACCGGTCGCGCCCGCGGCGACCGAACAGCCAAGCGGCCAGCCGGGGCCAGGGGAATCAGTCGCCAACGTTGAACAGCCCTATGACCGGGCCGGCCTGTGGGTCGCGATCGTGGTCACTTTCGGGTGGCATCTAGCGGGTGTCGCGCCGGTCGTGGTGCAGAGCTGGCTGAAATACGGCCTTGCCGCATCTGGCGCGGAGACCTGGCTCGCCTTTACGGCACTCGGTATCGTCGCGGCGGTTGCCGTGTTGCGCGGTGGCGGGTACGGCCTGGCCTTGCCATTCGCCATCTGCCCGATCCTGCTGGCAGGCTCGGTACTCGGCTCGCTTATGGCGCCCGATGGTGTGATCGGTCACTTCAACTGGCAATTCGCTGTGGCTGGCTGGTTCGCGGTGCTGGCGCTGTGGCGCCGTCCACTGGCCGAATTGCTGACGTTTTATGCCGCTAACGTGCTCGCCGGGGGCATCATTCTGGCAGTCTCTGGCGAGGCGAACCGAGTGAGCGTCGGCAGGTTCATCGCGCTGTGCTGCGGGATCAGCGCCTTGCAGATCACTGTCTTCGCTGGCGCAAGAATGGTGACCGCGATGGCCCGCCGCGCGGCTCAAGCTGAGGATGAGCTGGCCAGGACGCGGTCGGCGCACATCGCCGCTGAGGCGGTGCAGGCGGCGAGGCGAATCAGGTACGAGACGATCACCGGGACTGTCACTCACCTGCTTGAAGGCCTGGCGACAGGGCAACTCGACCTGAGCGGACGAGACGCACGGCAGCAGGTCGCTGTGGCAGTCACCCGCCTGCGACGGTACCTGGTCGAATCTGATGACGTTCCTGACCAGCTCTGGCATGAACTCCGGGCTTGCGCGGACGCGGCTGAGCGGCAAGGTATCGCGGTTGATCTGGTGGCACCGGTCGGCCAGGTTCCTCAACTACCGCTGGTCATCCGTCGTGCGCTGACCGAGCCGATCATCAGTGCCCTAGCGGCTACGGCAGCCAAAGCCAGGATAACGATCATCGCATCTGCTGACCAGGTGGCGGTCGCCATTCTCGCCGACGCACAGCTCATCTCGCCCGTGCCTTGCCTGCACGAGGCAGTGGAGTGCAGCCATGACGCAGACGGAGAAATGCTATGGGTTCAAGCCCGCTGGAACGGGCCGTCCGCATCGCCCTCATAGAGGACACCGATGTCGTCATCGAGGGTGTGCGCGGCTGGGTCGCAGCCGACCCGCGCCACAGGATAGAGATTGTCGCGACCGGCGACTCGATCGAAGTCGTGCTAGCTGGCCCGGGCAAGTCCGCCGATGTCGTGGTGCTCGACCTTGAGCTTGGCGGGCTCATGGTCACCGATCGGGTCGCCGATCTCAGCGACCTTGGCCACCGAGTCGTGGTGTTCTCCGTGCACGTCAAGCCCCTCGTGGTGGAGGCGGTCATGCGGGCGGGCGCGTGCGCGTTCCTCGACAAGCGCGCCGAAAGGGACCATTTCATCGATACGATCGTCGCCGTCGCGCAGGATCGGCCTTACGTCACCCCGTCCATGGCCGGAGGCCTGCTGCAGGGAGTCCGGCTGTCAGATCGTGAGCGACAGGCGCTGCAATACCTGTTCCAGGGAATGGATCAGGCGTCGATCGCTCGCAGGCTGAGGAAGCCCGATGGCCAGCCCGTCAGCGCGACCACCGTAAAGACCTACATCGAGCGGGCGAGAGCGAAGTTCGCGGCCATTGGCCGACCTTGCAAATCCAGCTATGCGCTTCTCGCCCGTTGCGTCGAGGAAGGGCTCATCAGGCCGGAAGAGGTTGATGATTACCGGCCGGGAACAACCTGGCCGTTGCCGCAGAATGCCAGTCAGGGAAGTGAGGCCGGTCCGGGGGGGTGACCAGCCTCACTTCGCGACCGCAGTGCCAGCGAAGAGGCAAACATCAGCCGCAGATCGCACATTACACCGTAGCGGCCTCACATCGGTAGTTATGTCGCGCGGAACGACCCGGACACGTGCCGCATGTTCTGTTTTCTGCACCTAATGCCAGGCGCGCACATTTCGGCTCCCAGTTACGGCCGCGGCGCGCCGATGGCGTTGGGAACGGGGCTACCGGCCGCTAGCTCGGTGGATGCCCGCCATCGAGACGGCGCTGAGCGTGGCGAGCGCGATCGCGCATACCAGGACGGACCGGAAGTCGCCCTCGTACTGCGAAGCGACGCCGACTCCGATAACCGGGATGGTGAGCCCAACGTAGGCGAACACGAAATAGGTGGACACCACCCGGCTGCGGATCCTGGCCGGCGCCAGCCGGTTCGCGATCGACAGGCTGCCGATGAAGACCGCGCCGACCGCGACCCCGCTGACGATGGCCCCGGCCAGGAACAGGACTAGCGACGCCTGGGAAAGTCCGGCCTCGGTGAGGGCCAGGGCAGCCAGGAACACCGTGAGTCCGAAGACGATGACGGTCCGGCTGGGAAAGCGGGCGAGCAGCAGCTGGGTAGCGGTCGCCGTGCCGAAGACGGCGAACACCACCGCGCCGCCGACGAGGTGACTGTGCTCGTGCAGGACATGGCGCAGGAAGTCGGGAGCCAGCGCGGTGAACGTGCCGAGCAGGGAGAACGCCGCGAAGCCGGCCAGGCCGGCGGCGACGAACTCGCTCCGGCCTGCCCGTGGTATGCCAAGGCCGGTGAATCGCAGGTTCAGCTTCTGCCGGTCACCGACGGTCTCGGGAACGAAGACCAGGCCGATAGCAGCCACGGCAAGCACGGCCAGGTACGCCTCGAACACCAGCACCGTCGGATAGGGGCCGAACTGGGCGAACAAGCCGGCGATCAACGGGCCGAGGCCGAGACCGCCCATGTTCGCCGCGGTGGCGACCATCGAGGCATGACTCGACGACGAGCCCCTGTAGGCGTCGGTAAGCGCCGCCGTGGCCGTGCCGGTCACCAGCCCGGCTGAGATTCCGGACAGCACCCGTCCGGGGAACAGCCAGCCGACTCCCGGCGCGACGATGAACACCACGGTGCTGACCGCGCTGAAAGCTAGCGCCGCGAACAGCACACCTCGCCTGCCTACCTGGTCAGATGAACGCCCGGCCAGCAGCAGTGCCGCGAGCACGCCGACTGCGTAGGAGGCGAAGATGATCGTGGTGATGCCCGAGGCGAAGTGCCACTGAGCTTGATAGATGACATACAGCGGCGTGGGCAGTGTGGTACCGACCATGGTCGCCGTGAACAGGTAGGTGACTATCCAGAAGGCTGCCTGGCGGCGGATGGTAAGGCGGTGGGGTGCCGACGCCCCGGTCTCCATCACGCCTTCATGCCCGCTCAAGTGACCCGCCAAGAGCCCGCAGGAGCTGGGGGAAATTAGCTTGACGGTAGGTTGGCCACTGCCGACGATGGTGGTCGACCCGGCTGCCTGTCTGGCAGCATCCCTGGCCGCATACGAGAGGAGGCGAAATGTCCGCCCAGCTTCGGAACCCTGTTGTGAAAGGCTGTCAGGCTTGTCATTTCCTCGCTCGTTTCAGTGCGGGCATTGCGGCGTAGACGTCTCGCTGGATGCCCCAGGCACATCGCATCGCAACCACTGTCCAAGCTGCCTGTGGTCCAGGCATCTTGATCGCAACGCTCCCGGCGACCGGCAGGCCGGCTGCCCAGGCGGCATGGAGCCGATAGCGGTCACGGTCCGCGGCGAACACCGCTGGATGCTCATTCACCGCTGCACGCGCTGCGGGCGGCTCCGGATGAACCGCACGGCCGCCGACGACAACATGCTGCTGCTGATGCAGCTGGCCGCGCGGCCACTGGCCACCCCGCCAATACCGCAGCTTCGCTTGGCCAGCTCACCAGCGCCCGGCTTCACCACCGACGGCCGACCGGACTCCAGGCCGCGCGGCCAGGACTCCCGTACATGATCATGGCAACAGCCAACTGAATGGAAACAAACATGAAGCACGTCAAACTGCGCGATCTGACTGTCGCCCGCATCGGCTTGGGCGCGATGGGCATGAGCAGCGCCTACACCGGAGCTGGCAGCGACGACAATGAATCGATCCGTACCATCCGCCGGGCGGTCGATCTAGGCGTAACTCTCATCGACACCGCCGAGGTGTACGGCCCTTACATCAACGAAGAACTCGTCGGCCGCGCCCTGAAAGGATTCCGCGATCAGGTCGTGCTCGCCACCAAGTTCGGCATGATCTC
>DATNEK010000280.1:0-10203 GCA_035553055.1 Streptosporangiaceae bacterium | reverse complement strand
GTTCCGCGGTCAGCGCGTCGGCGTCGTGCTCGTAGAGGTCAAGCAGCCTGCGCACCTCGGCGACCGGCAGCTCAAGGCTTCGAAGCCTGCGGATCAGCCGGGCCGTGGCGAGTTGTCCGACGCTATAACGCCGGTAACCGTTACCCGCCTCGACGACATCAGGAACCAGCAGTCCAACCGCGTCGTAGTGCCGCAGCGCCTTGGCGGTCAGCCCAGTAGCGCGGGCGAACTGCCCGATGCTCAGCAACCTGTCCGCGCCAGTCATAGCCCGACCGTAGGCCTTGCCGTCACAGGAAGGTCAACCTGGGAGTGCTCCGCATCCGAGCCGACCAAGCACATGACCTCAGCGCACGACCCAGTGCGCGTTAATTTATATCGTGGCGCGATAAAAATTCAGCAGGATAGAACAGGACCGTCTTACGGCCTTCAGCATCTAAACTGACTCTTTATCAGATCAGGACGTTAGGGAGGCCGCCAGCTTCCCCAAAGCCAGAAAGGCGATCCCTTCCCTGCCACGTCAAGAGGATTTCGAGAAGCTGCTGGCATTCCGCGTCGCCCTCAGGCGTTTCCAGCGCTGGAGCGAAGATCAGGCGCAGGCCGCCGGTCTTACCCACGTACAGCACCAGCTGCTAGTAGCCATCAAGGGCCACCGGGGGCGGACACCGCCCACGGTCGGTGACATCGCAGGCTACTTGCTACTCAAGCCGCACAGCACCGTCGAGCTCATCGACCGCGCGCAGGCCGCCGGCCTGGTGCTCAGGACGTCCGACCCTGACGATGGGCGGCTCGTCAGGGTCCGGCTCTCCGAGCGTGGCGACAAGGTGCTGAACAAGCTGACGGTGGCGCACCTGGCGAGGCTGCACGACCTCGCGGCGGTTCTTGACCAGCTCGTGACGAGCGCTGACCGCAAGGACGCCGCGCCCGGCTAATCTCTCCGCGTGCCTACGGCATCTAGAGCAGCTTGCCGTGCGACACGAGCGCCGCAACCACGATCACGACGAACAGCACCGTGAACGCCGTCGCGACGAGCCTGACCAGCGCCTCAACGATCGCCTTGACGAGCTTGCCGACCATCGGCACGACGCCGACCGCCGCCACGACGAGCAGTAGTTGGAGTGACATCGTCTCCTTCGCCTCCTTGCGCCCCGGACCCAGGGGTCGCCCAGCCTTTTCGTTTCCACAGTGCTGGTTGAGGTTGATGGTGACCATGCAGGTCAGACCACATGAAGTCCACAGGATCAGTGTCAGTTGCCTGATAACTAACAAAACTTCCCGACAAGCCACGCATACCGGTCACTACAATCTCGTCTGTGCCGGAAAGCATCGCGGTTGACACGGTGATCCGCAGCTACCTGCGCCAGCCCGACGAGACGTCCGCTGACGCGCTCGTCGCCTCGGGCGAACCGGGCTTGCAACGGCTGCTCGACGTCTGGTACGGCCACACGGCTGAGCCGTTCGACAACCCGATACCCGACGTGACCGACCGGGAGGCGATCGACCGGTGGGCCTCGGCGATCGCCATAGCCGCGGTCGCCGCGCCCTCGGCGTTCATCGAGGCCATATCCGGCGAGGACATCTCAACGATGCTGCTCGCCATTCTCGGCGACGTCGACGACCCGCGAGCGACAGCGATACTGCGCGATCACGTCGACGACGAGGACTGGCTGGTCCGGTGCAACGCGGTCACATCGCTGCGCCGCCGCGACGACGACGCGGCCCGCGAGGGCATCGAACAGGCGCTGGCCGACCCCAATCTCGTCGTGCGCAGCGCCGCCATCGACGCGATCAGCCACTGGAACCCCGACCGGGCCGTCTCGCTCTACACCGACCTGCTCGACGCCGAAGGCCTAACCCCCGTCCTGCGCTCCCAAGTAGAAGCGACCCTAACCCTCCTCCGCGCCGACTCACTCCCACCAGCCCCGCCCGGCTAGCCCGCCTCGCCCAGAGCCACCCTCGCCCGGCTAGCCCGCCTCGGCAGCTCCACCAAACGATCCCAACCGCCCGGCAGGTCCCACGGTTACCACAAGTCCCAGGCATTTCGATGGATTACCGAATCCATCGCAGCCTGCGGCCCGACCCGCGCGATCGATTCCCGAATTCACACCCGCTTTCCCTGATGGGTTGCCACATCCATCGCAGGGGTGCGAGCCGCGCGGCGGCGGGCTCGACACCACCTGGACGTGGAAGCAAGGCCGACGTCAAATAACCAAGCTCATCGACTCATCGTCGTCGGTGCTGGCCAGGGGGGACGACCCCCCAACTCCCCCCGCAGTGCTGGCCAGGGGGGACGACCCCCCAGGTCCCCCCGCGGTGCTGGCTTCCGCCTGGACCTGCCTCAGCAGCGCGTGTTCGACGAAGTACGCCAGCGACGCGTAGCCACGCCAAACTCGCCGCCACTCACGCTCGACCGCCGCGTCCCCGAGCACCCGGCGCACCTCGTCCAGGTGGGCCACGATGATGTCGGCCGCCTGCCTGCTATGGCCGGCCGAGATGTTGTCGATCGTGAGGTGGGCCTGCTCGTAACAGTCGTCGAACCCGTAATGGTTCAGCTTCTGTATCTCGTGCAGCCGAAGTTCGCCCAGGCCGAACATCTCGATCGCCAGGTTGTAGCCAAGAATCTCGTTGTAGTACGTGTCAGGGAAAAGCGCCATGCGGAGCTGGTGCAGCGAGAAGCCGTATAGCGCGTCGGGCAGGTCGCCCTGCTCCATGAACGCCTCGTCCCTGATGTGCGGCAGCAGCACATCCATGCTGCGCAGCGCCTGGTGGATCAGCGTGATGTGGTTCTTGCGCAGGTCGCCGTAGCCCACCTCGTCGGCGTAGATGGAGAACAGCGCGGCATCGCAGCGCCGGTCGCAGCGGCCGATGTTCGCCGTCCTGTGGATCCACGTGGCGTCGACCAGCGCCCCGAGCGCGTACGTGGTCTGCAGGAACACAACCTCGTCGCGGTCAGGAATCTCATCAAGCGGCTTGTAAGGTGCCACCAGCTTGTCCCAGTAGACCCGCTCGGCCCGCTCGTACAACGCCTCGGCGCTGTAGTCGAAGTAGCTCGCGTCGGTGTACCGCCCGCCAGCCCCGCGGCTAAACAGAATCTCCCCCGCTTGGAACAGCCGCTCCGCCTGCTGCCTCGCCAGAGGCAGTGTGTTCGCGAAGTTCTCAATATTAACCAGACGGTGAAAAAATTCACGGTCGCTGATCGCCCCCACCGAAGCGATCACCACATCCGCTGGCCTGCTGGCCCTGACCGCGGCCGATCGAGCGGCGGCCGCCGCATCGCCCACGGTGTTTGTGACGACCTCGATCGCCGGCCGCTCACCGGCTTGTACAGACGCCACCCAGTCGGCGAAGGTCGCCGCCTCGCGTTCGCTGAAGATGCCGAACATGGGCCCGCCGAACTTGATTGCCCGGCCGAATGCGGAGAGTCCGTCGGGCGTCGGTCGAAGCTGCTTGGACTCGCGGAAGTCGGCCATGAACCCGGCCAGGTCAAGTTCCGGGTCCGCGAACGTCTCAGCCAGCGGCCGGTCCCCCACCTTGATGTTCTTGTGGTGCCGGCCGGCGAACGGCGCGTGCCTGGCGATCACCGCGGCCACCTTGGACTCCAGCGGCAGGTCGCGCTGCCAGGCGGCGAGTTCGGCCAGCATCGCGACGTGCTCGCGTTCAAGTTCGAGCGCGCAGCCCAGCCCTGCGTGCAGCCGGGCAAGCTCGCTAGGTCCGGCCAGTTCAAGGTAGGCCGCGAGCACATCGCGCAGGTCGACTTCGGCCAGCATCGGGGCGAGGCCAAGCAGCAGGTCGTCGACGCCAAGGGCGAGCACGGCATAGTGGACGCCGACCAGCTCGGGCAGGAAGTTCGCTGGCAGCCTGGACAGCGCCAGATAGAAGCTGCCGTGCAGCGCGGTCAGCGGGCGAGCCTGCACCGCGTCGAGAAAATCAGCGGCGGAAGTCTCCGGCAGGAACACGCCCTGCTGCTCGAGCGACTGCCGCCGCAGGTAATGCACTGATCGCCTGGGGTTTGCCTTGCCTCGCAGCTCGAAGTGGTGCGCGAACAGCCTGTTCACGATCACCGACGGCTGGGTGGCCGGCTGCGAGAGCACGTCAAGCCAGCACCCGGTGATCAGCCCGAGCGGCGCCCGCTGCGCAAGCACTGCGGCACGTCCGTCGGCGTCGATGTCACCAAGACGCTCGATCACGGCCGCGAGCTCGTCCCTGACGCCAGCGACGTGCGCGGCGATCTCGTCGACGCTCGCGTCGTGCGCCGGCGCAGGACCCGGCCCGGTCAAGAACGCGTCGAGCACCCGGCGCGCCACCAGCCAGACCGCCTCGGACTCCTGGTCACCGAGCAGCCTGCGGAACAACGCGTCCGGCGGCCCCGCCACGATCGCATCGGCCTCGTCCGACGCCGATGCGCTGAACTCGAACGGGCGGACCGGCAGCGCCGCGATCGTGTCCGGCGGCTCGAACGGTATCGCCTGGCGCGCGGCCATGGTTACACCTCCCCCGCTCCGACGGCTCGGAGCAGAACGCCGATTCGCGAACCCGGCACGCTGGACGCGAGCATGCAATACGCGCCGGCCCTGATGTGCCCGAGCGCGACCCGATCGACGAGGTTGATCAGCGGATCGGCGGCGAAGCAGTGCCCGATCCTGGTGATGTTGCCGGTGTACAGCTGCTCGGCGCTGAACCCGGCCTGGCGCTCCTTCATCACCACCAGCGGGGTGAACAGGTTCGCGTGCAGCAACGCCGCGAGGTCGCCGAGCTTGAGTCCCGGTTCGGCCAGCAGCTTGTCGTTGACGTCCTTCGCGAGGTCGGCGCTGATCTGGTTGGTCCACTCCAGCGTGGCCGTCTCTTGTGAGCTCGCGCAGCCGATCAGCTCATAGACGTCACGCGGACCAGGCTTCGCCGCGATAACGCAGCTCGCGGCGCCGTCGCTGAACAACGCGAACTGCGACATCCGGTCGGCGTCTTCGGCGACCTTGTCCGTGGTGATCACCAGTACCCGCCGGTACCTGCCGCTCACCACGAACGCCCGTGCGATGTCGATCCCGGCCAGCAGGTTCACGCAGCGGTTCAGGTTCGCGCCGTACGCCGGTATGTCGCCTAGCCCGATGCCGGTGAGCACGCTGGCCACGAACTCGCCGTGTCCTTCGGCGGGTCCAGGGATCCGGTTCGAGCAGAGCACGAGCGCGTCGATTGATTCTGGTGCCAGGCCAGCCGACCGCAGCGACGACAGACCGGTCTCGGTCGCCATCTGGTCAAGTTCGCTCCGCGTGGTCCTGATCGTGCCCCAGCCCCACAGGCCCGGCTGCGGCGCCAGCTTGAACCGGCTGGCAAGCTCGGCCAGGTTCTCGATCTCGGTGTGATCGGCCTCGTGCTCGCCAAGCACGTAGCTTGGGCCGAGTAAGAACGCGTTCTCCATGTTGCCTCTCAGATCAGCTCGACGTGCTGATCGGTCCTGACGATCTCGGCCAGGATCTCGATGATCGCCGCCGGGCTGGTCTCGAAGTAGAAATGACCGCCGTCCACCATGCGCTGATCGACGGGCTCGGTGAACTCCCTGCTCCACGGCTCGATCTGCGCCTGCCGCACGTGCGGGTCATCGCGGCCGACAACCACGGTCACCGGCGTATCGAGCGGCGGGCCCGGCTGGTAGCGGTAGCCGACTGCCATGTGGAAGTCGGCGATCACGCCGGGCAGCAGCAGGTCGCGCATCTCCTCGTCGGCGATCACGTCGGCGGACAGCCCGCCGAAGAAGCCGATCGCCTCGGCGAACTCCTTGCCGGTTAGCTTCGCGATGTTCTTGACCCGTTCCGACGGCAGCAAAGATGGCGCCGAGCAACCCGAGGCGACGAAGTGGTGCGGAGCCACCTCGCCGGTGGCAGCCAGCTTTCTGCACACTTCGAAGCCGATCAGCGCGCCGAGGCTGTGCCCGAACAGGTAGAACGGCCTGTTGTCCGCCTGGGCGGCCGCACTGATCGCGGCCGCCGCGCCGTCGATGAACTCGCCGACCGTCGGTGCGGGCTCGGTTGCCCGGTGCTCGCGACCGGGGCGGCAGATCGCCACGACCTCGGCGTCGTCGGCCAGCCCGGCTTGCCAGTCGAGGAACGCGCGGGGACTGCCGCCCGCGTGCGGAAAGCAGTAGATCCGCGCCAGCGAGGTGTCAACCGCCGCGCGGCTGACAAACCAGGCGGACGCGGCGGGGACTCCGGGAGGTCGTCCCCCCAGGCCAGCACCGCCGCCGGTGCCGTTGATCACGGGGAGATCCTGAACGTCGCAGTGGTGCTGCGGGACGGATCGCCCGGCCGCACGTGCAGTTCACCTTGAGCTGGCAACATCACAACCGCCGCGACCGTCCGCTCGCGCCTGATGTCACCGGTATCGCCCACGCAGATCGTGGGCTGGGTGAGCAGCCCGAAGTGCTCTTCGACGCCGATGCCGGACTCGGCCTCTGCCAGCGCGGCCTGACAGGCCTTCAGCCGCATCAGCGACGAATTCCGGGCGAATATGTTCAGCTCATCGGCGACGGCGAAGTCCGGATGCAGGTAGTGGTTCGTGTGCGCGGTCTGCTCGCTGGCGGTCAGGCGAAGCTCGCCGCCGAGTATCTCGACGCACGCGACGGCTGTCGGATCGCACAAGGTGAGCGAGCGGGAGCTAGCCAGCGGCAGGCCGCTCAGGATGTCCAGCGCCTGCGCGACGCTGCCGGCGTTGTCGAGCAGGTGCCTGATCGCCAGGTACGGAGGCAAGCCTGGGTGCCAGGTGCCGCCGAGTACTAGATTCAGCCCGATCGCGAGGCCATCGCTGTTGATGCCCAGGTAACCGAGTAAACCGCCGAAGCTCAACACAAGCGCCCGGCGCGTCGACGGCGCTAGGCCTACGTCGAGCACGGCGATCTGGTCGTCGAGGTTGCCGTTGAGGTCGACCGTCTGTGCTAGCACAGGACCGTGCGATGGCCCGGCGACGAGGCTGGCGTATGTCGTGCAATCGCCGCGCGCCGGGATCTTCTGATAACCGATGATCTCGCGGCGCACCTGAAGCAGCACCGCCTCGTCTGGCGAGAGGCCGGCGCCGCTGGCGAGCCCGCTGATCTCGGCGCCGAGCGCTGGAGCCGCTGCCGCGATCGCGGCGGCGTACTCGGCTAAGGCCGGGCTCAGCTCGGCAAGCGTGACTGGTGCCGGGGCTAGCTTGTTGATACGGCAAAGGTCGTCGTCGATGAACGCCCGCAGCGCGTCCCGCCGCGCCGCACCGTGCTGATAGCCCACATCGAACGGGTTGCCGCGCAGGCGCACGAGCGGCACGGTCATCGGACTGCCTCCGCCAGCACGACCTTGGGCCTGGCCAGCAACTGCTCCTTGACGCCTCGCCACTCAGCCTTGAGCACGCTGTAGTACACAGCGTCACGACGCCGGCCATCAGGCATCGGATTAAAGCTGCGCAGCGTGCCTTCTTCTCGCGCACCGATATTGGTCAGCGCATGCCTCGCCTGCACATTCAGGCAGTCGGTCTTGAATTCCACTCGCTCAGCACCAAGCTCCTCGAAAGCTTGCTGCATCATCAGAAATTTCGCCCATCGGTTGATGCCCTTGCCCTGAGAATCGATCCCGAGCCAGGACCACCCGATCTCAAGGCGGCCGTCCTTTTCTATGATATTGCCGAAGCTCATGCTGCCCGCGGCGGCTCCGGTGCGCTTATCGGCGATATAGTAAACGACCCTGCGCCCGGCCTCCTGATCGGCGATCCCGAGATCGAAGAAGGCATCGAAGTCGGCTTCGGTCTCTATCCTGACGACGAAATAACGCCAGATCCTCGGGTCCAGGGCGATCGCGCGCAGCGCCACCCTGTCCTGCGGTGTCACCGGCCGCAGCAAGACGTGCTCGTTCTCAAGCGGCACCGCCGCCTTTTCCGCCCAGTTCATGCCGTTTCCGCCACTGTAATATCCCGGGCCAGCCCACCGGATACTTCTGGAGTTTTGGCAAAACGGGACAAGGCGGTAACGACGTCGCGCGCGGTACGCATTCGCGCCACATCGGACTCTGTGAACTCGGCGAGGCTGACCTGGGTGTCGTCGCACACCGACATAAGAAATATCACCTTGTTAAGCGACGTGAGACCATACTCATCGGCCATATCGAGATCTGGATTTATTTCGTCCGGCCTTGGACCGGGCTCGATGACGCGCACTAAGCCATCGCGAACTACAGCCTCAATGTCCATGCCTTAACCGCCGTTACCAGAAACCACTGTTATCAGAAATCGCTGTTACCAGAAAAAAGGCATTGCGAGACACAGCCAATGTCCTAATCGTCTCAGCATCCGATGCTAGTTGCCACCATCAGTAGTGTCAACGGAGCGGATAAAGCCAGCCGATGACCTCCGAGCACACTCGTCCTGGCGTTACTGTATGTGGCGTGGACACCTGTCGCGCGGAGAGCACCTGGGGTCCGCTTACTCTCCCCCAGCCTGGCGACCTGCCGAAGGCGGGCGTGTGTCATTTGTGGTCAGCGCCGACCACCGGCGCGGCTAGCCACCAGGCGCTGCTCACTCCCGGCGAACGCGAAGCGGCGGAACGGTTCCGCGTCGCCAAGGCCAAGGACGCGTTCGTCGCGTCCAAGGCGGCCCAGCGCCAGGTGCTCGGCCGCTATCTCGGCTGCGCGCCTGAAGCGGTGACGATCGGGCGGGTTTGCCGTCACTGCGGCAAAGACCACGGCCGGCCTTACGTCGCCGGCGCGCCGGTCGACTTCAGCGTCTCGCACTCAGCGGGCTGGCTGTTGGTCGCCGTGGTAGCCAACGGGCTAGTCGGGGTCGACCTGGAGCTTGTATCCGGCGACCGGGCGGTGGACGAACTAGCGAACCGGGTGCTCGCGCCCGCCGAGCAGGAACAATTCCTCATGGTGCCAAGAGACCAGCGGCCTGGATGGTTCATCTGGGCGTGGGCGCGCAAGGAAGCCGCGCTGAAGCTGACCGGCCATGGCATCGCCGGGCCGCTATCCAGCCTGAACGTCACCGGGCCCACCGCTAATGTGTCGCCGCCGCCGTCCGGCTGGCCCGCCGAGCCGATCCACCTGCGCGACGTACCGGCGCCCCCCGACCTGCGCGCGGCCCTCGCCACCACGGTGCCGCTCAGCACAGTTCTGATGTGCGGGCCGGCCCTGGGAATGTAGATCACCCGCGCGAGCTTTCACCATCGTGAATGTGGACCAGCGATCGCTGCCGCTCGCGGTGCTCGACTTCGTCGGCATCGAGTACGGCGAGAGCGCCGCTGATTCGATCGCCGGCGCCGTCGGCATCGCCACAGCGATCGAGGCCGCCGGCTACCGGCGCTACTGGGTCTCCGAGCACCACAACATGACCAGCCTGGCGTGCAGCGCACCCGAGTTGCTGATCGCGCACGTGGGTGCCTTGACCACCTCGATAAGGGTCGGCGCGGCAGGCATCATGCTCCCCAACCACGCTCCGCTCAAGGTCGCCGAAAATTTCAGGACGCTGCTCGCGATGTACCCGGGGCGGATCGACCTGGCACTTGGCCGAGCGCCAGGCACCGACCCGCTGACCGCGCACGTGCTGCGGCGCGGCAGGGTGGTCGACCCCGGCACCGAGTTTCCTGGCCAGGTCGCCGAGCTCCTCGCATTCCTCGGCGATGGCTTCGCCGCCGATCATCCGTACGCGCAACTGGTGGCCGCGCCGCTCGTGACGCAGCGACCAGAGCTCTTCGTGCTCGGGTCAAGCGAGTACGGCCCCACGTTCGCCGCCTTCAATGGGATGAGCGCGGTGTTCGCGCACCACATGAGCCCGGATCTGGCGTTCGACTTGCTGCGCCGGTACCGCAGGGAATTCTCCCCGCGCACGGAAAGCGCGACGCCGTACTCGGCTATGTCGGTGCTGGCGTTCGCGAGCCACGACGAGCAGGCGGTTTTCGAGTTCGAGGCGGGCTGGACGCTCACTATCCAGAACCTTCGCCGCGGCAAGCGCGAGCCGCTGCGGCCCGAGGAGGTGCACAACCTCGCCGAGTCCGCCGAGTTCCGTTCGGCGCGCCGCGACAGTAGCCGCATGGTGACCGGCGAGCCGAAAGCCGTGGCCGAGCGCCTGCTCGAGATGAAGGAACTCGCCGAGGTAGACGAGATCGTCGTTGTCACCCCGAGCGTGAAGCGCGATCTCCGCAAGGCCAGCTACGTCGCCCTAGCCGACGCCTGGCGTCGCCTGTAAACGCGCGTCTAG
>DATNEK010000279.1:0-4609 GCA_035553055.1 Streptosporangiaceae bacterium | reverse complement strand
CACGCGACCAGGAACGGCGTGATCCTCATGGACATGTCGTTCATGGCCAAGTTCCTCGTGCAGGGCAGGGACGCGGCCGCCGGGCTCGAGCGGATCTCGGCCAATCAGGTGGCGGCTGAACCAGGGCGCATCACATACACGCAGTGGCTGAACGACCGCGGCACTCTTGAGGCTGACTTGACCGTGACCATGCTCGACGATGACCAGTTCCTGGTCGTCGCTTCGGACACCGCACACCGGCACGCGGAGACCTGGATGCGGCGGCACCTAGCCGACAGCCATGCGTTTGTCACGGATGTGACCTCCGGATACTGCCAAATCAACGTCCAGGGGCCTGGATCACGTGAGCTTCTCACGGCGGTCACGCACGCCGATATGTCAGGTGAGGCGTTCCCGTTCCGCGCCGCCAGGTACATCGACATCGGGTACGCGCGAGTGCTGTGCGTCAGGATCACCTACCTTGGCGAGCTTGGCTACGAACTGCACATACCGGCCGAGCAAGCCGTCGGCGTGTACGACAGGCTCGTCGCGGCCGGGCGTCCGCTTGGCCTGCGGCACGCGGGTCTCAAGGCGCTGGCCAGCTTGCGAATGGAGAAGGCGTACAGGGACTACGGACACGACATCGACAACACCGACTCGGTGCTCGAGGCGGGCCTGGGATTCGCCGTCGCTCTTGACAAGCCGGGCGGGTTCATCGGCAGGGACGCGGTGCTCGCGAAGAAGCAGAACGGCCCGCTCACCCGGCGCCTGATCCAGCTTCTGGTGACCGATCCTGAGCCGTTGCTTTTTCACGCCGAGATAGTCAGGCGGGATGGGCGACCGGCTGGGTACCTGCGTTCGGCGTCGTATGGCTTCACGCTTGGCGGTGCGGTCGGTCTGGCGATGGTAGACGCGGACGTGCCGATCACCCAGAAGTATCTTGACTCTGGCACCTGGACGGTCCAGCTGGGTGATTCGGTCTACCCCGCGATCGCGTCACTGCGGCCGCTGTACGATCCGTCAAGCAAGCGGGTGCAGATGTAAGGCCAGCATGAGGCTTGGATAGGTAGGAGTGCCAGTGGCTGAGCTTGCCGATTTCGAGGTGTTCGTAGGTAAAGATCATGGTTTGGCGGTAATGACCGTCATCGGGGCCGACGGGCGGATGCGTCCCTCAGTCGTCAACGTCGGCGTGCTCGATCATCCGCTGACCGGCGCGAGGGTTGTCGGCGCCGTCATTGTCGGCCGGGCGCGAAAGCTGGCCAACCTGCGCGAGCGGCCAAGGATCAGCGTCGTGCTGCGGGCGGGGTGGCAGTGGACCGCGGTTGAAGGGCCTGCTCAGATCATTGGTCCCGACGACCCGGTCGAGGGTATCGGTCCTGAGCGGCTCAGGCTTCTGTTGCGCGAAATCTTCACCTCGGCCGGCGGGCAGCATGAGGACTTCGATGAGTACGACAGGGTTATGGTCGCCGAACGTCGCTCCGCGGTGCTCGTGACGCCGGAGCGGGTGTTCGGCTGAAGCCGTGCCCAGGCTCAGGCGGGGGAGATGCCCAGGTCGGGGCGATGCTCCCCGCGCTCAGGGCCGCTCGGAGCTTCTGCGTTGACCAGGCTGTCCGCGGCCATCACCAGGTACTGCCATAGCTGCTCGTCATGCTCGGCGTCCAGGCCGATCTCGTCCATGGCTGTCCGCATGTGGCGCAACCAGGCGTCTCGCTCCGCCTCTCCGATCGCGAACCGAACGTGCCGCATACGCAGCCTCGGATGCCCGCGCCGTTCGTTGTACGTGGTTGGGCCGCCCCAGTACTGCATCAGGAACAGCCGCAGGTGCTCTTCTGCCGGGCCAAGATCCTTGCTCGGGTACACGGCTCTAAGCTCAGAATCGGATTCGACCTCGGCGTAGAACCTGTGCACCAGGCGGGTAAAGGTCTGTTCGCCGCCGACGGCATCGTAGAAGCTCTTCTGCCGGGCAGCATCGTATTCAGTTGCGTTCTCCATGACGTGTTCAAGCGTACTTGCCGTGGGGCGTCTGACGGCCGGTCCGCGGGGCCGGCTAGCGCCCGGCTGGCCCAGGGTTTGCCAGACTTTCAATACACCGAAAACGACTAGGTGGCATTTTGGTCTTGGCGGTCTGGCCGTGATCCGGTCACACTGGTCACGGGTGCCTCGCAGTGCCGGCCCAGGGGGACGACCCCGGAACTCCCGCAGCCAGCGGGTCGCCCCTCGGCGGGAGGTGGGGCATTGCGCAGGGTATTGCTGCTCAACATCACTTATGAGCCGCTGACCACCGTCTGCCTGCACCGCGCCGTCGGCCTCGTCCTCGCCGACAAGGCTGAGATTTTGCATAACGAGGCATCGGGGCTCGTGTTGCATTCAGCCTCGGTCAAGCTGGCGGTCCCGTCGGTCATCAGGTTGCGCCGGTATGTTCGAGTTCCGCACCGCAACCGAGTTCCGCTGACTCGGGCCGCGCTCATGCGCAGGGATGGGTACCTGTGCGCGTACTGTGGCGCCGCCGCCGACACGATCGACCATGTTGTGCCGCGCAGCCGCGGCGGTGCGCATGTCTGGGAGAACTGTGTCGCGTCCTGCACCAAGTGCAACCACCGCAAGGCCGACCGGCTGATCGAGGAACTCGGCTGGACGCTTCGCTGGGATCCGCTCGCACCGCGCGGATCGCACTGGCGGCTGATCGGCGCGGCGCGCGACGGCGATCCTCAATGGGCGACATACCTGGCGAGCACCGCAGCCTGACCCCGCAGCCTGACCTCGCTACCTGATCGGGCCGAACTCGCGCATTTCTCGTCGGCAAAGCGCGGCGAGAACTGCCAGTCCAAGCGCGACTCCGGCCAGCGGGAAGAACGCGGTGGCGTGCAAGTGCCTCACCAGCCAGCCGGCCATGCCGACGGAGACGGGAAAACTGCCAACTCCCGCCACCATCAGCAAGCTCATCACCCGGCCGAGCGACTGGGCCGGGGCTCGCTGCTGTATCAGCGTGAAAAGCACGATGTTGCCGAAGCCGTTGCAGACGCCAGCTACCATCAGCGCACTCGCCGCGCCTGCCAGCCCGCCGGACAATGGCAGCAGGCACAGCGCGGCGCCTTCGACGACGAATCCAGAGCAGGCCACAATCGCCGGCCGACGTAACGCACCCATCCGGGATCCGATCAAGGTGCCGATTACGGCCCCGGCGCCGAAGCTCGCGAGCAAGGTGCCGAAGCCGGAAGCGCCATACCTGGCATGAGCAAGGGCCGGCATGGCGACCTCGAACGTGCCACCCGCTGTGACGTTGGCGGCAACGGCCACGGCCAGGATGATCCGAAGCAGGCGTGACCGGCGAAGCAGTTGCCACGTGCTCGGTCCCCGGTCCTGTTCGCCGAACTCTAACCCGCCGAACTCTAACCCGCCGAGCTCAGGCCCGCCGAGCTCAGGCCCGCCGAGCTCCGGCCCGGATGGCTCTGGCGTTGGGGCCGCAGGCACGGTGGGCTCAGGCACGGTCGGCTCAGGCACGGTCCGCTCCCCGCCGGTCGGCCGCTCCCGCTCAACCCTGATCAGAGCCAGCGCGGCGGCGGATGCGCCGAACGTGGCCGCGTCGACGGCGAAGGCTGGTGAAGGCCCTGCTGGGGCCACCAATAAGCCGCCGAGCACCGGCCCGGTCAGCGAGCCGATCTGCATGAGCGCGGTCGAGAACGCGTTCCCCGTCGCCAGCTGCTCCGCGGGAAGCAGGGTCGGCATGATGGAGAACGAGGCTGGCAGGAACATTCCCTCGCCCGCACCGAGCAGCGCGGCGATCGGCGCAAGCGCGACGAGCGGGTCGGTCCGCTCGGCGGCCAGCACAGCAAGCAGGCACATGAGCGCGCACCTGCAAGTGTCGGCGGCCAGCATCACCGTACGGGGGCCGAGCTTGTCAGCCAGCACACCGCCTAACGGGATCAAAATGGTGCGCGGAATGCCGTAGCACGCGAGCACCGTGCCGAGTAAGACCGTCCCGCCGTGCCCAGAAAGGATTAACCACGGTAACGCCACCGCGTAGCAATAGTCGCCGACCGTCGATGTGGATAAACCGACGCTCAGCAACCGGAAGTTCCTGACGGCTAGCGGACCGTGGCGTGCCGAATCGGCAACGCGAGCAGGCCAGCTAAGCCACCCCCTCTCGCGCGGCGATCGGGGACGTGCAGCTATGACTTCGTGAACCACGTGGTGCTCCTTGCCTGGGGCCAGAGCTAGCTCACGCGTCGTCGGTCCACGCCGCATCGCGACGGCGCGAACTAGCGAGTGCGTAGACGTGACATGCGCCAGCCGGCTGGTCTTGCGGGCGCAGGCTCCTAGACGGGCAAAGCAGTTTCTCCGGATGTGACCTGAGTTTGGTGAGCTCGGCAGCCGTCAGGTTGCGGGACGTCGTGGTGTAGCCCTCGGCCTCGTGGTTCAGAATCATAGGGCGCGAGGCTCACGCTGCGGGCAAGAACGCTCTCAATGGGTAGTCATATTGTGAATTGATCTTCCACCATCAGCCTTAGACATTACTGTCGTCTCACGACGCAACTACGGTCACAACCGCACGCGGCTCGGCCCAACGACAACGCCGGGCCGACGACACTGCCCGCGCTCGCCCGGCGGTGCTGCGGGTCGCGCGGCGCTG
>DATNEK010000278.1:0-11828 GCA_035553055.1 Streptosporangiaceae bacterium | reverse complement strand
GCGGCGTCGAGCACCGCCCTGATCCGCTCTGAGCGGTCGGCGTACCTGGCCTCGGCGCCGTGCCTGGTCGGCTCGTAGTAACGGCGGCCCACGATCGGCTCAGGCGCGTATACCTGCGCGACAATTCCCTCGGGGTAGTCGCGTTGGCTTTGCTGGCTGGTCGTGCCGGGCGGCGGGGTTTCCGGCAGCGCGGGCGGGTCGCCGCACGGCGGGAGTGCCGGGGTTGCCCGGGGTGCGGGGGGTTGCCCGGGTGCCGGGGTGCGCGCCCGGAGGCCTGCTGCGTGTGCGATGGGTTGCCGGTTTCATCGCGCTGGGCCGGTCAGGTGCCGCGATGGGTTGCCGTATTCACACCCGTTTTCCCTGATGAAACCCCGGATCCATCGCACCCGGCCGGGCTAGGCGGGGCGCGCAGGCTGCGATGGGTTCCCGGATCCATCGCATCGAACCGGGCCTGGGCGGGCGCCGGGGCGCGATGGATTCCCGGATCCATCGCGTGGGACGGTTGATCATGGAGAAATGACCAGACCACCGCTTACTTTCACCAATCTCTCCCAGGGAATACCGCGCGGGCTCGCGTCGGAGACCGGAGTGGCCACTGGTGTGCGGTCGCCAAGAAAGAGCCGACTTGAACTGGGTCTACAAACAAACATCCGCGTTTGATGCGCCGTGTGCTGGTTAGCTGAAGCCAGCAGGCCAGCCGGGAGTAGGCGGCGGTCTGGTCAGCTCCAGAAGGTGCGTCGTCGTGTCCTTATGTGCTCGGGTATTCGTTGGCAGTTGCGGCAGCCCAGGCAGTATCCGCGCGCTCAGGTACGCCAGGAATCTGGCGGCGGACAGTGACGCCACGCTGATACCTGTCTACGCGTGGCTGCCGCCGGGCGGCGACATGGCTGACAAGCGCGCTCCCAACCCGATCCTCCGCAAGATCTGGCAGGATTCAGCCTGGCAGCGACTGTGGGAGTCGATCGAGGCGGCGTGGGGCGGATCGCCAAGGGAATTGCGGATGTGGCCGATCGTCGTCAGGGGCAGCGCAGGCGAGGTGCTCGTCGGGCTGGCGAACCGGCCGGATGATGTCATCATCATCGGCACCGGACGGCGTGGTGCGCTGGCAAGGCTCTTCCACGGCCGGGTTGCCCGCTACTGCCTCGCTCACGCCGGATGCCCGGTCCATGCCGTACCGCCATCGCCGCTCGAACGCTACGTCGGGCGCTGGCCGTTCGCTCGCGCGCTGCGCCACCATGGATTGAGTGCCGACGAGGCGCTCGACGGGCTGGATCGCAACATCACGTAACCTTGCCGCCGTGCGGCACACCGAATTCTGGCGGCGGATGGACGAGCACTTCGGCAGCGCGTACGCGCAAAGCGTGGCCAAGGACTTCGTGCTCACCGGCCTTGGCGGGCGCACGGTGCAGCAGGCACTGGCTGACGGCGAGGACGTCAAAATGATCTGGCGAGCCGTCTGCGCCGCGTTCCCTGTGCCGGAAAGACTGCGCTGAAGCACCCAGCCCCCGCGAGCCGGCCTCGGAGGCGAGCGGCAGAAACTCAGCCCGACCTCGGCGCGTCGCCGCCATGATCGAACAATTGTTCGTTAGGCTGGCCGGGCCGGTGAGACGAAGCCGGATTGTCAGTGGCGGCGCGTAGCGTCTCTTGCAGTAAGAAGAAGACCTGCTAATCCCAACTCGGAGTTCACATGGCACCGAATGACAAGGCGAGCGGCATCAAGTCCGGTGACAGGGAAAAGGCCCTGGATACCGCGCTCGCTCAGATCGAGCGGCAGTTCGGTCGGGGCGCGGTCATGCGGCTCGGCGATGATGCGCGTGCTCCAGTCGAGGTGATTCCGACCGGGTCGATCTCGCTGGACGTGGCGCTTGGCATCGGTGGCTTGCCCCGTGGCCGGATTGTGGAGATATACGGCCCTGAGAGCAGCGGTAAGACCTCGCTAGCGCTGCACGCGGTTGCGAACGCGCAAAAGGCGGGCGGCATCGCCGCGTTCATCGACGCCGAGCACGCGCTCGATCCCGAGTACGCCAGGAAGCTCGGTGTGGACACCGACGCGCTGCTCGTGTCGCAACCCGACACCGGCGAGCAGGCACTTGAGATCACTGACATGCTGATCCGCTCAGGTGCGATCGAGATCGTCGTGATCGACTCGGTGGCCGCGCTCGTACCGCGCGCCGAGATCGAGGGCGAGATGGGCGACAGCCACGTAGGTCTCCAGGCCAGGTTGATGTCCCAGGCGCTCCGCAAGGTCGCCGGCGCGCTGAGTCAGACAAAGACGACAGCCATCTTCATCAACCAGCTGCGGGACAAGATAGGCGTCATGTTCGGCTGTATGTCCGGGACCACCAGAGTCACGCTGGCCGACGGCACTCAGGAGAAGATCAGCAAGATCGTTAATCAGCGGCTTGACGTCGAGGTACTGTCCTACGACCCTGACTCTGGTGAGATCGTCCCGCGACGCATCGTCAACTGGTTTAACAACGGCAGGGCTGAACGGTTCCTGCAGTTTACCGTCGCCAAGTCGGGCGGCAACGGGCGCGCTCAGTTCGCCGCGACCGAGAACCACATGGTCCAGACTCCTGGCGGATACAGGCCCGCCGGTGAACTGGTCGCCGGTGACCGGGTGGTCGTGGCCGAGCCGAGGCTGCTGAGCGGTCAGCAGATTCAACTGATCCTTGGCTCGCTGATGGGCGACGGGAGCCTCTCGCCTAACAGGCGCGGGCGCTCGGGGACCAGGTTCCGGATGGGACACTCATCAGCTCAGGCGGTGTATCTGGACTGGAAAGTCTCGATGCTCGGCAACATCGGCTGCTCGCGGACGACCAATGCCAGGGGAGCGGTCTTCGCCGACTTCACCCCGCTGCCCGAACTGGCCGAACTGCATGAGGCCGTCTACTTCGGCGATGGCAAGAAGCACCTGAGGGACTACCTGAAGGCGCTCACGCCGCTGGCGCTGGCCGTGTGGTACGCCGACGACGGTTGCTTCACAATCAGATCCAAGAGTGTTCAGGAGCGGACCGCCGACGGCTCTGGCCGCATCGAGATCTGCGTCGAGGCGATGAGCCCTGGTTCGCGTGACCGGCTCGTGCAGTACCTGCGGGATACTCACGGGCTAGATGTCAAGCTGAGGGCGAGTGGTGCCCGCCAGGTCGCGGTGTTGCAGTTCAGCACCGCGGCGTCGGCGAGGTTCCAGAAACTGGTGGCTCCTTACCTGCACCCGTCGATGGAGTACAAGCTTCTGCCGGGGTTGCGTGGTCAGTTCAATGTTGAGCCCGAGTTCGTGCCTGCCGAACTGCGCCCGCAGCCGGCTCGCATCCTGGACATTCACCTCAAGCCACCGACGCGGTCGATGAACAGGTTCGACATCGAGGTCGATGGCGGCCACAACTACTTCGTCGACGGAGTCATGGTGCACAACAGCCCGGAGACGACCACCGGTGGCAAGGCATTGAAGTTTTATGCCTCGGTGCGGCTTGATGTCCGGCGGATCGAGACGCTCAAGGATGGCAACGAGCCGGTTGGCAACAGGACCCGCGTCAAGGTCGTGAAGAACAAGATGGCCTCGCCGTTCAAGGTCGCCGAGTTCGACATCCTGTACGGCGTCGGGATCAGCAGGGAAGGCAGCCTGATCGACCTCGGCGTTGAGCAGGCGATTGTGCGCAAGTCCGGCGCCTGGTACACCTATGACGGCGATCAGCTCGGCCAGGGCAAGGAGAACGCCAGGAACTACCTGCGTGAGAACCCCGACATAGCGAACGCGATCGAGAAGAAGATCAAGGAGAAGCTCGGGGTCGGCCCGCACCTGGATGCCGACGTCACGTCGTCGAACGGAGCAGCGCCAGCCACGCCAGCGAGGCGCGGCGGCCTAGAGGTGGTGCCAGGACCAGGCGGTGCCAAGTAGCGCGCGCCGTTCGCCGGCCGGCGGCGGGGCAAGCATCGCTGTCGGCCAGGGAGTCGGAGTTATAGCCGTGAGCCGTAGCGGGCGAGTGGATGCTGGCGATCGTTCCGATCCGATCGATGCGCCCGCTGATCCCCAATCTGTCGCCCGTCTAATCTGCCTGCGGCTGCTCACGGCCGCTCCGCGTACCCGGGCTCAGCTCGCCGACGCGCTCAAGCGCCGGGGCGTGCCCGCCGACGCCGCCGAGGCGGTGCTCGGCAGGTTCGCCGAGGTCGGGCTCATCGACGACGCCACGTTCGCGACCACCTGGGTCGAGTCGCGGCACTACGGACGCGGGCTCGGACGCCGTGCGCTCGTGGCTGAGCTTGACCAGCGCGGGATAGCCCGGGAAGCCATCGAGTCGGCAGTCGACCAGCTAAGCACCGAAGCCGAGCGCGCCACGGCGCTGGTGCTCGTAGAACGCAAGATCGCGAGCACCACCGGGCAGCCATACCAGGCGCGGGTCAGGAAGCTGGTCGGCATGCTCGCGCGGAAGGGCTATCCGGCGAGTCTCGCCTACAGCGTCGTCCGCGAAGCGCTCGACCGGAGCGGAAACGACTCAGCCTCCAGCGCACTAGATGACGAAGCGTTCGCGTTCGAGGACGACGATCCCGCCGCCGACTGCTAGCGGGCGGTTTGGCGCTCTCGTTCTGGCGCACTCGGCGCGCGCTAACCAGGTCTGCTCGCTGGCGCGGACGAGGACTTCGCTGACCGCGACCCGGCGGTTCCTGGTCACGATGTAAGCCACCGTGTCGGCGATGTCTTCAGGCCGCAGCGGCTCGATGCATCCCACCTGGCTCTGGGCTGCCTGCGACCCCACGTCATCAAGCTGCCGGGGCGCTGGTCAACTGCGGTAACGGTCCAACGCTGCACACCCAACTACAGCAAACCGCACAGTGCTGTCGTTGCCCAGTGCTGTCGTTGCCCGGGGCTGGCGCTGCTCGGGCGAGTGGCTGACCTTGACCGTGATGTCTGCGCCGGCTTAGCCTCACGGACAGTGAGGTATGCCGCGCAAGCGGATAGATGAAGCAACGGGTTGCGATATGCGAGCAGCCGGGCAATGCCGCCTATGAGCCGGTAGGTGCGCTGTCCGGAGGCCAGATCGGCTTGGTTGGCCTGGCCGCTACGTAGCGGCCAGTGGGAGCACGTGGGCGAAATGGCCCGGAAAGGAAGCACCCGGCTACCGGCTGGTCACGCGGCTAGCCATGCGATGGCGAGTCGGGCCGGGACTGTGGCATTTGGTTTTGGCTGTTGCCTGCCAGCCAACGCAGGGAAGGAACCATAGCGCGGCAATCCTCGCTGCGAACAGATTCGGGTGCCCAATGGGCGGCATCCAAGAGTCTTGGAAGCGAGAAGGGGGTGCGCGCGGTGGGACAGAGCCTGGCACTGATCCTCGCAATCAGCGTTGCGGTTATTGCGTTGCTGGCTGCTGCGGTAGTCGTGACTTTCGTGATCCGGGCGGCCCGTGCGCGCTCGGCGATAAGCCCAGGCTCCGATCCGACTGATCCCGTCGACCACGACAAGGAACGCGACGAGCGGATCAAGGCCGCGCGGGCCGAGGCGGCGGCCATTGTCGCGGACGCTGAGCGGGCGGCTGAGCGGGCAGCCGAGAGGTCGGCGGCGCGGGCGGCCGAGCAGGCAGCGCAGGCGCGGCAGACGCTGGACGAACAGATCAGGGCCTTCACCGCTGAGGCCAGGCAGACGCGCGGCGACCTAGAGCGCAGGGAGGTCAGGATCGCTGAGCGCGAGCAGCGGATCGACGGCGAGTTGCGCAGGCTCGATCATCTCGGTCAGGAGCTTGATCAAGCGCGCAAGGATCTGCACGGCAGGCAAGCCGAGCTTGACCAGCTTGAAGCCAAACAGCGGGACGAACTCGAACGGGTTGCCGGGCTCACGGCCGACGAGGCCAAGTCCGAGCTGATGGCGATGATCGAGAATCAGGCCAGGCGCGAGGCGGCCGTGGTGGTGAGGGAAGTCGAGAACGAGGCGAGGAAGGAAGGCCAGCAGCGCGCCAGGAAGATTGTCACGCTGGCGATTCAGCGGGTGGCGAGCGAACAGACCAGCGAATCGGTTGTCTCTGTGCTGCATCTGCCCGCGGATGAAATGAAGGGCAGGATCATCGGCCGCGAGGGCCGCAATATCCGGGCGTTTGAGAATGTGACCGGGGTCAATCTGATCATCGATGACACGCCAGAGGCCGTGCTGCTCTCGTGTTTCGAGCCCGTGCGCCGTGAGATCGGCCGGCTGACGCTCGAACGGCTCATCGCCGACGGCCGGATTCATCCGCAGCGGATCGAGGAAGTGTACGAGCAGAGTCGGCGCGCGATATCCGAGTTGTGCGTCAGGGCGGGCGAGGATGCGCTGATCGACGTCGGCATCACCGGCATGCACCCCGAACTGACGCAGTTGCTTGGTCAGCTCAAGTACCGCACCTCCTACGGCCAGAACGTGCTCAAGCACCTGGTGGAGTCCGCCCACATTGCCGGGATGATAGCCAGCGAGCTTGGCCTTGACCCTGCGCTGATCAAGCGCGGCACGTTGCTGCACGACATCGGCAAGGCGCT
The DNA here is from genome assembly GCA_035553055.1 of Streptosporangiaceae bacterium. GTDB lineage: Bacteria > Actinomycetota > Actinomycetes > Streptosporangiales > Streptosporangiaceae > Chersky-822. The sequence goes on along the minus strand of DATNEK010000278.1, from coordinate 5,330 downwards.
GACCCATGAAGTCCAGGGCAGTCACGCGCTGATCGGAGCCGAGATCGCACGCAGGTACGGGGAGGACGAAGAAGTGGTGCACGCCATCGAAGCGCATCACAACGAAGTCGAAGTCAGGACCATCGAGGCGGTGCTCACTCAGGCGGCGGACGCGATCAGCGGGGGCAGGCCAGGTGCGCGCCGCGAATCCCTCGAAGCCTACGTCAAGCGCCTTGAGCGGCTAGAACAGATCGCCCAGGCCAAGCCGGGTGTCGACAAGGTCTACGCCATGCAGGCGGGTCGTGAAATCAGGATCATGGTGAAACCTGGTGCCGTCGATGACGTCGGGGCGCAGGTGATCGCCAAGGATGTCGCCAGGCAGGTGCAAGAGGAACTCACCTATCCCGGCCAGATCCGGGTCACCGTGATCAGGGAGAGCCGTGCAACCGAGCTGGCCAGGTAGCTAGCACTCGGCGAGCTTGAGGTGCGGCACGTCGCGCGGTTTGAAGCCGAGTACCTGGCCGTAGAAAGACAGCTCAGCCTCAATTGAGGTGACTATCGAGTCGGCCTTGCGGAACCCGTGCGACTCGCCTTCAAAAGCGATGTAGGCGTGCCTGATGCCGCGGGCCGCCAGCTCGGCCGCGATGCACTCTGACTGATGCGGCGGTACGACCGGGTCGTCGAGGCCCTGCAGTAGCAGTACAGGGCAGGTGTTGGGGTTCACGTGGCCGAGCGGCGCCCGCTCGGCGTAGACGGTGTCGAACCCAGGCAGCGGGCCGATCAGCCCATCGAGGTACCTGGACTCAAAGTCGTGAGTGTTCTCGCTGAATTCCCGCAGGTCGGCGACGCCGAAGTAGGACACGGCCGCGCTGAACACCGGGTCGTTCACGGCCCCGTTCGTCACGGCGGCTAGCGCCGTCCAGCCTCCCGCCGAACCGCCCCGGATCCCGAGCCTGGCCTCGTCGGCTCGACCTGCCCTGGCGAGCGATCTCGCCGCCTCCTTCGCGTCGGCCACGTCGACAATTCCCCACTCGCGGTTGAGCCGGTTGCGGTACAGGCGGCCGAAGCCGGTCGAGCCACCGTAATTGACGTCGATGATGCCGATGCCGCGGCTGGTGAAGTACGCCTTTTCCATGCTCAGCCGCGCGGTGACGTGGCTGGTCGGCCCGCCGTGCACCCAGACAATGTACGGCGGCAGCTCGTCGGCCAGCCCTGCCACACCGGGGTTGGACGGCGGGTAGATCAGTGCGTGCACAACCCGGCCGTACGGGCCTTCCAGCTCTACGTACTCGGGCACCGGCAGGTAGCGCTTGTCGGGTAGCTCGCTCAGCTCGGTGCGCAGCACGTGGTATTCGCCCGACGCGGCGTCGATCTTGATCAGCGAGTCCGGCATATGCGGTCCGCCTGCCACGCAGGCGATCACGGTGCCGCTCGCGGCCACGCCGACGAGTATCTCGCCGTAAGGCAGATTCAGGTCCGTCAGCTCTGAGGTCTCCGGATCGAGTATCCCGAGCCTGGCGCCGCCGCGACCGTGCGTGACCGCCAGCCTCCCGTCGGCTAGCCGGGTAAACGGGCGAGCCCCAAGCTGCCACAGTGCCCCGGCGAACTCTTCATCGGCCGGGTAGAGCGCTTGCGGCGGCTCGCCGGCGAGGCCGATCTGGTAGATGTTCCACCAGCCAGTCCAGTCGGTCGCGACGTACAGGCTCGCGTTATCCCGCCAGACGGGCGCCAGCACCGACTCCCGGTTGTTGCCTTTGATCAGCCTGCCCTTGCCAGGCGTGCCGGCCTCGACCGGAGCAACCCGCAACTCGGTGCCGTCCCACGGCATGTGCGGGTGGTTCCAGCAGATCCAGGCCAGCCACTGGCCGTCGGGAGACGGTGTCGGGAACGCGAAGAAGTCAAAGCCGGTCACCAGCACGCGTACCGCGCCAGGATCGGTGGCCGCCGAGCCGTCGAGCGGGACGGCGACAATCGCGCGGGTCACCTTCCCGGCCGAGTGCAGCTCCCGCACGCACCACACCTCGCGCGTGTCCGGCGACAGCACGAAGTCCGCGTATCGCGACTCGGGCGTCGTGTTCGCCGGGTTGGGCGTCAGCGGCACCGGCTGGCCGACGCCGTCGGCGACCGCCTGACCGGCCAGGTAGAGCCGCTGGTCGCTGAAGTTAGCGAACACGATCGGTGGCTCAGACGTGGCAGTAGAGCCAGCCGCGGCGAGCGTCGCCGCGACGAGCGTCGCCGCAGCGGCCTCAGACGCGACCGGCAGGTACGACAGACCGCCGTACTCGTGCACTCGAGTGCGCGCGCTCCACGGCGCCGGGAGCAGCATGGTCATCGACCCGTCCGCGCTCTGGCGCATCACCGTTCGCCTGCCGCTGTCTTCCGGCTGATCCTCCTGCCACCAGAGCGTCGAGCCGATGACCGAGGGGAAGGCGATCTTAATCTGGCTGCCAGCGACCTGAGCCGCGGTAATAGGTGACGGCCAGGCGCCGTATGGCATCTGCGGCAATGCCGCCTCGGTGGCCTGGTCGCCCGCCACCTCTCCCAGCTCGCGCGCGTCTTCGGTCATCGCCGTCCCGTTGTCGGTCATAGGGATATCGTGCCCTACCCGCCTGGTGCTGTTCGCAGCGAATGCCGACAACCGGCCATGGCCGCAGGGTCAGCCCCGATAAGGAAACGCGGGCAAGCCTTTAACCCCAGCCCGGCAGGTAAATAGCGCACCAGCGCAGCGTCCAGGTCCCGCCGCCGTCGTGATGTAGAGCTGGTCAAGTTCCGGCCCGCCGAACACGCAACTTGTCACGTGCGCGGTCGGCAGTTTCACGACTCCGGTCAGCCGTCCGTCGGCGTCATACCGCTGGATCACGCTGCCGCCCCACACCGCCGCCCAGACACCGCCTTCGGTGTCCACGGCCAGTCCGTCCGGCACCACATCACCAGACCCGAGCCTGGCGAACGGGCGTCGCTGGCCAATCTGGCCGGTCTCCAGGTCGTAGTCCATGACGTCGACCCGGTAGGCGAGAGAGTCGATGTAGTACATAAGGCGGTCATCTGGACTCCACCCTACGCCATTGGAAATCCCAATTTCGGAATAAAGCGGGGTCACTCCGTGGTCGGCGTCGAGCCGGTAGAACCCTCCGCGGCCAGGCGCCTCGTCGACGTCCATGCTGCCCGCGTAGAAGCGGCCCGCCCGGTCGCAAGCGCCGTCGTTCATCCTGGTGCGCGGCAGGCCTGGCGCCGATGCGATCTCGGTGACGACGCCGGTGTCAAGGTCAAGGGCATAAAAACCATTACCAGCCGCAACGCAAAGCCCCCCGCTGACTCGCGGCACTATAGCCCCGACCGTCATCCCGACATCCCAGGACGTGTGCGCGCCCGAGTCGTCCATCCGATGCACGAGTCCCGCGGGGATGTCAACCCAGTACAAAGACTGGGTATCGATGTCCCAGAGCGGGCCTTCGCCTAGCTCGGCGTACGGTAGCAGCAGCTCGGTCGGCTCAAGGATGATCAGGTCGGCGGTCACGACGGCTCCTTCGCGGTGGGAGACCGACGATTTCAGGCAAGGCGCGACACTGTCAATGTTGCTAGGGCGCCCGGCGGCCTGGGCGACGCCCGGAACCTCGCGGGGCGTCTACCCTATGAGCATGTCTGGTGGACAGGGGCGGCGCACCTTCGAGATTCGCACCTATGGGTGCCAGATGAACATGCACGACTCCGAGCGGCTGGCCGGGTTGCTCGAGGCGGCTGGCTACCTCAAGGTGACGGGCGGAGCAGAGCCCGATGTGGTTGTTTTCAATACCTGCGCTGTTCGCGAGAATGCCGACAACAGGCTGTACGGCAACCTCGGCCACCTGCTGCCGGTCAAGAACAGCCACCCGGGCATGCAGATCGCGGTCGGCGGCTGCCTGGCGCAGAAAGACAGGTCGGTGATCACCGACCGGGCACCCTGGGTTGACGTGGTGTTCGGCACACACAACATCGGCTCGCTACCCGCGCTGCTCGAGCGGGCTCGGGTGCAGCGCCGGGCTCAGGTGGAGTTCGCCGAGTCGCTTGAGCAGTTTCCTTCGATGCTGCCAGCCCGGCGGGAGTCGCCGTACTCGGCCTGGGTGGCGATCTCGGTCGGCTGCAACAACACCTGCACCTTCTGCATCGTGCCGAGCCTGCGTGGGCGGGAGGAAGACCGCAGGCCAGGCGACGTGCTCGCGGAAATCCAGGCGCTGGTCGATGACGGCGTGCTCGAGGTCACGCTTCTCGGCCAGAACGTGAACTCCTACGGGGTTGCGTTCGGCGACCGGCTGGCGTTCGGCAAGCTGCTGCGCGCCTGCGGTCAGATCGACGGGCTTGAACGGGTCAGGTTCACCTCGCCGCACCCGAGGGACTTCACCGACGACGTCATCGCCGCGATGGCGGAAACTCCCAACGTGATGCCGCAGTTGCACATGCCGCTTCAGTCGGGATCGAACGCTGTGCTCAAGGCCATGCGGCGTGCGTACCGCAAGGACTCGTACCTGACGATCATCGACAAGGTTCGGGCCGCGATGCCAGACGCCGCGATCACGACCGACATCATCGTGGGCTTCCCCGGCGAGACCGAGCAGGACTTCGCCGACACGCTCGATGTGGCCGGGCGGGCCAGGTTCGCCGCGGCGTTCACGTTCCAGTACTCGATCAGGCCAGGTACCCCGGCCGCGACGATGCCTGACCAGGTGCCGCCCGCCGTCGTGGCCGAGCGCTACGAGCGGCTGGTCGCGCTGGTCGATTCGGTCGCGCTGGCGGAGAACCAGGCGCTCGTCGGCCAGGAGGTCGAGGTGCTTGTCGCCGATGGGGAAGGCCGCAAGGACGACGTCACGCACCGGATGTCGGGCCGGGCCCGGGACAACAGGCTGGTCCACTTCACTCCGGATAGCGACTTGGCGCTGCCTCGTCCCGGCGACTTCGTGACAACGAGAGTCACTCAGGCCGCACCGCACTACCTGCTAGCCGACGGCCCGACGCTCTCCGTGCGTCCAACTCGGGGCGGCGACGCCTGGCAGGAACGCCAGCAGGCAGGCGAATCTCAGGAAGATCCCGGGGGTCCGGTGCTGATCGGCATGCCGGCGATCCGTCGGTAAGGCTGCCTTGACCGGCTTCCTGACTGGCTGGCGGCGCGCGCTGAGGCCACAAGCCGCTCCGCTGGTCGCTATAGTCGGGCCGACGGCCGTTGGCAAGTCAGAGCTGTCGCTGCGCCTGGCGGGCGCCCTGGATGGCGAGGTGATCAGCGCCGACTCGATGCAGCTCTATCGCGGCATGGACATCGGCACGGGCAAGCTGGCGATGAGCGAGCGCCTTGGTGTGCCGCACCACCTGCTCGATATCTG